>JAQVYA010000161.1 GCA_028708865.1 Desulfovibrio sp. | reverse complement strand
AGTGGCCTTTCCCCGCCCCATGACCCATGATCTGCTGCTTTCCGTCATTGCCGGACTGGATGCGGACGTGGTTCGGGTGGAGATAACGGATATGGAGGAGGGTACCTATTTTGCCGAGTTGGTGCTTGATGGACAGAGCGGGGAGCGGCGTGTGGACAGCCGTCCATCGGACGCTATTGCTTTAGCGGTCCGGGCCGAGGCCCCGGTGTTCGCCTCCGCTGCCGTGCTGGAACAGGCTGGCATCGCCTCCGGAGAGAGTCGGTACGCCGTGTTACAGACCGAAGAGGCCGAGCAATGGAACGAAGAATTGGAAAAGTTGTCTGCGGACGATTTCAAGTACAAGATGTGACTGCCTATGATTGATTTACATACCCATTCCACCTTCAGCGACGGCCAGCTCATTCCCGCGGAACTGATCCGGCGGGCCCGGCATGCCGGATATGAAGCCTTGGCCATTACGGACCATGCCGACGCGGCCAATATGCAGTTCAACATCGAGCAGGTGTCGAAAATGACCCGTCTGGGACATTTTTTGGACATGACCGTGCTGGTGGGGGTTGAATTGACGCACATGCCGCCCGGACTTATCGGCGAATATACGGAAAAAGCCCGGGCCATGGGAGCGGAGATCGTGGTGGTGCATGGCGAAACCGTGGTGGAGCCTGTGACCCAGGGCACCAATTTGGCGGCCATTGAAGCGGGTGTGGATATTCTGGCCCATCCGGGGCTGATCACCGAACAGGAAGTGGCGTTGGCCGCAGAAAAGGGCGTGGCCCTTGAGATCACCACTCGAGGAGGGCACAGTCTTACCAATGGCCGTGTAGCCGCTTTGGCCCGCCAGCATGGAGCCCGGCTGGTCATCGACAACGACGCCCACGCCCCTGGTGATCTGGTCTCCCGCGAAATGCGCCGGGCCGTGGCCCTGGGTGCCGGATTGACGGAAGAAGAGTTTGCCCGGGCCGAGGCCAATTCCCGGGAGATCGTCCAACGGATTCTCCAACGCTGAGCGGGCATTTCCGTCCGCGCCATACGGCGTTATCATACGTTTGCACAGCATGCCGGCGCCTTGCCGGGGATGCGTAAGGGAGCGAGCATGACCGAACTGATGCCCGAAACCGGAATACTGACCATGCTCATGAACGCTACCATTGTGGTCAAATGCGTTCTGGGTTTTCTCCTGTTCATGTCTTTGTGGAGCTGGACCATTATTTTTACCAAGCTGGTAAGCGTGAATCGCGCCAAGAAGCGTGTCAGCGAGGGGTATGAATCGTTTTTACGTGCCGGGGACCTGGCTTCAGGCCTTCAGGAGTTGGGGCACACCCCGGATTCTCCGCTGACGCTGTTGAGCACCAAGGCTGTGCGTGAATTTCGCAGCCTGGAGCGGGCCGAGATCGAACGCGACCGCAAGCGCGCCCTGGTCAAAGACACCCTGCGTCGAATGCTGCGGCAGGGCATCACGGCCGAATTGAAACGGCTGTCCAGTCAGCTTCCTTTTTTGGCCACCTGTGCCAATGCGGCCCCGTTTATTGGGCTGTTCGGCACGGTGTGGGGTATTATGGACGCATTTCATGAAATAGGCAGGCAGGAATCCGCTGCATTGACCACCGTGGCTCCCGGGATTTCCGAAGCCTTGGTGGCCACGGCCATCGGTCTTGCCGTCGCCATTCCGGCCACCATTGCCTACAACTATTTTCGAAGTGTGCTTTCCGAAGTGCAGGGGGAGATGATCAACTTTGCCGGGGCATTCTTGAACCGTGTCGAGCGTGAGGTCTCTTGGGCGAGCTCCAAGTCGCGCCGCAACGGCATGGAGGAATAGTATGGCCATGCTTTCCGGCGGAGACAACGACGGCCTGCTTGCAGAAATCAACGTTACTCCTTTTGTGGACGTGATGTTGGTGCTGCTGATCATCTTTATGATCACCGCGCCCATGCTTACCCAGGGAGTGGATGTGGAGCTGCCGCAGACCAAGGCGGTTCGCAATTTGCCTCAGGACAAGGATCACCTCGTGCTCAGCGTGGACGCGGACGGGAATATTTTTTTGGACGAGTATGCCGTGGAGTTAGAGCAACTTCAGGGCATGCTGACAAAGCACGTCACGGAACAGAATAAGCAGCTTTTTTTGCGGGCGGACAAAGCCGTGCCATACGGTCTCGTGGTGGAGGTCATGGGCGAAGCCAAGGCCGCCGGGATCGAATCGTTGGGCGTGGTGGCGGAGCAGCCTAAGGATCGTCGCGAGGATGGCCGGGCCAGATGACCGGCGTTGCGGTCTGCCTTGCTTGGGCGTATTATGTATAATATCGGAGTACTTCTTTCACTGCTGTTGCATGTGGCTTTGGTGCTTTTGTTGGTCCTGTCGCCCCAGTGGTCCGGCCCTAGGGCCGACCTGAGTCTGCCTTCCTATAAAGTCAATCTGGTGGCCTTGCAGTCTCCAGGCGAAGCTCCTAATCCCCCTCCTGCCGCTCCTTTGCCTCCACGCGAGCCCCAGCAGCCCGCGGTTGAATCTGTTCCAGAATCGGTAGCCCCAGAGCCGGTACCCCCTGAAGCGGAATCAGTGGTTGAGTCTGAAGCGGCTTCAACGCCGCCCGAGTCCGAGCCAATTCCCGCCATGCCGGAACCGGAAAAGGTGGTCGATCCGAAGCCGAAAAAGGAAATCAGCGTCAAGGCAGAAGAAAAGCCCGAACAAGAGTCAAAGCCGGAAGAGAAACCAGAGCCCGAGAAGACAAAGCCAGCCCTGGAACCCGAAAAGAAGGTGGCGCCCAAGCCTAAATCCGAATCGGAACCTAAACCTGAACCCAAGCCCAAGCCTAAACCGGAATTGACCCCGGCCCAAAAACGCGCCCGGGCGGAAAGGGCTCGCAAGCAGCAGGAGCAAAAAGCACTTGCGGATGAACTGGCAGCCCTTTCCCGCGATGTGGGAGATATTTACGAGGTGGGGTCCGGCGATGGCTCCGGATCCGGGAACATAGGGGCCGGGTCTGGACTGGCAGCCGTCTACCTTGATATTGTGGCCCAGACTATTAAGAAAAACTGGTCCTACCCGGCTTACGGTGCAGAGGAGTCGCTCCAGGCGTCCGTCGAGGTTACCATCGCTCCGGACGGTGTGATTTCCAGATACCGGCTGGTCGGTTCTTCGGGGCGGGAAAGTTACGATGATTCCGTTCTGCGCGCCGTGGCGGATACGGAATCCGTCCCTGCTCCTCCTCAGGAAAAATTGCGTATCATTATTATCAATTTCAATCCGATGGAACGATAAGGTCGCTTTTTATGAAGCAGACAAAGCAGAATTATATGCGTGGTTGTTGTTTGGCCGTTTTGATGCTTCTGGTGAACTTTTATGCCGCATTGCCCATGGCGCACGCTCAGGCAGGGACCGGGGTGAGCGTCGATATTTTCGGGCCGGGTCAAAGCAAGCTGAATTTGGTGATTTTGCCGCCTCGTAGTCTGGACGGGAATCCATTACCGGAGTTGGCCGCGGATTTTGAACAGGCCGTGCGCCAGGATTTGTCATTTTTACCTTTTATCGAGCTGGTGGACGTGGGCAGCCTGTTGGGCGGCGATCCATCCACTGGCGTCAAAATCGAGGAGATCGATCTGAAGCCTTTGCGCCTGGCAAAGGTTGACATGATCATCACCATGGGCTGGCAAGACAATGACTTGCAGGGTCGGGCGTATGATACCCTGAGTGGTCGACGCTTGGTGGGCAAGGCCTACCCAGGTCTGGACAAGCCCAAGGCGCCCCTGGCCGCGGATGCTTTTTGCGGGGCGTTCATGCGGGCGCTGACTGGACGGAGCGGATTTTTCAATTCGGATCTGGCTTTTGTCGGCAAGGTTTCCACAGGGCGGGAGATATTTACGGTCAGCCCGCAAGGGCGGGATATGAAGCAGGCCACCCGGCAGGGCGGTATCAACCTGAGTCCGGAATGGGATAACGAGGGGCGACGCATCGTGTTTACCCATGTGGGGGAAAAATCCCACAGCCTGGGCATTTGGGATAAAAATACCGGCAAGACCCGGATGCGTTCGTTCCCCGGATATACAGTCATCGGCCCGGATTTTTTGCCTGATGGAGACATGGCAGTCACCCTTTCCATCAAGGGGCGGCCCGACATTTACCGGTTGAACAGGGCATTTCAGGTCCAGGAAACCTTGGCGTCCAGTCGGTCCATTGACGTTTCTCCCAGTTTCGACCACAACGGCGTCCGCATGGCCTTTGTGTCGGACAGGCGGGGCAACCCGCATATTTTCCTCAAGGAAATGCTTACCGGGGAAGTTCGACGGGTGACTTATGACGGGAAGTACAACACCAGCCCCTGCTTGAGCCCGGACGGGCGGTATGTGGCCTTCTCACGACAAATGAACGGCAATCACCGCATTTTCGTCCATGACCTGATGACCGGACAGGAACGCCAGATCACTTTTGGTCCGGGAAATGACGAGGAACCTGCTTTTGGTCCGGACGGCTATTTCATTGCATTTTCCTCCAGTCGGAGCGGCAAGTACCAGATTTATCTCACGACTCGACATGCAGATGAACCCAAGCTGGTGCCCACAGGCAATTTGGAAGCCACCGCACCTTCCTGGGATACGTCCCGCATTCGGTACTAAGACCTGGAGCTATGCTTTGCAGGGCTTGATTTTTGTTGTGGAGAATGTACAACTTTGTAAGCGTTTGAAAAACCGTGTTCGGTTCTTTTGCAGGTAAGCAACCCGCGGCAGGGCGGCAGCGTCAAGGAGAGGATATGACGGCGAAACGTATGTTGATCATGGTGCTTGTTTTGAGCGTTACCGCAGCCTTGCTTGCCGGGTGCGGCAAGAAACGGACCGAAACCATGCCCCCGGGGGCCACCAAGGTTGAGGTCGTGGAAGAACCTGTGGATTGGGGTGAGCAGCAGCCTGCCCAGCAGCAGGGCCCCACTGAGGAAGAACTGTTGGCCCAGCGGAAAGCTAAGGCCGTACAGGACCTGACTGAGATAATCTTTTTTGCTTTTGACTCCAACGAGCTCACCCCGGAAAGCCGGGATATTCTTCAATCCAAGGCTGATGTCTTGAAACAGTTTCGGGACCTGACCATGGTGATTGAAGGCTATTGCGACGAACGGGGGACCGTGGAATACAACTTGGCGCTTGGGGAACGACGGGCCCGCGCCGCTTATGACTATCTTGTTATTTTAGGTGTATCACCGGACAGGCTTTCCATTGTCAGCTTTGGCGAAGAAAATCCTCTTGATCCGGGCAGCAATGAGCAGGCCTGGGCCAAGAATCGACGGGATCAGTTTCGCGTCTTTCAATAGACAGCTGTCCTGCCCATTATGTTGATATAACAAAACGCCGTACTCCTCCGGAGTGCGGCGTTTTATTTTTGAGGGCGTTGTACCAAGGTGGGCGACCCGGACTTGATAAAAAAATTATGGCAATGGATAACCGATTAATTCCAGTCCTTTGGGGATGAGCAATAGACAAAAAGCGGCGTAAATACCGGCCACCAGGTCATCCAGCATGACCCCGAATCCACCCGGGAAGAGTCGTTCCACCCGGCGGATGGGAAATGGTTTCAGAATGTCGAAGAATCGGAACAGTACGAATGCCAGGGCATATTCCCAAAGACGCGGGAAATGCACGATGGTGGGGACTGTCAAGGGAAGCAGGGCGGTCCATTGGCCCAGCAGCTCATCAATGACCACACAGCCCGGATCCTTTTGCTCCAGAACGACTTCGGCCCGGCCTGCTGCCCAGACGCCGACAGCCAGCACCAGTAGTAGAAGGGAGGCGCGTCCCCAGAGTGGCAGGGGGGCAAAAAGGAAGGGCGCAAGCAGAACCGCGGCCGCTGATCCCCAGGTTCCGGGAGCCATGGGAATACGGCCTACCGGCCCCAGTGTGGCGAGAAAAACCGGGAATGAACGTGCTTGGTCAGGCATGGCAAGTGTCCTTTGTTGATGCGGGG
>JAQVYA010000029.1 GCA_028708865.1 Desulfovibrio sp. | reverse complement strand
CCGAAACGAGCAGCATTATCACGCTTCAGCGATCAAGCTGTCCCCATCGCACCATTTTTGGAGTCAATCTTCTCCCGGTTTCTGCCGAGGAAGGCTTCAATGGGCCCCCTCCGCTCGATTTAGGTATACTCAAACATATGGTAGACAAGCACAGTACAGCCACTTTTTTCCGCAACATCAGCAAGCTGATTCAGACATGTGCGAAGCACATATTCCCGCAGGGAATTGTCATAATGCTCATGGTCATCAATATATCTGAAGCGGGGATCACACAGCTTGTGCAGAAGGGAGCGAACCTTCTTAATGCCTTTCATCAACAGGGCCAGCTGCACGTAATTAGCGACGTACGAAAAATCAAAATTTGGATTACCAATAAGAATACCACGGAGGCGGTGAATCCTTTCAATCACCCAAGGGGGCAAGGGCAGCCTGTTTTCATGCAAAATGATCTTCTGATCTTTTCTTCGGCGCACGAATACCGGGCGTCTCCCCAATCCTTTCATAAATGCGTTTGTTTTGAAGCAACGATTCACCATGCCGTGATTGTAAACAAAGACAGCGACTTTGGGCTTATACAATGGAACCATTACTTCAAAATGCCTGACCACCTGCAGCAGGCTGTATGTTCCCACTCCAAGATTGGCAATGGGGATCCCATACCTTGTGGCCAACTGGCCCCCAAAGGATACGTCGTAGTCCGCTCCAGACCCCATGGCAAAAGAGTCTCCAAGCAGGACATAAGGCTTTTGCTCCGCTTTCATGCCAGGCTTTGCCACACGTTCCCCCTGGTCATTGGTAAACAGCCGCATTGCAGTCTGTTCCAGCTGCTGCTCAAAGGAAATATTGGGCTTTAGTTTTGATCCGCGGTACGTATCCGCTAAAAACAAAAATTCACCGCCGACGCTCATCCTGCTATGCTTATATTTTTTAAAAAAATCCTTCGCGCCGCGATAAGCAAAAAAAGAAGCAATAAAAAATACGAAAGCAAAGGACAAAATAAAATACAGCATTTCTTCTCCCAAAATCGCTATCCGTAATTTTTACGCCACCGGAAGTAGAGGAGAACTCCTACCTTATCCTTCGAACTGCATTTCATAGAGCTTTTGGTACAATGGGCAGGTTCGCAATAATTGCTGGTGGCGGCCCTGGCCCACGATGCGGCCATGCTCCATGACCACGATGAGATGGGCGTTCAAAATCGTGGAAAGCCGGTGCGCAATGACAATGCTGGTACGATCTGCCATCAAATTTTCCAGGGCTTTCTGTACGATGCGCTCGGACTCGGTATCCAGCGCGCTGGTGGCCTCGTCCAGAATCATCAGCGGCGGGTTCTTGAGCAGAGCCCGGGCAATGGTGATGCGTTGCTTTTGACCACCGGACAGTTTGGTTCCCCGTTCGCCCACCACGGTATCGTACCCTTCGGGAAGTTCCAGGATGAATTCATGCGCATAGGCGGCCCGCGCCGCACGTTCAATATCCTCTTGGGTATGCTCGCCCCGAACATAGCCAATGTTTTCCCGGATGGTCATATTGAACAGGAACGTGTCTTGAGACACGATTCCCATGGTCAGCCGCAGGCTCTCCAGCGTATAGTCAGAAAGCGGTTTGCCATTGAGCAGAATGGCCCCTTCCTGCACATCGTAAAACCTGGGTAGCAGGTTGGCCAATGTGGTCTTTCCCGAACCAGAGGGACCCACGATGGCTACACGCTCCCCTTGGCGAATTTCCAGGCTCACGCCGTCCAGCGCCGGAACCGTGGTGCCGGGATAGAAAAACCGGACGTCCTGAATCTCCAGACGCTGAAAGGGCTGCTCCACCTGAAGCGTACCGCCGTCTTCCGGGATGATCTCGGGAGAATCCAGCAGGTCAAAGGCGCGTTCCGCACTGGCCAGGGCTTTTTGCAGATCCTGGTAACTGGTATTGATCTTTTTGATAGGATCATAGAGCATGATAATGGCTGCCATGAACGAAAAGAATGTTCCCGGCGTGGAATGTCCCTCAATGACCTGCATACCGCCGTACCAGATCACCAGCCCGGCACCAAATGCGCCGATCAACTCCATGAATCGCGACGACAGTTCCGAAGCAAGCACCCCGCGCAGGGCAATGCGAACCAGGTCCGCGCTTTGACGGACAAAGCGTTTGTTCTCCGCCTCTTCGTTGGCAAAGGCCTTGACCACCCGAATACCGCTGAAGCTCTCCTGCACCAGCGTATTGATGGTGGAGGCCCGCACGCGGCTTTCCCGCCCGATGCGGCGCAGCTTGTTCCCAAAGTAAAAAAACGGGTACACGGCCAGCGGCAAAACCAGGAGGGCCCAAAAAGCCAGGTAGGCATCCTGCCAGAGCACCACACCGATCAACCCGATCACGGTCAGGGTTTCCCGGACGATCATGATCAGGGCAGGCACGGTGCCGCCCACCCCGCCAACGTCGCCCAGCACACGGGACATGAGCAGCCCGACGCGGCTTTCCTCAAAAAAGCGCATGGGCAGCCGCACCACCTTGGCGTAGGAATGGTCCCGCAATGTCTTGGCCACCCGGAGGTTGGTGGTGTTCATCAGATACACTTGCAGGAACCTGGTGATCCCCTTGAGCAGCATCACTCCGATAAACAAAACCGGAATCAGCTTCAGGGCGTCCACGTCTTTGTTCACGAAAATTTCATCAATGGCCGGTTTGACGAGGTAGGCCACTCCGCCATTGGTGGCGGAAACCACGGCAGCGGACAAGGAGGCAACGATCACTTTCCAGAGGTGGGGTTTAAAATACCCGAACGACCGCCAGATCAAATGACGGTTGCTGAAGTGATGCAGTTTTATATCGCCTTCAATTTCTTTATATTTCTTTTTGCTCATAAAGCCTTCCGCTCTGCGGGTTGGGGAATGTGAAGACCAGCGACATGATGATGTGAAGCGCCGTGCAGTGCCGCAACCTATGCAGATTCAAACCAAATGGCAAGAAACAGCTTAACACGTTGATAATACTTATTTTATCTCAAAAGCCCCATGCATCTCCCCGGATTCGGGGCGCAATCGTCTTTGCGACGCTGGCCGGAGTTCCTCCGCACAGAAGCGGGCCGCACTGGCCACGTGCCGCAGGCTGGCATGGGGGGCCGCCGTCCAATCCAGGCTGGCGGCCTGTCTGCCCGAGATGCGGTCTTCCAGGGTATAGCCGTTTTCAAGCCGCAGGCAGCGTTCGAAAAATAAAGCGGAACCATGCCCGCGAAAGATCATTTTTTCTTTCAGAAAAGGGATCAAACGGTTGCCAAAGCAAAAACTGAGCAGCCGCAGCACGGCATGGCGCAACGGCGTGCTGGCAAAAAATCCGCGCACCGCCACGGGTCCACGGGTGCGGACCACGGTTTCCTGGTCGCGACGCTCCACCTCCATGCGCCACTGCTCTCCCTGCCAATGAGTGGCCGCGATTTTGCCCCGGCAACGGGCGCGCCAGCCAAAGTCGGCATACACCACGCCGTCGGCATGGATGCGATAAGTAACGCCCCCCTTGTGCCCCGCAAAAAACAGGCTCTCCCCGTCGCTGTGGCGGACAAAAATCCCGGCCTGCGGAAAGACGCGCTCCCCAGACAGCTCCCAGGGCAAAGGGGCCGGTGCCGTCATTTCCGGCAAATGCGCCAGGGCGCGAAAATGGGAGGATTGCAAATAATGGCAGCTGTAGCGGTCATCTGTGGCGTGCTGATAATGATCCGGCTCGCGGACCCGTTCCAGCATGGCCCGCACCACGGCCGAGGCCACGGCGTCGCTGGCGGCTAAACGCGCCAAGCCGTACGGCGTCAGATAGTCCGTGTTCCGGGAATTGACCATTACGGGCACCCGCCCGCCCGGGGCCAACATCCAGGAAATGAACCGGGCGGCCCGGCGCATGGACTCGAAAGCCCGCTCATCTCCGGTGGCCGTATAATAATCCCACAGGCAGTCAATGGTCACACAGAGGTAGCCCAAATCCGGTCCACCGTACTCCGGGAACCATCCTTCCGGACTTTGCGCCGCGAAAAATTCCGTGAGCCGTTGTTCCAGCCGGTCCGGGTCTACCCGCAGGCCAGGAATGCGGGCGGCCAGAGCCAGGGCGCTGAGACCGGCAGCCTCCTGATTCAGGGCCTTGCGTTCCGGATGCGCCACCAGCCAGTCAGCGCAGCGCTGCATGGCGGCCAGCACTTCCGGAGCCGGCGCCGCCTCTCGCCTGCGGACCAAAAGGCACACGGCGTAGAGGCTGAACGCTGCGGGCGGATAGCCGTCCTCCCGGGGATAATATTCATCGAATCCCCCACTGCTCCGCTGTGCCCGGGCCCAAAAACGCAATCCGCCTTCAATCCACGCTTCCACGGCAGGGGCATTGTGCAAGAGATTCCCGGGCAAATCCAACCCCCGGGCCGCATCCAGCACCAACAGCCCTTGTTGTAAAATCATGGAGGAGAAATCCCGCATTTTGTAATGCCAAAAATCGCGATCAAAACACCCGGTCCACGGGGAATCCGGATCCCGCTCCATTTGCGTGAGAATGCGCGGCACCTGAAGCCGCAGCACGCTCCAAAGTCCGTCCCGCAACGCTGTTGCCTGTTCAGTCGCCTGATTCATGCTCATTTGATCCGCGGTTGCTTGCTCCGCCATGGCTTGGCCTCCCCAGGGGGCGTCTTCTCATTTCCCGCCAAAAACACGGCAATCCGACCACTCCCGGCAAAACCACCCGCGCCAGGGACAACACCCCCACGGCCAGCGCCGTTTCCATACCCAAGGCCGGACCGAACCACCAGAGCAATGCCGCGTCCCGGGAGCCGATACCGGCCGTGGTCAGCGGCAGGATTCCGGCCAGTAATGCCAGCGGTGCCCCTGCATACAATTCGTCCAGAGGAATCCGGGCACCCAACGCCCGAAACATGCACCAAAACTGCAACACCTGTACTGCCCAAAGGACCAGGGACAAGCCGCCCACACGCAGCAGGTCCGCCTTGCGCGCCCAGACCTGTTGCCAGGTGGTTTTCAATCGTCGTTCATCCTCCCGAAACACCAGCCGGTTAAGCCAGCGCACGGGCAGATCAATGCGCCGAAGCAGCAACAGGCCGATGGCCCAGCAGACCAGCAACGGCAGCAGCAGTCCCAGGATCATGGTCCGGGACTGATACTGCGGAGCAGGCAAAATCCAACACAAGGCCAGGGTCAGAAGAGCCAGAGTGGCCAGCAGGTCCAGAAGTTTTTCCAACACAACGAGAAAAAAAGGCAGAAACCTCCGCCCTTCCACAAACAGCCAAAGCCCCTTGACCATTTCCCCCATCTTGCCCGGGATGGCCAGATTGGCGCTGTACCCCCCCAGGGTCTGGCCAAGGGCCCGCCCGTATCCGAGCCGTACTCCGCCAAATGAACCGGCAATGTGCTGCCAACGCCACCCGGCCAGGGCCACCTGCGGCAGAAACAACCCCAGATACACGCCCAGCCAGAGTGAATCCGCAGCGGCCAGGGTGCGGACAACCGCCCCCAAATCCACCAGGGAATACAGCGCCACCAGCACGGCCGCACTGCCTGCCGCGGCCAGCACGAGCTTGACGCGGTTAGACAAGCGGCCCCTCCACGGGCTCCAGGCGTTCGAGGTCCACGCCCATCTTCAAGGCGCGTCGCCAGCGCGAGGCCAGGGAAAGCAGCCGAAACGGAGCCATGCGCTGTACCCACGGTCTGCCGAACCAGCGGGTCAGCCGTTGCATGCCCGGACTCATGCCGTACTTTTTGTAGCGCAGGTTGTGCCAGTGCATACGCAGCAGGGTCTCCTCCTCCAAGTGGAAAAGTTCCACCCGTTCCCGGGAACGCACGCCCTCCAGCAACTCCATTCCACGCTCGGTGCGGGCGAGCAGGGAGGTCAGATCGGGCTGGTTGCGAAGCCAGGCATCGCCGCAGACGAGATCCGCCCCCTCCCCCATATAATAGGCGCATCGGGCGCAACCGGGCCGCAAAAACATCATGTTTACCAGCTCGTAGCTTTCCTTGCCAAAGCGCACCTCGCGCCCGTCCCGAGCCGTAACGCCGAAGCCGCCAGGCCAGGGACCGCGACGGTAACCCAGATTGCGCACCTCTTCCGGCCGGATTCCGGCCTTGCCCAGCAAATACTCCGTGGCATTGTAGGTCATGTTCCAGCCGCAAAAAAAACTGAGCACGGCCTGGATGCCGTAATCCCCCCGGACCTGCCAACGCCGCACCACCGGCACCAGACAGGGCTGGCAGACCACGGCCAACCGGGTATGGCCCGCCATTTCCGCCTCGCGTACGGCCCGGCGCAGCTCCGTTGCCGGAATGTAGCTGTACACGGATCCCGCATGCGCCAGCACGGCCTGCGCCGACGCCAGCACCAGATAGCGAGGCTGGGCCGGTTCCTTGGGGTCCAGTCCCACGGCCAGCACCGCGTCCACCTCGCCCCGCTCGAACAGGCCGCAAAGCGTGGCCGTAAGCACTCCACCCGATGCAGCGGCCTCTCGGGCCACAGGGTCCGTGGTCCGCCCCAGAAACATTCCCTGGACCGGGCCCCAAAGCCACTGCCGGTCATACAGTCCGGCCTTGAGGTCACGCTTTGAGGGCGCGGCTCCCAGGCCTTTTTTCCTCGGCATCTGCTGGGCCACGGCCCGCTGCTCCGCGGTTCCCTGCGGGCCGGGTTGCGGTTTGGGCCGCAGCCCGGCTTGCTTCACCACGCGACGTTTCTGCTCCGAGGGACGACTCATAGGCTGACCATCAAGGTTTTTCGTCCGTGGTCTCGCGGGATTTGACCCCGTCCAATTCCAGGCGCATGACCCGCTGGCGCACATCTTCCAGCAGCTTGCGGTTCACGGCGGAAAGCTCCCCCAGCACGCCCATGGAAACACAGACAAACCCGGACAGCAGCAAAATGGCGGCCAGCACCAGGCTGGGTACATGGGCTCGATCCGTGCCCATGAAAAAAAGAACGAGCCAACGCAGGCACAAAGCGCCGCCCAGTGTGAAAAGCACGCCCCCCAACGTCATAAAAAATTTGACGGGCCGGTAGGTTACAAAAATCCGCAACGTGGTGGAAAGGGACTTGCGGATATAGGAGAACATGCTCTTCATCAGCCGTGATTCGCGCAGCTTGTCGTTGACCTGCACCGGCACCGACGTCACGGCCATGCGGGCCTGGCCCGCTTGGATGATGGTTTCCAGCGTGTAGGTATATTCGCTGAACACGTTGAGGCGCATGGCCGCCCGCCGGGAAAAGGCGCGAAACCCGCTCGGCGCGTCCTGCACCGGCGTGGAGCTGACCTTGCGGATGACCCAGGAGCCGGTCTTCTGCAACAGCTTTTTGAGCGGAGAAAAATGTTCGATGTCCGTGATGGGCCGGGCCCCCACTACCATGTCCGCCTCTTGAGCCACGATGGGCGCCACCAAATCCTGAATGCAATCCGCGCAATACTGGTTGTCCGCATCCGTGTTCACGATGATATCCGCCCCCAGCTCCAGACAGGCGTTCAGACCGGTCATGAACGCCTTGGCCAACCCGAGGTTGCGGGTGTGCCGCACCACATGGTCCACACCATGGGCCTTGGCCACCTCCGCGGTGTTGTCCGTGCTGCCGTCGTCCACGATGAGCCAGCGGACTTCGTCCACGCCGGGCACCTCGCGCGGGAGTGCCGCCAGTGCCACAGGGAGCGACGATTCCTCGTTAAAACAGGGGATCTGGATAAACAAAGTGGTCATGATGAATCAGCGGTCCAGTGAGGTTAGGGTTGGTCGCGGCAGATACCTTTCGCGGCCGGAGCCGCGTTTCGGGGCCGGCGGCCGGGTCCGGGCATCTCAGATCAGCGGATGCTGGGCAAGACGAACAAAGCCGCCAGCTTTGCGGCCTTGGGGGTGCGCGGAACCTACCCTGCGGCTCCGGACAACTCCCGGCAGCATCCTGCCGCCCGGCTTCGGCGCGCCAGCTTAGACCATCGGCACGGCGGGAGCAAGCGCCCCTCTCGACCCCCGGTGGATATTGCGATATTGTTCCGAGCTACGATTTCTACGCAACCCAACGTCTGCGAATAAGGATATTCCATGCCCCGCTTCCTCGCCTCCCTGGCCCCGGACCGCCGCCACCTGGTCATTTGCCTGCTCCTGGCCCTGGCTTTTTTACTGCTGCACGGCATCAAGGCCGACGACAGCGGCGTGGGCGGCGACGCCCGCGAATTCTTCGCCACCGCCTACAACATGCAACGCCACCAGATATTCGCCAAAAGCGCCTACCCGGACCACGCTCCTCCGGCACCGGACGCATTCCGGCCTCCGGTATACCCCGCGTTTTTAAGCGCCGTGATGCAAATGGTCCCCCAGCTGCGCAACAGCGACTACGCCTGGCTCTTTGACCACGACTCCACCGGCCTGAAGGAACACCACGGCCCGCCAGCCTTGAAAACCATCAAATATGTCCAGATACTTTGCTATTTGGGTGCCGCGTTCATGGCCCTGTGGGTCATGACCCGAATCACCGGGGACCGCCGCTGGGGGTACGGAGCCTTTGTGCTGGTGATGCTCAATCCGTTCCTGGGCAACTACGTGAACCGCTATTATTCGGAACTACTCGCCTCGGTGATGATCGCGGGATTCGCCCTGCTCTTCTTCAAGGCGATCCGCACACGGGGCATGGGCTGGTTTTTGTCGGCGGGGCTGCTCTTGGGCGTGCTCGTGCTCACCCGGGCGCAGTGGTGGTACTGCGGTCCGGCCTGCGCCCTGTACGCGATCTTCACGGGATTCATGCTTCGCAAGCGGCCCGGGACCCTTCCCCGGCTCGTGGCGGGCGGCCTGCTCATGTGCCTGGTCATGGCCGCCGTGGTCATGCCCTGGAAGATGCGCAACCAGGACCTGTTCGGGCGCGGGTTCATCACCCAGCGCGCCGGTATCGCCATGGACCTGCGCTCCCGGCACGTCATGATGAGCAACGACGAGATTCTGGCTTCGTTTTTATACTGGACGCGCATGAGTGAATTGCGCGACGACCTGCTGCCCCGGCTCATGGAACCGGAGCGCTACGCCAACCTGATCCGGGAACAGGGCTATTACAGCCACGCCCTGCACCGCCGCGGCGAACTGGAAAAGCAATACCCGGCCCCGGTGGCGGACCAGGTTCAGTTCCGGGAATCGGCCCAGCGCATCCTCTCCCACCCCTGGAACTACCTCAAAACCCTTCCGGCCCTCACGTACCGGGGCATGATCGACGGCAACCTTTCCGTGCTCAACCTGCCCATCTGGTTTGCGGCCTTTGCCGTGGTCTTCCGACTGCTGCGCCGCAGGGACTGGGAAACCCTGGCCCTTTACGCCCCGCTCATGGCCCTGTGGGGCTTCAACTCCCTGGTGACGCACAACATCACCCGTTACAACGCCACAGGTTCGGTCCTGCTCATGATCGCCCTGGCCCACTGGTTCTGGCTGCGCCGCCAGGACCGGGCCCAGCGGCTCACTTCAGCAGCCCGCGATACACGTCCTTGAGCTGCTTCACGTAGTTGTCCATGGTGTACTGCCCGGCCAGTTCGCAGGCCCGGGCCGACATGCGCCGACAACGCCCGGGATCGGTGAGCAGTTCCGTAAGCCGGGCCGCAATGCTCTCCACTTCCGTGGAGCAAACCAGAGAGCAATCCGCCGCGATTTCAATGGAGGGAACGTGGTCGGAAATAACCGCCGGCAGTCCGCAAAACATGGCTTCCACATGGGTGACGGGCAACCCCTCATAGTCCGAAGGCATGGCCAGCAGCGTGGACGCCCGTAAAAAACGCGGAACCTCGCTGTTAGGGCGATACCCGGCCAGCACCGCATTGCCCCCCAGGCCGAGCCGCTCCTTGAGCTGCTCCAGATCCTGGCGCAAGGGGCCGTCCCCCACGATGACCAGGCCCGCATCCGGCACCTCGCGGCGCACCAAAGCCATAGCCTGAAGCAGCTTGTCAAAATTCTTCTGCTCCACGAGCCGCCCCACGCCCACCACCACCGGACCGTTCAGGCCAAACATGGCGGAAAAGTCATGCGGCGGAACATTCAATTTGGAAGGCTCCACCGCATTGTAAAGCACCTGCATGGGCCGATGCGCCAGGTTGTGTTCCTTCCGGATGGTGCCAAGCGCGGCCCGGGACACGGAGAGGTACAGGTCCGTTTGAAAGGAAAGCAGCTTGTTGATCATCCGGCGACGAAATGTACGTTCGCTCTTCACGTTCCGGATGTGGGTGATTACGGGCAACCCCAGCCCCAGGGCGGCCAAGCGGCCAAAATAGTCGCCAGAGAATTGCAGGGTATGCACGATATGCGGACGAATGCGCCGCAACTGGGCGCGAACCCGGCCCACAGTGGAAAGCCGTTGCGTCTTGAGGGCGTTTTTGCTGTCGCAGACGCAGATCACATTCAGCCCGGCCTCGAAAAATTCCGGGGTCTTGCGCCCAGTGCCCGAAACATTGATGATGTGCGCTTCCACGTCAGGATCGTCCTGAAACGCGATTCCAAGATCATAGAGCCAATTTTCCACGCCGCCGAACGGAAGCCCGCCCACAACGTAAGCAACACGAATTGTATTTGATTTGGGCATAACCACAGGATTTCCTTGTTTGAGCCGCGCCGGTCCGCGCAGCCCGGACACCCTACCAAAACATCACTGGATTGCAACGTGCCCGCAGGGGGCCGGCCCGCCAAGGCTTTGCCGGACGGCAACCCGCAGTCCTCGCCGCTGCGCCCCTGCGTCAGTCCGAAAAACCGCGCAGCCGCCCAACAAACAACACCCGGCCGCGCCCTTTTGCAAAGCGTCCGGCATGGCAGCGGTTCATTGTTTTTCCGCGCCGGGCAAGGACGGACTTTTTCCCTTCACCCGTTGCTTTTTTTCGGCACTTGGGGAACAATGCTTTCCTAATCGGTGCGCCCGCCAGTTTGTACCGGAGCGCACGTTCTTTTATCGCCAGACGCGGAGCGCAGCATGATGTTGAGCATCGACGAGGTTTCAGGAGAAGCAATGACCATTCTGCTCGTGGAAGACAACGACGCCCACGCGGAACTCGTCATCAGAGGACTGCGTGAACAAAAGATGTTGAACCGCATCTGCCATGTGCAGGACGGGGAAGAGGCCCTGGACTACCTCTTCCGACGCGGTGCCTATGAAGACCCGCAGACCAGCCCGCGGCCCGGACTGATCCTTTTGGATCTGCGCCTGCCCAAGATCGATGGCCTGGAAGTGCTCAAAACCATCAAAACCAACGAAGAGATGCGTTCCATCCCCGTGGTGATCCTGACCACCAGCGAGGCGGACAGCGACGTGGAACACGCCTACAAGCAATACGCCAACAGCTACCTGGTCAAACCCGTGGACTTTTCCAACTTCAACACCCTGCTTTCGGACCTGGGATTCTACTGGCTGGGCTGGAACCACCAGGCCAACTGACCTCGGGCCGGGCCGCGTTTGGCCCCGCCCTTTTCGCTCCCTCCACTCCGGGCTAGGGCATGCCCTGCCTGACCCTCGCGTCTTTGTTTCGCCAGCCCGGCCCCACCGGGCCGTTTCTGTCCGCTCCCGATGTCATCCCGCTGAAAAATCAATCTTTTCATTTCTCAGCCGCCTTGCCAAAAAATGGAATTATAACACCCTTCCGCCCGGGCTCATGATACCATCGTTCCTGTAAAGACTCATTTGCAACCACTTCAAGGAGCATCATGCCCCGCCACCAGGAACGGGCGTATATTGCTGCGGCGCAGAGTTTCGTGCTGACATTTTTCGGGCTGGCCCTGATCACCGCTGCCGGCACGTACGCCCTATACAAACAAGACCTGGAAGATAAACAACAGGTCATTCTCAGCCAGCAACACAACGCCGTGGAATCGGTAACCCAGGTCATTTCCCGTGAAATGCACACCGTATTTCACGATCTGCAATTGCTGGCCAGCCACTACACCCTGACCACGGACCTCCATGAAGATCGCGAAATTTGCCGCCGGTTGATCGCCTCCGAGTTCCTGGCCCTGGCTCAAATCAGCAACAGCTACGACCAACTCCGACTGCTGGACCCCAACGGCATGGAAAGGGTCCGAGTCAATTACAATGGAGGCAGTCCCCGTCTGGTGGAGCTGGAAAAACTCCAGGACAAACGTCTTCGTTACTATTTCCAGGATACAATCCACTTGAAGCCGGGGCAGATTTATGTTTCCCCGCTGGATCTGAATATTGAACACGGACAGTTGGAACGCCCGCTCAAGCCCATGCTCCGCGTGGGCATGGCCCTTTACGGGACCGAAGGGAACGTGCACGGCGCCCTGGTGCTCAATTACCGGGCCATCAAACTGTTCAACGCCGTGCGCCGCACCGCCCTACGCGTGGGCGCGGAACCGCTGATGCTCAACAGTGACGGCCACTACTTCATCGGCCCTACTCCGACGGATGAATGGGCTTTCATGTTTGAAGGACGTCGGCACCGCACCTTTGCCAACCAGTTCCCGGATGCCTGGAAGCGAATTCGCCCGCAATACCACGGCCAGTTCACCAACGAGCAGGGCCTGTTCACCTTTTCCACGGTATTCATCGCGCCGCCCAAGGCAGGCACACGCCGCAGCCCGGAAGCGCGGCAATGGAAGCTCATCAGCTACATTCCGCGCAATGACGCGGTATTCCGCGCAGCCAGCGTAGAGAAGTATACCTCGTTTTTCCTGGGGGCGTTGCTCCTTTCCCTTGTGGCGGCAGGCATGCGCGCCAAACTGGTGCGACTCAATTTCCAAAATCGCTACAACCTGGAAAAGGCGCGTCAGGACGCTGTGGAAGCCAGTCTGGCCAAGAGCGAATTCCTGGCCCGCATGAGCCATGAAATTCGTACGCCCATGAACGCCATCATCGGCATGACCTATCTGGCGCTGCGAACCGAACTGAGCCCCAAACAATTCGACTATCTGAGCAAGATCGATCTTTCCGCCAAGTCCCTTCTGGGGATCATCAACGAGGTTCTAGATTTTTCCAAAATCGAGTCCGGCCAGCTCATTTTGGAAAGCACGCAATTCCATCTGGACGACGTACTCAACAGCGTCATCAATATCGTGGGCGTCAGCGCCGAGGAAAAAAAGCTGGACCTGCTGGTGCAACTGCGCAGCGAAGTCCCCAACGAACTCATGGGCGACCCGCACCGTCTGGGCCAGGTGCTTCTGAATCTTTTGGGCAACGCCATCAAATTCACCCATGAAGGCGAAGTCCTGCTCAGCGTGGATCTGCTGGAACGCAAGGGTGACACCGTTGTGCTGGAATTCACGGTCCGGGACACGGGCATCGGCATCACTCCGGAACAAGCCGGGCACCTCTTCAAGCCCTTCAGTCAGGCGGACGGCTCCATCAGCCGTCAATTCGGTGGCACAGGACTGGGCCTGACCATCTGCAAGCGCATCGTGGAACTTATGGGAGGGACAATGTCCCTTTCCAGCAGACCCGGGCATGGCAGCCAGTTCAGTTTTCAAATCCCCTTGCGCCAAAGCAAAGGGGAAAGCAAGCCCTACCTCGATTCTCCCACGGAGATGCGCAACCTCCGCGTTCTGGCCGTGGACGACAACAATATTTCACGCATCGTGCTGAAGAAGATGCTCACAGCCTTTGAATTCCGGGTAGATACGGCCGAGGACGCCATGGAAGCCCTGGAGCTTATTGATCAGGCTGTCCAGAAAGACGACCCCTATCAACTGGTCATCACGGACTGGCGCATGCCCGGAATGGACGGCATGCAGCTCGCCTCCCGCATCAAGAACATGCCCGCCCCGGTCCCCAAGGTGGTCATGCTCACAGCCCACGGCCAGGATGAAGCCATGCACCGGGCCGAGCAGCTTTCCCTGGACGGTTTCCTGCTCAAGCCCTTTAACCGCTCCATCCTTCTGGACACCATCATGGCTTTGTTCATCGAGAAAAAAAGCACCCTTGCGGGCGTTGCTTCCAAAGCGCGACCGCAGCCGGGCGCACTCCCCGGGAACATTCAGGAAGCCCGGGTCCTGCTCGTGGAAGACAACGCCATCAACCAACAGGTGGCCCAGGAAATTCTGCAAAGCGCAGGCATCAACCCCGACATCGCCACCAACGGTCAGGAAGCCGTGCAAATGGTATTTGAATCGGAATACGATGCCGTGCTCATGGATATCCAGATGCCGGGCATGGACGGATACCAGGCCACCCGCATGATTCGTTCCTCTCCGGAATATGCGGACCTGCCCATCATCGCCATGACCGCCCACGCCTTGGCCGCGGATCAAAAAAAGAGCCGGGAAGCGGGCATGGACGATTACATTTCCAAACCCATCAACCCGGACCAGCTGGTTCAAACCCTGAACCGCTGGCTCAAGAACGCCGAGGGCCGGCAAACTTCGCCTCCCGGACCTGTCGCATCCCGGGCGTCGCATGCTTCCGAAGAGCTGAATATCCGGGGCGTGGATACCGGGGCGGCTTTGAACCGTCTGCGCGGCAACACGGATCTCTTGCGCAAACTGCTGCGCAATTTCTCCGCGGAATCCCCGTCCATGCTGCGGGACATTGAACGCATGCTCCAGCAAAACCGACGGACCGCGGCTCAAAGACAGGCCCACGCCCTCAAAGGAGTGGCCGGCAACATCGGCATCACCACCGTGGCCGAGGCCGCGGCTCTCTTGGAGGCCAAGTTGGATGAAACGGAAAACGACCCTTCCCCGTTGCTGAAAACGCTCCAGGAACATGTGGACGATTTCCTCGGCGCCCTGCATGAAGCCCTGCCTGAAGAAGCCCCGTCCATGACGGCGCAACAGCCTTCGGCGGAAACGCTCCAGAGCCTCACGCCCGAGCTACGCGAAAAGCTGCAAAAGCTGCTTGAACTCCTTGAAGTGAGTGATTTTTCGGCTAAAAAATACTTTGAGACATTTGCGGAGCAATTGCTCCAGCTGGACGTGGAATTAACCCAAAGAATCGGAGAACACCTGGCCGCTTTCGCCTTCAATGCGGCCAAGCGGGAAGTGGAAGCACTCCTGGATGAAAACGCACGCGACCAGGGAGTCGGACAATGACGGACAGAGCCCGTATCCTCATCGTTGATGACCAGCCTTACAACATTGAGATTCTCAGCGAACTTTTGTTGACGGATTTTGACATCAGCGTGGCCGTGAACGGGCCCGACGCTCTGGAACTGGTCTACAAAACTCCCCCGGACCTGATTCTTCTGGATGTCATGATGCCCGGCCTGGACGGCTATTCCGTTATCCGGCTGCTCAAAAGCGACGAACGCTCCAAGGACATTCCCGTACTCTTCGTCACGGCGCTCTCGCGAACCGAAGATGAGGCACGCGGCCTGGAACTCGGGGCCGTGGACTACATCACCAAGCCCTTCAGCGCCCCCATCGTGCTGGCCCGCGTCAAAACGCACCTGGCCCTGGCCAGTGAAAAACGCATGTTGGAGCAACAGGTCCACGAACGTACAGAAGAGCTGGAGCGGGCCAAGGAACGGGCGGAACTGGCAGCCCAGGCTAAAAGCGCCTTTCTCTCCAACATGAGCCACGAGTTGCGCACCCCGCTCAACGGCATCATCGGCATGACCCAACTACTCCTGGAAAGCGATCCCACTTCGGAACAGGAGGCGTTTCTTCAGGATGAACTGGCCTCGGCCCGGAACCTGCTCAATTTGGTCCAGGACCTGTTGCAACTTTCTTCACTGGAATCCGGCCGAATTCCCAACCAAGCCGAACCAACGCACCTCATGGAAGCCCTGACCCCGCTTCTGGCCATGTATGGCAAGCAGGCCCAGGATAAGGGCTTGGAATTTTCCTGGGACATTGAGGAAAATATCCCGGAAACCCTGGCCCTGGACGGTCCCAAGGTTCGGCAGGTGCTCATCAACTTGCTGAACAACGCCCTGCGCTTTACGGAAAGCGGTGAAGTGATGGTCACGGTCTATGAGTGGTGTTGCCACACCCCCCCGGACAACATGCAGAATCACGACGAAGTGTTCATGCTCTGCTTTGAGATTCGGGACACCGGCGTGGGCATTGCCCGGGAGCAGCTCGACGAATTGTTCGAAGCCTTCAGCATCGGTGAGGACTATATGACCAAAAAACGCAGCAAAGCCGGATTGGGACTGGCCATTGCCCGGCAACTGGTGCAGCGCCTGGGCGGGACCATCTGGCTGGAAAGCAAGGAGGACCAGGGCACGTCCGCGTTCTTCACGGTTCCCTGCACCCCGCATCGCAGTTGACCGACATTGCTTCCATTCCCGAAACAATCAACGGGCCGCGGGGAGATCCTGCGGCCCGAAATCTTCGGAAGACCCGGCAGCGGCTGCTACCGATTAATCGGCTTCGGCCTGTCGCGACGCATGGTAGTCGTAAAGCTTTTTGAGCACCAACGCGGATTCCACGGTATAATACAGCGCGAATAAACCGCAAAACAGGGATACCGCATCGCTGTGGCGATACAGCCCCACCACGTAAAGCGCATAAAATGGGTACTTGGAGCGCACGAACAGCCGCATGTTCAAATCCAGCTCGTTGGCATAGACCACCAGACCGATGAACACCGTGTACGCGGCACTGAACAACACCATGGCCGGGCCGAACGCGTCCAGGTGGTAGGTGGCTGCGGCCGTGAGCAATACAACGCCCATCTGGTCGGCCACGATATCCACCAGAGAACCGCCGTCGTGCACCTTGCCGGACTGACGGGCCAGGGGGCCGTCAATGCCGTCGCAAAGCACGTACAACAGGATGAAAATGGCGGCGGCAAGGGCCAGGGAGGGGGGCATCAAACAGGCCACAGCCAGCGAGCCCACACCGAACAGCGACACCTGGTTGGAAGTAACCCCCCGGTCCATGAGCCTGGAGACCACGGGGCGGAACAACCGGTCCCGCTGTTCGGCGAACCGGCGCTGCTGGGCGCGTTCGCGTCTATTAAATGAGTCCATGTGCAACCTCGTGATGACGTCGGCCGTCCCTGACAGGGAATAAGATAGTGCCCTACATGCTCCCGTCCGCAACAGCCATACAACATCGGGACCGGATGCCGACAACGTCTGCCTAGCATGGACCCCGCACGGCTGCAAACCTCTTTCCGACAAGAAAACAGTGGTCCGATGCGGCAACGCCCTGTTCAGCAAGGCAGAACAGGATTCCCTGTTAGACGATATCGAAACGTTTTTTCCCTGAAAAACACATGGCCGGGCCGATGCAGGGATCCCTTGCCCCCACGCTGTTCATCCAACCGCCGAAAATAGTTGCGGCATGCAGGGAAAGAGGTCCACTTTCTCAAATTGCGTGTGGACTCCCAGAGCGGGAACGGTACTCTGCGCGGAATAGCTCACTTTCGTGACTGCCCCCGTCTTTGGTGTAGACTCGTAGCCTCCCGTGTACCGGTCACGTGTACCCACCAACAAAAAACGGGTCAGACATTTCTGCCTGACCCATTGGTATTCTTGTGGTGGAGACGAGGAGACTTGAACTCCCGACTTCTGCCTTGCGAAGGCAGCGCTCTCCCAACTGAGCTACGTCCCCGTGTTCAAGGAGGGAATCACTACCGCTTTTCCGCGTGGAGCTCAAGAGTTTTTTTTCATAGCTCCAAAACCCGGAGCACCCGCCGCACCCGCTGGGTATACGTATGTTGCTCCAGAATAAGCTGCTGCCAGGCTCGGCAAAGGGCGGCCCGGGCCTCGGCATGGTGCCGTTCGAAAAGTTCCGGAATGTCTCCGGGGCGCACAAAGCGCACCTCACGGACCAGTTCTTCGGGGAAGATATCGAGCCCGGGCGTGGCGTCCGTGAGCAGCAGGCCCCCCACGGCCCAAACATCGAAATGCCGCTGGGTCAGGCCGCGGGGCAGCAGCGGACTGGTCATGTTCAGGCAGGCCCGCGCCTTGGCATATACGGAAGGCAGGGCCCCGTAGTAATCCACGGGCGGCCGCACATCCACCCCGTCCTCCAGCAGCGAGCGCCAGTTCACGTCACCGAAGACGGTCAGGGCCGGACCCGCATGGCGCAGGCATTGCGCCCGCCAGTGCCGGCCGGTTTCCTCGGCCATAAACCCGGCCCGGCGCACCTCGTTGTCCGGCCATGCCGGTTCCATACCGAGCCGCTCCAGCCACCAACCGAAATGGGGCCGCTCTCCCTGTTCCAACATGGACTCGGCCTCGCGCCACAACGCCTCTTCCCGCTCGATGCCCGCAAAGAATTCGCGCCGCTGCGGGAATTCGGAACGCCCCACAAAGGCGAGGCGGTCCTCCAGGTCCACGGCGGCCGGTGCTTGGCGATCCTTGAACAGGGCCGGTGCCGCCGCCAGGGGCAAGTGGTGGACGCTTTGGGCACCCAGCCGATGCAGCGGCTCCACAAACCAGTCGTCCGTGACGAACAGGTCCGCCTCGGTCCAATAGCGGGACTTGACGCCGGTCAGCAGATGAAAAGGATTGTCCACACACCAGATCGCCACCCGCGTCCCGGCCCGGCGTAAAAGGTGAAACAATTCGCCAAAACGATCCAGTCCCTTGAAGTTGACGGAAAAAAACAGAGCTGGCCGCTCCTTGGTAAGTCGCCAGGGCAGGTCCACGGGCCCCTGCATGTGGTCCAGCTCTGGGCGAATGACCTCAAAACCTTCGGCGCGCAAGGCCAGACGCAGTTCCTGGTCCAGCAGGTCCGTTTCCTGGCCGGGCAGCCAGGCCACCGGATTTCCCGGGTTCGGGGGGGCATTTTCCAGGTGCGGCAGGGCGCAGGTGGCCCAGAGCGGCCCCCAAAAGGAAGGAAACAAGCGCATGTTGCGCAGGTAGCGGCGCACCGTGCAGGAACGGGCCAGGGCCGGGGTCAGTTCCTCGGGCTCCAGCCTTTGAAAATGCTCGGGGATAGAGGCCCGCCACTCCCGGGACATCTGTCTTTCAAACTCCGGACACTCCACATAGAGCGTCTCCTTGACGGAAGAGAAATATTCGGCCAACCTTGCAGGTTCCGGTCCAAGCCCGAGGAACAGCTTTCTCCGCCCTCTGCCTAATCGATCAAAGGATTTGGGACCCGTGGGCAGGCTTTGCCTCTGCCCTATTTCCGTGACCACCTGGACACGGCGCGGCCGGATTTGCATGCTTCCCCCATGTGCAGTAAAAAGATCGCAACAATAACGAATGGAACCGGAGGCTCCCTTTTCATCGTTTTATGAAAAAATATCAAGACCACTACTTCAAGCGCGCCAAGCAGGAGAATTATCCTGCCCGCAGCGTGTACAAGCTACAGGAAATCGAAAAACGCTTCCGGCTTTTTCGAAACGGGCAGAGCATTCTGGACCTGGGCGCGGCCCCAGGATCCTGGAGCCTGTTCGCAGCCCGCAAGGTGGGCGCGCAAGGCCGCGTCCTCGGCGTGGACCTCCAGACCACGGAAACGGAATTTCCCGCCAATGTGGAATTTTTTCACGGAGACGCCTTTGAACCGGAAGGTCCCTTTGCGGATCGCCGCGCCGAGTTGGCCCCTTTTGATATGGTCATCTCGGACATGGCCCCCAAGACCACGGGCGTAAAGTTTGCTGACCAGGCCCGCAGCCTGGAACTCTGCGAACTGGCACGCGACCTGCTGCCCGAGGTGCTTGCGCCGGGAGGTCATTTCGTGGTCAAGATATTCGAAGGTCCGGACACCAAGGCCTACACTGATTCGCTCCGGCCTCTGTTCGGCAAGGTCAAGACGTTCAAGCCCAAAAGCTCTCGGGCCGAGTCCAAGGAGACGTTCATCGTGGGACTTGGCTTTCGGGACGCCTCATTGTAAAGACCCAACGCATTCCCGCATAGAACATTTTCGCCATATTCGGAGGTTTCATGGCTGGACACAGTAAATGGGCAAACATTCAGCACCGTAAGGGGCGGCAGGACGCCAAAAAAGCCAAGTTCTTCACCAAGGCGGCCAAGGACATCATCCTCGCCGCCAAGGCAGGCGGCGGCAACCCCGAGGACAACTCCGCCCTGCGCCTGGCCATCCAAAAGGCCAAGCAAGTCAACCTGCCCAAGGATAAAATCGATAACGCCATCAAGAAAGGCACAGGCGAACTCGCCGGCGGCGACATCTACGAATTCCAATATGAAGGATACGCTCCCGGCGGCGTGGCCCTGCTCATTGAGGTGGCTACGGACAACAAAAACCGCACCGTGGCCGAAGTCCGGCACACCCTGAGCAAACAGGGCGGCAGCATGGGCGAAGCGGGTTCCGTGGCCTGGATGTTCGACAAAAAGGGCGTGCTCGTGTTCGACGGCGAAAAGTACACCGAAGACCAGGTCATGGAGATCGGCCTGGAAGCCGGAGCCGAAGACGTACTCGACGAGGACGGCAGCCTGACCGTGCACACCGAACCGGGCGACTTCATGGCCGTGCAAAAGGCCTTTGAAGATGCCGGGTTGGAGGCTGAAAGCGCGGAGGTGACCATGGTGCCGAAGAACCTCGTGGATGTGGATGCAGACACGGCCCGCAAGGTGCTCAAGCTCATGGACGCGCTGGAAGACAACGAAGATGTGCAGAACCTGCACGTCAACGCGGATTTCCCGGACGAAGTCCTGGACGAGTTGGACTAGCTCATGGTCGTGGTGCTCGGCCTCGATCCCGGCTCCCGCATCACCGGGTACGGCATCGTGGCCGAGACCTCGGGCCGCCTCTCCCTGCTGGAGGCGGGCACGATCCGCCCCCCGGCCAAACGGGACATGCCCTTCCGGCTCGGAGAAATTTACAAAGGCCTCAGCGAAGTCATCGCCCGGCACTCCCCGCAGGAAAGCGCTCTGGAAAACGTCTTCGTCTCCAAGAACATGCAGAGCGCCCTCAAGCTGGGACAGGCGCGGGGCGCGGCACTGGCCGCCTGCACCGTGGCCGGTCTTTCCGTGGCCGAATACGAGCCCACCAAAGTCAAAAAAAGCATTGTGGGCGTGGGCAACGCCCCCAAGGACCAGGTTGCGTTCATGGTGGCCCGGCTGTTGGGAGTGACCAATCCCGGCTGGGCTGAAGATGCCTCCGACGCCCTGGCCGTGGCCATCTGCCATCTGAACCAGCGCCGCATGAACCGCCTGGCCGGATTGTAATCCCCTCCTGCCTTGCCTGCGACCGCGCCTGCGGCTACACTGCAACATCCGGCTCGGGCAGGCGGCCCTGTCCGCGCCCGGCACTATCGCGTTTTCAACGGCCAGCCAAGGAACTGACGCATGATCGCCTACCTCAAAGGCATTGTGGTGGAAAAGGACGATACCGGCCTGACCCTGCTTACCGCCGGGGGAGTGGGCTACCAGGTGGCCGCGCCCACGTCCGTGCTTGCGGCCCTGCCCGCGCCCGGCGGCGAGGCCGAGCTGCACGTGCACACCAATGTGGCGGAAAAGGCCATCGACCTGTACGGCTTTTTGGAAGCCGAGGAGCGGCGCCTATTCCGCACCCTCATCTCCATCGACAAACTGGGGCCCAAAAAAGCCCTGGCCATTCTTTCACACTTTGACCCGGAACGGCTGCGGGAAATCGCCTACCGCGAAGACGACAAGGCCCTGGCCACCGTACCGGGCATCGGTCCCAAGTCCGCCAAGCAGATTCTCTGGTTCCTCAAGGACAAAATGGCGGGCATGGCGGAATTCAAGGCCCGGGTGGCCGCTCCGGAAGGGGTGGCAGGTTCGGAGTTCATGGACGCCCTTGCGGGCCTCGCCAACCTGGGCTACTCCGAAGAGGAATCCCGGCCCCTGCTCAAGGAAATTTTCGAGTCCGAACCGGATCTGGACGCGGCCGGAGCCATCCGCCAAACCCTGCGGCGCATCGCCTCCGCCCGCTGACGAGAGCCCATGACCCACTGCACCGTTGACGAAAACGTCCGCCCACGCCAACTAGGCGACTTCATCGGCCAGGACGAGCTGCGCGCCAACCTACAGGTATTTTTGCGCGCCGCCCGGGAACGCGGACGCGCCGCGGATCACACCCTGTTCTACGGCAACCCTGGCCTGGGCAAAACCACCCTGGCCAAGATCATGGCCTCGGAGATGGGCGTCAACCTGGTTTCCACGTCCGGCCCGGTCATGGAGCGGTCCGGGGACTTGGCCGCCATTCTTACCAACCTTCAGGCCCAGGATATTCTGTTCATCGACGAAATCCACCGCATGCCCGCCAGCGTGGAGGAGGTGCTCTATCCGGCCATGGAGGACTTCAAGCTGGACTTGATCATCGGCCAGGGCCCCGGAGCCCGCACCGTGAAGATCGACCTGGAACCCTTCACCCTGGTGGGGGCCACCACCCGCCTGGGCCTGCTCACCTCGCCCCTGCGCGACCGGTTCGGCTGCATCTTCCGCATCGACTTCTACAGCCCGGAGGAGCTGGCGCGCATCGTGCAAAGGGCCTCGGGCATTCTGGGCGTCCGTGTTTCGGACGAAGGCGCGCTGGTCATCGGCCGCCGCTCGCGAGGCACCCCACGCATCGCCAACCGCCTGCTGCGTCGCGTGCGGGACTACATGGTGGTGGCCTGCAAGGAAATGGTGGACCAGGAGCTTGCGGAGATGGCTCTGGAACGGCTGGACGTGGATCCGCACGGTCTGGACCAGATGGACCGAAAAATTCTGGAGGTGGTGGTGCACCAGTTCGGGGGCGGCCCCGTGGGCGTAAAGACCTTGGCCGTGGCCTGCGCCGAGGAAGTCCGCACCATCGAGGACATTTACGAGCCCTATCTGATCCAGTGCGGCTTTCTCCAGCGCACTCCCCGTGGCCGCGTGGCCACGGCCAAGGCCTACCGACATCTCAAAGCCGACCCGGGAACCGGTCTGATCTGATCCGTTCATCGGGCTCCGGCTGCGGTCGCCTCTTTAGCCCTGTTTTTTCCCGGACAGGGAGCCCTCTTCCGACGGAGAACATCGCACTGCGGGGAGCGCATGCTCCTGCACAGCCTCGTACAGGCTTTCCGCGTCAAAGGGTTTGGCCAGAAAGCCGTTCATCCCGGCCTGGTCGCATTCCAGCCGGTCCTGCTGGCGGGCAAAGGCGGTACAGGCCACCACAGGCACCTGTGCGTCCAACACTCCTTCCTCGCCGGAGCGGATTTTGCGCACCGCCTCCAACCCGTTCAGCCGGGGCATCTGAAGATCCATGAGCACCAGGTTTACGGATTCCCGCGACAAGATCTCCAAGGCTTCCTGCCCGTCCCGGGCCGTGCGCGTCTCAATTCCGCGTCGCCGCAACATGCGCACCGCCATGAGCCGGTTCACGGCCTCGTCCTCCACCACCAGAACCGTGCTGTTGGACGGCACGTCCCGGCAACGCCGTCCGCGCTCCTGCCGGGCTTCCTCCAGGTCCACGGCCGCCCGTTCCAAGGGCAAAACCACGCTGAACACGCTTCCCTCGTTCCGGTGGCTCTCCACGCTGATGTTCCCGCCCATTTTCTCCACAATCTGACGCGAGATGGACAGCCCCAGGCCGGAGCCGCCGTACCGCTTGGTCAGGTAGTCCTCGCCCAAAGAAAAACTATCAAAGATGTACGGAAGCTGCTGCTCTTCAATGCCGATGCCGGTATCCTCGATGCGAAAGGCCAACCAAACCTTGCCCCCGTTGCCATCCACCCGCAACACCCGCACCCGTACCTCGCCCTGCTCCGTGAACTTCAGGGCATTGCCCGCCAGATTCACCAGCACCTGACGCAGGCGGCCCTCGTCCCCCACCAGGCCATCGGGCACGCTTTCGTCCACGATCCAGTCCAGGTTCAGTCCCTTGTCCCGGGCCTGTATCCCCAGGACCCGCATCAGGGAGCCCATGGTGCGGCGCAGGGAAAACCGGCGCGGCTGCAACCCCACCATGCCGGATTCGATCACGGAAAGGTCCAGCAGGTCGGTAATGAGCCGGGTCAGCCTGCGGGCGCAATCCAGGGAGAGTTCGAGCATCTCCCGGGTCTCGCCCTCTTCACAGGATTCCAGCAACAACTGATTCATGCCCATGATGCCATTGAGCGGGGTCCGCAATTCATGGCTCATGTTGGCCAGGAATTTCGACTTGGCAGTGTTGGCGGTTTCCGCCTCCTCGCGCGCCGCGTCCGCCTCCACCTTGGCGGCCAGCAATTCCAGCTCGGCCTGCTTGCGCTCGGTCACGTCCATGACCGTACCCACGAGGCAGCGCCGCCCCTCCCCATCCCGGGCAAGGCGGGCCCGCTCCATGACGTGGCATTCTCTCCCGTCCCACGTCATCACGCGGTGTTCCACCTCGTAATGCCCGGTGCGCACTCCGCGACGCACCGCCTCGGTCACCAGTTCGCGATCTTCGGGGTGGACCATGTCCAAAAAACGGGCATAGGTCATTTCCCGGTCTTCAGGCGGCAATCCAAAAATGCGGAACGTTTGCTCGGACCAATGCAGGGTGCCCTGCTCCACCCGCCACTCCCAACTGCCCAGCCGGGCGATGCGTTGGGCTTCGGCCAGGCTGAATTCACTGTGCCGCAATCGTTCTTCCATGTGCTTGCGTTCGGTAATGTCCATGACACCGGCCAACATGCCCAGAAACACGCCGTCTTCCGCCCGGACCGGACTGAGCGCCATGTTCACGACGACCCGCCCGCCATGGTCCCGGCGCAGTTCGCATTCCACGTTGCGCTTGTGCGCTCCTCCGGACTCGGGAGCTTCCAACAGGGCGCCGTCCTCCTCCCGGCAGCAAAATTCCGCAAACCGGCGACCATACATGCCGCCCGGCGTACAACCGAGCATTTCCTCCATGCGCGGGTTCACGAACAGGGTTTCGCCGCCCGCACTCATGAGCCAGACCCCTTCC
>JAQVYA010000028.1 GCA_028708865.1 Desulfovibrio sp. | reverse complement strand
GTCTGGAATTCTCATTTCCACGCCGGTCCGATCCTGCCTGGACCACCATGCAAACCCTTCAAGCAGATCTTGAAGAACGAGACTTAACCATCAATGCCATGGCACTGGACCAGGATGGTGAACTATATTGCCACCCCCAGGCACTCAACGACCTACACTCCCGCACGCTGCGCCCGGCAGGCCCCGAAGCCATGGCAGCGGACCCGTTGCGTATTTTCCGGGCCGCCCGTTTTTACGCCCAATATCCCATGTTCCGCCCTGCTCCCGAATTGCTTTCGGCCATGCAGACTTGCAGCCGGTTGTCTGCGTTTCAAACGCTTGCCCCGCTGCGTGTCGGCCGGGAGGTGCTCAAGGCCTTGCAGGCCCCCCGGCCATCCAATTTCTTCCAACTGCTTCACCAGACGCATAGCCTTGAACACTGGCTTCAAGAACTCCAGGATCTGGCGGACGTCCCGGCCGGGCCGGCACAATATCATGCGGCCCCCAACGCTCTGGCCCATACTCTCCGGGTTGTGGACGCCTGTAGTTCTAATCCCTCTGCGGAAGGCGGCAATACTCCCGGGCTCGTGGGCTGGATGGCTCTTTGCCATGACCTGGGCAAAGGACGAACTCCTAAAAAGAATTGGCCACGCCATATCAACCATGAACGGGCAGGAGTCGAACCGGCACGGGCCTTGGCCCGGCGACTCGCCCTTTCCAACACTTTTCTGGTGGCGGGGGCACGCTCCGCAGAATTGCACATGCTTGCGGGCCGTTACCCCGAACTCAGGCCTGGCACACGGGTGGATTTATTGATGCGCCTGCATGCTGCCAAGCTGGTGGCCCCGCTCTTCGAAGTTGTGCGAGCGGACCGGGGAGAGGCCCACACTCAGCAGGCCTTGTCTGACCTGAAAACCATTTTGGAAGTTCACCTGCCGCCCTGCGACCAGGGATTAGGTGCCCAGTCCGGAGAACGGCTGCGTACCCTCCGGGCGCAGGCCTTGGCAACAGCCTTGTCACGTTGACCTTTTCCCGAAGGTTGCGTAATCTTGTAATGGTTAAAATTTTAATTGCATCCACCCTCATTCTACGGAGTACGGCTGTATGAGACTGGTGACGCGCTCGGATTTTGACGGATTGGCCTGCGCTGTTCTGCTTGAAGAACAAGGTATTGTGGATGATTATCTTTTTGCCCACCCCAAAGACCTTCAGGACGGCAAAATTAAAGTTACGGACAACGATATTCTGGCCAATGTTCCGTACGTCCCTGGTGCCGGGCTCTGGTTCGACCACCACACCAGCGAACAGGAACGGCTGGAAAGCAACCTGCGATTCAATGGTGCCAGTATCCCCCTGCCCAGCTGCGCCCGGGTCATCTGGGAATACTATGGCGGAGAAAAATTTTTTGATTCTCGGCTACTTCCAATGATGGAAGCCGTGGACAAAGTGGACAGCGCGAACCTTACGGCGGAAGATATTCTGCATCCTGAAGGCTGGATTCTTCTAGGATACGTCATGGATCCGCGCACTGGCTTGGGACGCTTTCACGACTACCGGATTTCAAATTACCAGCTTATGTTGGATATGATTGGGTATTGTCGCCGCATGACCGCCGCTCAGATCCTTCAGATTGAAGATGTGCGTGAACGCACCCAAAAATATTTTAAACAGGCTGACTTGTTCCAACAAATGTTGCAACGCTGCACCAAGGTGCATGGAAATCTGGCCGTCATTGATTTACGCCACGAGGACACCATTTACGCTGGCAACCGGTTCATGGTCTACGCCCTGTTCCCTGACTGCAACATCAGCATGCAGGTCATGTGGGGCTTCAAGCGTCAGAACATCGTGTTCACAGTGGGGCACAGCATTACCAATCGCACCAGTAATACCGATGTGGGCCGCTTGCTGCTCTCCTACGGCGGCGGAGGGCATCGGGGTGTCGGAACCTGCCAGATTGACCTGGACGAGGCGGAACGTGTCCGCAACGAACTGATCGCCAAAATCAACGCCGACGGCTGAAACGACAAAATACAGTTGTTTCACCGGGAGGCCTACAGGTTAAAGAGAGGAGACATGGGCAACCGTATTCGTCATTTCCTGGTTGTGGACGACCAGGAAGACGTAACCCTGATGATGGCGCGGATCCTTTCCCCCTTGGGCGAGTGTGTCTGCGTCAACGACTCCGGCCTGGCCGTATCCGTATTTGAACAAGCCCTTCAGGATGGCCGTCCGTTTGACGCGGTGTTCATGGATATTCTCATGCCCGGAGCAGATGGGCACGAGACCGCCGGAGCCCTCCGAAAGGCAGAGCAGGAAAACAACGTCAAACCAGGTCAAGAAACCCGCTTAATCATGATCTCTTCACTTAACGACGTAAAAAACGTAAGTAAGGCGTTCTTCCGGGACAGTCTGGCCGACGGCTATCTGACCAAACCTCTTTCCGTGGAAGGTATCCGGGAAAAACTGCAAGAATTCAATCTGGTTCCCTGACGTCCCGAAGCTCCCGACGCAAACGCCCCAGCATCTTCCTGACCGCAGCCTTGTCCCGCGCATACAGCGCATCAATATAACCAAACAAGATACCCCGCACTTCCTCAAAAGGCGGGAAATCAGGCAAGGGTACCAACCCTTCGGACTCCAGATCCACAGGTTTAAAACGAAACTGCTCATCCAGCTTGGTCACATTTCCAGCTGGCATGCCAGCCACCTTTTCCCGCTCCAGCTCCGCCGGATTCAACCCACGGATGTATTGGAGCGTTCCGGAAAGGGAAGTCTGCCCGTTAAGTTGCTGCATGGCCGTGTTGATTTGTCGCTCCAAGCGTTTGAGCCCCACATAGTGAACGCTCAGACGCTTACGGCGCGGCTCCTCCGGATCAGAATACTCACGGCCATGCAAATACGCGTGCACATGAAAACGTGTGTCCCGGTAAACTCGTTCCACAACCTTTCGGAACCTGCTTTTGACGGAAAACGCAAATGGCATCCGTTCCAACTGGGGCGGGGCGGCATCACCAAGCGCCGCAGGCAGGTCCAAAGGATCGGCCCCGAGAAGCCGATACAGACCATCCCTCCCCTCCTGATCCAGCAGGACGAAATGCAGTGCTTCAACATGCGCAAGCGCCTTTTCAAAAAAAGGTTTCAGCTCTATTACAAGTTCTTTGAATTGCTCGATTCTACTATCCATATCCCGGCGCGAACCAAAAAAGTTCTCAGCCATTTCGCTGAGCACCTCGTCGGCCAACCCTTCGGCATATGTGTCAAAATCAGACATATTCCGACGCCTCCCGGTTTTTACTGTGGTAGGACATTTCCAACAACGGTTCAAGACCAAGAGAATAATTCCCCTAGACATATTCTCTTCGCCCCAAGCGCTCACGAGCGGGATTCGACATTGAAAAAAAAAGCCAAACCGCCTAACCTCGTGCACCATTGCACCAAGTGTCCTGTCGCCATCCGAACATCAAACCAAGGACGACGATGCTGCTCAACGAACACAACAGCAAACGGCTGTTCCACGCGTCCGGCGTGCCTGTTCCGGAGGGAGAAGCGGTTTTTCCGGAAAACATCGAACAATTCGCGCCAAGCTTTGCCCCGCCATGGTTTCTCAAGGCCCAGGTCCTTACTGGTGGACGCGGCAAGGCCGGAGGCATTCAGCGCGTGGACCAAGCTGAAATGTTTTGTTCCACGGCGCAGTCCCTGTTGGCAATGCACATTAAAGGACAAGCGGTCCCTTTTCTTCGAGTGGAACCAGGTGTGCAGATCAGCCGGGAATTCTATCTTTCCTTTACCGTGGCCCGGGCCCGGGGCGCCCTGGTGCTCTCCGCGGGGCGCCAAGGCGGGGTAGAAATCGAATCCCTGGGTGAGGAAAATCTCCTGGTGCAAGATATTCCGTTGCCCGGAGGGCTGGCCGATCGACATATTCGAGCTGCATTCTTCCACCTCGGGCTGGAAAAACAACACTACCCAGAATTCGCTGCCCTGCTTCAAGCGCTTTACGCATCCGTGCGCACCAACGGACTGCTGCTGGCCGAGGTCAACCCCCTGGTGCTCACGGATCAAGGACACTTCCTCGCCTTGGACGGCAAGGTGGAAATTGATGACAATGTTGTGGAACTTCAACCAGAACTTGAATCCTACCACACACCGGCCCACGCGGCCCCGGAAGAAAACCTGGCCCGAAAAGCTGGACTTTCCTTTGTCAAGCTAGACGGCTTCGTCGGCTTGATGGTCAATGGTGCCGGGCTGGCCATGGCCACCATGGATTTGCTCAACTTTTCCAATCTGCCCGCAGCCAACTTTTTGGACTTAGGGGGTGGAGCAGATCAAAAACGAATGGAAACCGCCTTTGAGCTGCTGTTTTGCGATTCCTCGGTGCGGCTCATCTTCATCAACCTTTACGGAGGAATCCTATCCTGCGAAAAGGTTGCCCTGGCCATGCGCGGAGCCCTGAACGGCAAAGCCCCGCAAAAACCCATTGTGGCGCGGCTTTCCGGAAACAGCGCTAGTCAAGGTCTCCAAATCCTCCAGGATTTGAAGCTCAAGGACCTGCATCTGGCTACGGAAATGGATGAAGCCATCACCACCTTGAATTCCCTGCGTCCCACCAACGCCCCGGCCAGCCCCTTTGAAGCCCCCCGGATCGCATTGCAAAGCACGACGCTCGCCCGGTCCATTCAGCCAGAAGAAGCAGAGACCTTTCCCTTTGACGCGAATTCCCCCGTGCTGGTGCAGGGAATCACCGGCTGCGAGGGCCGCCTGCATACGCAATTAATGCAGCGCTACGGTACCAATGTGGTGGCCGGCGTCACTCCGTTCAAAGGAGGGCAAGAGATACTGGGAGTACCGGTCTACTCTTCCGTACACCAAGCCGCCCGGGCCCACCGCATCCAGGTCAGTGTTATTTTCGTGCCGCCGCGCATGGCGGCCGAGGCCATTCTCGAAGCCGCAGATGCCGGTATCCCCTGGGTGGTCTGCATCACCGAGGGCATTCCACAGCAGGACATGCTGGCTGTGCTCACGCGTCTGCAAGGCTCCCGGACCCGCCTCATCGGTCCGAACACCCCGGGCCTGCTGATTCCCGGCAAATTCAAGGCGGGCATACTGCCCGTTGATCCATTCACCGCAGGCAACGTGGCCGTGCTCTCTCGTAGCGGAACTTTGACCTATGAGGTGGCGGCCCGACTTTCAGCCGCCGGCTTGGGCCAGTCCCTGTGTGTTGGCATCGGCGGCGACCCCTTCATCGGTACCACGTTTACGGACCTGTTTGCACGGCTCCGCCGTCACGAGGCCACACGTTCCATCGTCGTGCTGGGCGAGATTGGCGGGCAGGCCGAGGAGCGGCTGGCCGAGTATGTGTCCCAAACCGCATTTCCCAAACCCGTGGTGGCGTTCATCGCGGGCCGAACCGCCCCCCCCGGACGGCGGCTGGGGCATGCAGGAGCCATCCTGGAACAACACGGCTCCACAGAAGGGAAAATCGAAACCATGCGTGGTGCCGGTTTTACGGTCTGCCCGGACCTGGACGGCATTGCCGAGGCCGTGCAGCGCACTATTGAACCGTAACAAGGAGAAGCCAATGCCCGTCCGTCACTGGTTGCCCGCCCTGGCAATCCCCCTCGCCACCATGTTGCTCCTTGGAGCAGCGACCTTTGCCTCCGCTTTCACTCTTAAGGAGCAGGTCCTGGTGGACAGCTATAAAAAATCGTTGCAAGTCGCCGCCGAACACGCCCTTGGAGAAATGAGACCCAGCGCCGAATACATTGGCTCCGCCGTGGAACGAATCCGCAAATCCGAGGCTCTGGACGGCGGAACGGTCAAAGCACGTATGAATGTAACCTGGAAGTTCCCACTGCTGGACGAACGATACCAAACCGTGGTCGACATCTGGATCACCCCGGACAAAAATGCCATCTACCTGACCCGTTACAAACTCTATTCGGATAATAACCGCGTGCCCATCCTGCTTTCCACGGACGAACGTGTTCGCGTGCTGTTGCAGACCCTGGGCATGGTGGAAGTCCCCACCACGCAGGACGACTTCTGATTCTTTGGGCGCAGAGCTTATCCACCAGGACAGGCTTTGCGCCCACCCCCCAAAAGACATCAAGCCTCCAACCCATAAAGCCTGCCCATGACCCGCAATATATGCTTTTTCAATACGAACCGCCCCTGGGGCGGCGGAGAAAAATTCAACCACGATTTCGCTCTGCTCTGCCGTGATGCAGGATTAAACGTGCACGTAGCCGCCCACCGGGATGGCAAATTGGCAGAGCGCCTGCGCTCCACGCCAGGAGTCAGGCTCCACGAGCTGACCATCGGCAATCTCAGCTTTCTGAACCCTTTACGCAGCTCCGCCTGGCCCGCCTCTTTCGCGAACAAGACATTGATACGCTGGTCATGGCGCTTCCTTCCGACCTTAAAGCCGCTGCCCCCATCGCCCGCCGGGTCGGAGTCCGCCGGGTGGTCTACCGCCGGGGCATCGCCGTGCCGGTAAAGAACTCGTTGCTGAATCGCTGGCTCTATGGACGGACTATGCACCGGCTGGTGGTCAACTCGCTCGAAACAAAACGCTGCGTCCTGGCCGCCAATCCCCGCCTGATCCCCGAAGAGCGCATTCGGCTGGTCTACAATGGATTCGATGTGCAGAAGTTTGACCAGCTGGCGGCAACACCGTTGATTCCCCAAAATGGTTCGGAAATCTGTATCGGCAACGCGGCACGTCTTACGGCTCAAAAAGGCCAGCGCCACCTATTGCGGGCGGCGCGTTGCCTGCTCGATCAGGGAATCCAATTCCGTCTGCTGCTGGCCGGTACAGGCGAAGATGAGGCTTTTCTCAAAAACGAAGCCCGACATTTAGGCATCAGCCAAGTGACGGAATTTCTCGGGTTCGTACCTGATATTAAACGATTTTACGCTTCACTGGACATTTTTGCCCTTCCTTCGCTCTGGGAAGGGTTTGGCTATGCGCTGGTGGAGGCCATGGCCATGAATTTACCTGTGGCCGCATTCGACATTTCATCCAACCCGGAGGTGGTCCAGCATGGCACTACCGGCCTGCTGACACCGGCCGGAGATGTATCCGCCCTGGCCGACTCCCTGGCCCGGCTGGCCCGTGATGCAGACTTGCGCCAAAGCATGGGACAGGCCGGGCGACGGCATGTCATGGAGCGGTTCGATACTCGTCAGGTCTTTCAACAATTCCTGGAGGCGCTGGAATAACGACGTAACCAGCCGCAATTCAAAAAAATTTGCGGTCCAAAAGCAGATGTGAAAAATATCCCAGGACAAAGGTAAGGTAAAACGGAAGGCTACGCTCCCACGGAATGCCCCAGAAATGGGCCGGCAGCAACAAAATAGGCGAAGGCAACACCAGCATGGCCCACCAGGTGTGCACCCAGCCGCGATGTCTGCCTGCCACAGGGATCAAGGCCAAAAGCCCGACCCAGGCGGCCTGGACATACAACTGCTGGTAGATCAGCCAAAGGTCCACTCCCACCAGCAAAGAGTAAAACAAGGTCTGCCCTTTGGAGTCGGTGTCGATATCTGGAAACAAGGCCCCAAGCAGTACCATGCCGCACAGGGAAAAAATCATGGGGTAGTCTCCGGGGTACAGCTGCATCCCCGCGAGCACCACAACCATGATGCCCGCTGCCAAGGCTCCCCCAAGCAAATGTCCTCTATATCCAGGCATGCGATCCTCAGATTGATGTGACTATACGAAGTGAACAGGATCCGGGCAAGGTGGCCTTCCGCCCAAAACGCATAGGAAAAGGCGGCCTTCGAAAAGACCGCCCTGGATTGATCGTCTGATACTGTCGGGAGGTTACATGGCCCCACTGGCCTGAAGCTCTTCGATCTGCTTGTCGATGGCGCGGGTCAACACCTCGGGCAGGCCCATAATGTCGGTATTCAAAAAACCGCGCACAATGGTAGAAGTGGCCTCGTCCTCATCCAGCCCGCGAGCCATGAGGTATTCGATCTCCTCTTGGGCGATCTTACCTACAGAAGCCTCGTGAGAGAGCTCGACGCCCTCCAGCGAACCGTCCAACTCGGGAATGGCGTGGATGCGCCCGTTCCCCAGGATAAGCCCCTGGCACTCCAGGTGCCCCTTGGCGGGCATGGCGTGTCCACCAATATGCCCCCGATTGATGATGGTTCCGCCTGTGGAAATGGTCCGGGCGATGATTTCGCAACGGGTGTTGGGAGCCTCCATGGTCACGCGGTTGCCCATGTCCAGATAGGATCCTTCCGGGGCCACAATCACAGAATTGAAGCGGGCAACGGAATCCTCACCCACCATGCGGATGGACGGGTACATCTGCAAATCCTGCACAGGCTTGAGCAGCACGTAGTTGGAAAGGAACTTGCCCCCTTCCTTGACGATGCCCGCGGAGCGCGGCCGGACGGCCACATGGTCGCCCCAGTTATGAACCATGGTAAAGGTCAGGGAAGCATTCTTTTCCACAAAGAATTCGGAAATACCAAGATGCGCCCCCGCATTGGTCCCGTGCGCCACCGAGCAACCGGTAATGACATGCGCTTCGGCGCCTTCCTCGATGATAACGATATTGTGGACGTTCTGCCCCACCTGCTCCGCTTTGAGCATCAGGCAGGATTGAATGGGCTGCTCTACCTTGGCCCCAGCCTTGACGCGAATGAAATACCCGCCGTGCAGATTCTCTGCCGCGGAACGGGTGTAGTCATCCTTGTCCTTGTCCACCAAGGTCCAGAAGTAGTCCTTAAGTCCGTCGTACTTCTTCAGGGCATCCTTGATGTCCATGATTTCGACATCTTCATTGTGGGAACGGCAGTGAACTGCGGAGTGGTCCATCTGCAGGTAGGAGGCGCTGCGGTTGGTTTCGTCCGAAACAACACCCGCCATGAGCAACTGCTCCTGATCCGCCTTTTCGAGCGCTGTAAGGCCGGGAATGGCTTCGTGCTCTTGGCCCTGAAACTTGAATTGCTTGAGATCCACGTCATGCATTGCTTATATCTCCTCACCCGGACAGAGCGGGGTTAGTTCAGGCACTTCACGCATTCCTGATAGCCGTACTCCTGGATGTGCTCCAGGATATCGCGTGGGCGGGCTTCACAACACAGGTGGCCGTTATAGAGCACCTGCCCGCGGTCGGCGTTGACGTAGTCCAGAATATATCCGGTATGCGTGATAATCAGTCCGGAGGTACGCCGCTTCTGAGCCTTTTGCTCCTTCATGCTCAGGTCGGCACGCGGTTGCACGTCGCCATCCAGGATGGAACGGGCCACCTTGCCCACGAGTTGCATATTTTCCAGGTCCACGCCGGATTCCGGCTCGTCGAAAAGCACCAGTCGTGGATTTTGGGCCATGAGCTGCAACAACTCCGACCTCTTGATCTCGCCGCCGGAAAATCCTGCATTAATGTCCCGCTCCAGAAAATGATCAAAATTCACTTTGCGGGCCATTTCGTCCACATCCACTTCACGTTCCCTAGCGCACATCTGCACCAGGTGCCGCGTCCTCAGGCCGTGAATCGTCGGCGGACGCTGGAAGGACATGCCAATTCCCAGCCGGGCCCGCTCGTATGTAGGGGCGTGGGTGATGTCCTTCCCGTTGAAGAAGATACTTCCCTTGGTCACTTCATATCCGGAAAAACCCATCAGGGTCATGAGCAACGACGTTTTGCCGGAACCGTTGGGGCCGAAGAGAATAAACGTCTCCCCTTCGTTGATCTCCAGGTCGATGCCCTTGAGCACCTCCCGCCCGTCGATTTCAACATGCAGATTTTCAATCTTGAGCATCGGTTTCCTCGCTTATATTGACATTCAACGAGCCGGGTTTATTACTTGACACGGCCCTTCAAGTCCAGCCGCAAACACGGTATCGCATTTTCAAGATGCCCACGCGAGCCGGAATGTCAAGACCGGGCGGGCGAGATATTCCCCCGCGTCCGGTAGGATTCATCCCCATGAAACAAGGAACCTCCGCTTATGTCCGGAAAAAAATTCAACTCCCTTGAGAGTCTGCAGTCCCTGGATTTTGGGAAGAAGAAAAAAAAACAACCCAAGCACGTCCAGGCCGTTGAAAAGGTCCGGAAACGTCTTGGAATCAGCGATGAACCTGATCCGGAAACCATGGCCACCGACGCCACCCCGCGTCCGGCCCCTGATGAGGAAAATCTTTTTTTAAGCGCCATGCAGGGGGTCGCCCCTCTGGATGAGGAGCAGGGTCGCCAGGTAGCCAAGGAAAACAAGCCTCCGGAGCCCGCCCCCTCCAACCTCGAAGCAGAAGCCAAAGAATACCTGAATAAATTCGTACGCGGTGAAGTCGATTTCGAGCTCGAATTCACCGAAGAATATATGCACGGCTACGTAAAGGGGCTGGACAGCAAAACCTTCAACCAACTAAAAGCCGGAGCCCTCAGTGTGGAAGGCCATCTGGACCTGCACGGCATGAACGCGGAACAGGCCTACGATGCCATGCTGTTCTTCCTGAAGGAATCCTACCTCCAGGGCCGCCGCTGCGTCCTACTCGTTACGGGAAGGGGCATCAACTCACCGGGCAGGCAGGGAGTGCTGCGACAGGCCGTACAAACCTGGATGACTCGGGAACCGCTCAAAAGGGTGGTCTTGGCTTTTTGCACGGCCCGCGCTGCGGACGGCGGTGCTGGCGCTATTTATGTACTGCTTCGCAAGCAAAGAAAAAATCAAGGCAAAATCCATTGGGATCGTTCTGACCAATTCGAAGATAAACTTTAACTTCAAAATCTTAAGATATAAACATCGGCTCTTCAGCGCTGGACAAGCCCAACCAATTCCCTTTTTCGGCCTCCTGCTTTGCCCACCTAAACGCAAAAAAATGAAAAAACTTTCAAAAGATCGTTGACAACGCATCGCGCCAGGGTTAGTCACTCTCTCGCTTCGACGGGATGTAGCGCAGTCTGGGAGCGCACCTGAATGGGGTTCAGGGGGTCGGAGGTTCAAATCCTCTCATCCCGACCACGAAGATATCTCAGGACCGGGTCACCCCACCCGGTCCTTTTTTTATGCAAAATATTGACAGCAAAGTCAGATAAATATAAAAGTTATCTTCGCTGTCAAACAAGACAGCACCCAGCGCCTTCATAGCTCAGTAGGTAGAGCGCGTCCTTGGTAAGGACGAGGTCAGCAGTTCAAATCTGCTTGAAGGCTCCAGACAACATGCAAGGGAATCGTGGCGACCACGGTTCCCTTTTTTCGTGCTTTGATCATGCGGTTCTACACCAAAGACCTTTTATTGAGGGAGAGCCACAAAACCGCCTCTCGTTGACAGATACTCGCTTTCGCGCGTATTGGAACAAAATGGAGAGATTTTTCGGTGGCCCCCCTTTGAGCCGCAGCAGGTGGCGTTCCTGTCTCGTATTTGTGTTTTTCCTTTTGCTCCTCCCCAGTCCGCGGCCGGAGTGCCGTGCCGATCCGCTCCCCACCATCTTCCTGGTCAACAGTTATCACCAGACGCACCCCTGGGTGGCGGCACATAACCAGGCCTTTCGAGCGGCCCTTCAAAGCAGGGTACACATCGAAATCTTCGATATGGACACCAAGCGTCTGCCCAAGACGGAGCACAATGCCCAGGCCGCCTGCGCCATGGAAAAATACAACGAACTCCAGCCGGATATCGTGGTTCTTTGCGACGACAATGCACTCCGACATCTCGGCCGGAAAATAGCCGCCCAGGGCACTCCAGTGGTCTACCTCGGCATCAACGCCAATCCCCGTGACTCCCTACCGGGAAATGACCTCCCCATCACCGGCGTTTTGGAACGTCCGCTACTGAAACGTTCTATCCTCTACCTGCAACAAATCCAAAAAAAATCCCTACAACGCTGCCTCGTCCTGCTGGACGATAGTCCCACCTCCCGCACCATTTTTCAGGATATTTTCTACAATACGTCCAAACATGACTTTTCGGGCGTCCAAACGGACATTTTGCTCTGCAATGACTGGGATACATGGTTGAATACGGCTTCCACAGCCTCGCAGCAAGGATATGACCTCATCATCACTGGGCTGTACCACACATTGCAGAACAGCCAGGGTGCCCCAATAGACAGCGAAAAAGCCATCTCCGAGATAGCGAACCGGTGCAGCGTGCCCCTTTTCGGCATCTGGGACTTCAACATCGGACCTGGCAAAGCCGTAGGGGGACTGGTACTTTCTTCTGCTCCTCAGGGAGAACGCGCCGCCCAGATTGTTGCAGACATATTGCGCGGCCGGGATATCCACTCCATCCTCCCCACGACAACCACACGCGGCGAACTTTTTTTCAGTCGATCTGGGTTGCGAAAATGGGGTTTGCAACTTCCACCCGCACTGCGAGCCAAAGTGAGCTTCACAGACTAATAGATGTCCGTTCCAGCATCTTTCGATTGTGCGGGGCATCAAAGTGCGCTACCCAAAAAAACGCCGCCTGGTTCAAATCTCCACATAAACCAATCGCGACATTGCAATGATATTTATGTTAAAGCACCTTTCCGTAAAAGCCAAAATTGGGGCCGTCATCGTCGTAGTACTTATGGCATTCGGCTCGGGCTTAGGCCTGCTGTACCAGCGAATGCGCGCCAATGTACTTGATGACATCGATACACAGCTACAAAACACTACTACCCTCATTACGGATATGGTGGAAACCGCTGCCGACGTCTCTATTCGAAATTATCTGCGCGCCCTTGCCGATACCAATATTGAAATTCTTACTAGTCTTCACCAAGGACAGATCCACGGCAACCTTACCCTGGACCAGGCACAGGACGAAGCACGCAAAATTCTGAGTGGTCAACCTGTGGCCGAAACAGGCTATATTTACTGCATCAATTCCGAAGGGACCGTTACCATGCACCCCAATCCGGAAGTCCAGGGAGTGGACGTCTCCGAGGCGGCGTTCGTGCGGACACAGATGCAAAGGAAACAGGGCTACCTCGAATATGAATGGAAAAATCCCCAAGAAGAAGCCTTACGTCCCAAGGTAATGTATATGGCCTATTTTGAGCCTTGGGATTGGATTGTATCCGTCACTTCCTACAAAAGTGAATTCAGCAAACTCATTTCAGTGGATGATTTTCGCCAGCGCGTTGAATCCATCCGGCTTGGGGAAAGCGGATACGCTTACATCATGGCTGAAGACGGCGAAATCATCATCCACCCTTTTCTGGGCGGTAATCTGCTGGAAAGTCAAAACGAAGAAGGCATCAAGCTGGCCCAGGCCCTGTTGAACAAAGAACAAGGCCGTTTGAACTATCTCTGGAAAAATCCCAAAGACAACACCCCAAGAGAAAAAATCGTCTTTTTCAACACAATACCCGAATACGGATGGGTCGTGGGCAGTTCAGGATACCTTGACGAATTCTACACCCCGGTCCACCGTCTTCGTGATTTGATTCTCGCCAGCCTGGGGTTGGCCCTACTATTCTCCCTTCCGCTCGTATTGTTCATCAGCCGAAGTATCACCCTACCGCTTGCCCAGCTGACGGCCGCGTTGGCGGCTTGGAACGCTCCGGAGGGCGAAAAAATTCGCGTCCAGTGGGACAGTAATGACGAAATCGGTGTCCTGGCTCGTCACTTCAACCAGTTCATGGACCGGATAGAAACGGCCGCCAATGATCTGAGTGACGAAGTACAAGAACGCAAGCAGGCACAAAAAGAACTTCAAATATATCAAAAAATTTATCAAAATGCCATTGAAGGCATTTCCCTGACCACTCCGGACGGGCACATTGTGGCCGCCAACCCGGCTTTTACGCAAATCACAGGTTATACCGAGGAAGAAGTTCTCGGCCAGACGCCGAGTATTCTCAAATCAGGTCAGCACTCCTCCCTATTTTATGAACAGATGTGGCAATCTTTACAACAGGCGGGAGCCTGGGCAGGAGAAGTCTGGAACAAGAGGAAAAACGGTGAGGTATATCCGGAATGGCTAAGTATCAGCAGCATTCGCGACGAGCACGGGGACGTCATCTATTACGCCGCAGTATTCCATGATATTTCTGAAATGAAAATGCAGGAGGATCAGATACGCTTTCTGGCCTATCATGATCCGCTTACCAGCCTGCCGAACCGAACCCTGCTTATGGACCGCCTGGAGGTTGCCCTGTCCCACGCCCGGAGGCAGCGCTCCCGGCTGGCCATTCTATTCATCGATATCGATAATTTTAAAAATATCAACGACAGTATGGGGCACGCCCTGGGGGATACCATGCTGTTGGAATTCGTACGCAGAGTCCGGGATGTGGTTCGCGAGACCGACACCTTGGCCCGGCTTGGTGGGGACGAATTCGTCATCATGGCCGAAGAGCTTACCGGAGAAAACGCCGTCATCCAATTGGCGGAACGCGTCATGCGTTGCCTGGAAACACCGTTTCGCCTTGAAGGACGGGAATTCTACGCCACAGCCAGCATGGGCATCACCTTGTATCCCGAGGATGGAGAGACCGCAGGGGAACTGATCAAGAACGCGGATCTAGCCATGTATTGGGCCAAAGATACAGGCAAAAACCGCTACCACCTTTACACGGAAGAAATGAACACGCGGGTGACGCATCGCCTGCAACTGGAAGCGGATCTGCGGCAGGCGTTGGAACAAGATGAAATCACGGTCTATTTCCAACCGAGAGTATCATTGACCAAAGGACGCGCCACCGGGGTGGAGGCACTGGCCCGCTGGATACGCCCCGGTGGCAGTGTGGTCCCGCCCAGTGAGTTCATACCGGTTGCCGAAGATACCGGACTCATCATTCCCTTGGGACTTACGATTCTGGAAAAAGCGCTCCAGCAGATTCTGGAGCTCCATTCCATGGGACGTCCGCTCTACCTTTCCGTAAACCTTTCCCCAAAGCAGTTTCAACAAGTTGATCTTCTGGATCACGTGGATGAAATCCTTCAGAGGACCAATTTCCCGGCCAAATACCTGGAATTTGAAATTACGGAAACCGTGATCATGCAGCATCTGGACACGTCTCTGAGCAATCTGCACCGGCTTTCCCGCCGGGGCATTCGCCTAGCCATTGACGACTTCGGTACGGGGTACTCTTCCCTGTATTACCTGAAGCGGCTCCCCATCGACGTCCTCAAGGTAGACCGCTCCTTTGTACAGGACCTGGAAGAAGACCCCAACGACGCTAAACTGGTCGAAACCATTATCCTGTTAGGGAAAAGTTTTGGCCTGAGCCTTGTGGCCGAAGGTGTGGAAACTTCCGGCCAGCTCCATTTTCTCAAAAACCTCAACTGCGACGAAGTGCAAGGGTACTTTTTCAGCAAGCCCCTTCCGTTCAGCAGCCTGCTCAAATACATCGGCAACGAACCCAAATAACGAAGCGTCCGCCCATACCCGGACGGACGCTTCACAATAGGGCATGCTCAGGGCCGGAAGAAGGGACCAAGATTCTCAAAAACAGCATGACCGCCCGCATGGCGGCGCACTTCCAGCACATCCTGCAACTTTTCCACCTGCTTGACCACCTGTTCCAGTCGCTCGTCCTCGTTAATCAAGAGCCAGGCCCGACTGGTGGTTCCCGTACCAAGCGGCATGCAGGCAATCCCCTCCACGTTGTACGCCCGGCGGGCGAACAAACCGCAGATATGCGTCATAACCCCTGGATGGTTGCGCACGTTCAGTTCCAGCACGGTAGAGCAATGTCCTTTTTCCGATGTAGCCTTCTCAAGCACAGACGTCTGCATGTTCCTCTCCTTCAATCATTTCCGAGTTGGCCGCTCCTGGAGGCACCATTGGATACACGTTGTCCCCGGCATCAACCGTCAGGTGGATAAGACCCGGCCCGGGCTCGTTAAAAATCCGTTCCAAATCCCCGGAAGGATCCGCGCTTTGATCCAGGTTCAAAGTCTGCATGCCGAATCCCTGGGCAATACGCAAAAAGTCCACGGCATATCCATAGTCTGACGCAAACAGATTTCCCTCATAAAAAAGCTGCTGTTGCTGGCGAACCAGTCCCAGGGCGTTATTGTTGGTCAGCACGATTTTGACGTTGACGCCCTGCTCCACGGCTGTGGCCATTTCCTGAATATTCATGAGCAAACTTCCATCGCCACTGAAACAAATGACAGGAAGATCCGGCCGCGCCAGGGCCGCGCCAATGGCCGCGGGAAGCCCGAACCCCATGGTGCCGAGGCCGCCGGACGTCAACCAACGCCGCGGTGTGTCAAAAGGGTAGGCCTGGGCGGCGCGCATCTGGTGCTGCCCCACATCAGTGGCCACCACGGCCTGCGGACCGGCCAGGCGGGCTGCTTCCAACACCACGCCGTATCCACTGCGTGGGTTCTCACTACCGGAAAGGCGCATGGGATGATCGGTCTTCAGCGTCCGGACACGCTCCAACCATGGGCCCCGATTGCGGGCTTCAAGCCGGGGGATCAATGCCTGAAGCGCCTGCCCCACATCCCCCACCAGAGCTTGGTGTGCCGGCCGTATTTTCCCCAGTTCCGCTGGATCGATATCCATATGGATGATCTTGGCTCCTGGACAGAACTCCTCCACCTTGCCCGTAGCGCGGTCATCAAAACGCACTCCCGCGGCAATAAGCAAGTCGCACTCTTCCAAGGCCAAATTTGCACAAGGAGCCGCGTGCATCCCGAGCATGCCCAGGGACAAAGGATGCCCGGACGGAATTCCACCAAGCCCCATCAGCGTCATGACCGTGGGCAACCCCGCTTTTTCCGCAAAAGTACGGGCCAAAGCCGAGGCACCAGACTGGATCACCCCTCCTCCAAGATAAAACATGGGACGCTCAGCTGTATTGATCATCCGGGCCGCATTTTCCACATCCTGCATTGCCACGGCTTTCGGCGCTTCGGCCAATCCAGGGTCGGGCCAGGACGAAATGTCGATTTCAGCCGTTTGCACGTCCTTGGGGATATCCACCAACACGGGCCCTGGGCGTCCGGATGCCGCAATACGGAATGCCTCGGGAATAATCTGCACAAGTTCTTCCACACAGCGGACCAAAAAATTATGTTTGGTAGCCGGAATGCTCATTCCGTAGATGTCCACCTCCTGGAAGGCGTCGGTTCCGATCATGGAACGCGGCACCTGGCCGGTAATACAAATCACAGGAACAGAATCCAGCTTAGCGTCGGCCAAAGCCGTCAATGTGTTGGTGGCCCCCGGGCCGGAAGTGGCAAAAAAAACTTGGGGTCTGCCCGTGACGCGGGCCATGCCCTGAGCCATAAATCCAGCCCCCTGCTCATGCCGGGCAAGCACATGGCGGATCACGGGACTGCGCGAAAGCGCATCATAGATCGGAAGATTGGCCCCGCCTGGAATGCCGGGAATGGTTTGGATCCCCTGCCGCTCCAGCAGACGGATGAGAACTTCGGCTCCGGTCATACGAAACATGGATCGCCTCCTCGGGTTAGCTCCTCACTGACATCCGGTCGGCAGGTCCATGCAGTGACTGCATAAAAAAAAACCCTGCCGACTCGCGTCAGCAGGGAGAATGGATACAAATTACCTAATAAGCCCGCTACGACGCGACAGGAACTACCATGCGTACTACTACGCCCGATACGGCGGAGGAGAGAGCCAAAATGGTTAGTCTGTCGCGAAGCATAAAACTCAACCTGTTGTAGTTTATTTTCTGGATAAATATTCGGAAACAATTCTGCTGTCAATACTTTCTTGTTTTATTTTCCCATTATCGACCGTTCTCTCTTTTTGGTGGACGGCGTTACAGTGAATTGTTATACGTTCAAGTATGGGTGGAATCAGGACAGTAAAATTTTTTGGGCTGATCGCGCTCGGCGTGGCCCTATGCGTATTGGCAACCGGAGAGGTCCGGGGGGCCGGGGTCGAATTCTCCCCGGTGGGGAATTACGTTGTCGAGGGGTGGAACAACGCCCCCCCCAAAACAAAGGCGGACTATACCGGAACCGCAAAAATATGGAGCATTGGGACCACGTTTCTCTTTGAGGCGGACTTGGATGGCCAGCGGTATACCGGAGTGGCCCTCTGGGACAATGACCGCGGCGTTCTCGGCCTTCAATTCAATGGAACAGATGGCGACGGCCTGACATTGCTTCGTTTTGAAGACAACAAGTTTGCCGGTCCCTGGGTGTTCGGCGAATCACCCAAAGAAGTCGGCTGGGAAAGCTGGACCCCAACACCGAACAACTAAACAACACCCCAAGCCTCTTTCCCGTCAACCCCATGAACGGAAATGCTGCAATCCCGATCGCCAGACCACCCATTTCAAGTCGCTTCTGATCCATTCAGCGGGCGCTGTACTGCAAAGACTCGCGCAGCCGCGCCAGTTCACGGCCCAAGGCTTTAAGGTGTTCAAACAGAGAGTATAAATTGGCCACGGCATCCAGGGCATACCCTTTGGGGGTGCCATGTTCACGCAATTCCTGCAAATGTTCCTCGACCCGATGAAGATAGGGGCGAATTTCCGGAGCCGGGACTGCTTCCGGACGTCGGACCAGTTCTCCGGCCATATGCCGCAAATTGGCCACCATAACATTGATGAGAACACGTAAGTCCTCGCGTACCTCCTGGTGGTAGCCCATGCGAGGCAAAGCGCGGGCCAGCCGGTCCAGGGCGCGGGCATGCCCCGTGAGCCGCTCCAGTGCATCCACAAAACGAACCAAGACCTGCCCCCTGTTCCCGGAAAAAGGGGCGGCCTCGCGGCGGGCCTTATCCAGAAGCTCTCGATTAGCCCGGGTCATGTTCAGCAAAGCATCCAGGCGATCTTTATCCACAGGCGGGGCGCCTGAAAGCAGATGCTCCATGGCGGCCCGGTACAAAGAGGCAGCCTCCAGCAATTGGAGCGACAGTTCCGTCCGTAAAATCCCGGCCGCGTGGGAAGGCCAAACCAATCCGGAAATCAACACCGCAGAGAACACGCCGACAGCGATCTCCAGAAAGCGTTCCATGCCTACAAAAATTGGTGAAACCGTGGACGGGGCTCCCAACACCACAATGGCCACAGTAATCCCGGCAATGCGAAAACTGGCGCGAAGAGCCGGAACGCTGGAACAAACCAAAATAACGGCAAAAACTCCCACAGCCAAAAGAAAGGGCGAGGCAGGGTAAATAAACAGGCAAAGAATGCCAACAACCGCCCCTACGAATGTGCCCATCAATCGCCAAAGCCCGATGCGAATCGAGCCCCCCAAATCCGCCTGCATGACGATAACAGCGGAGATGGCGGCCCAGTATCCATATTCCAGGCCAGCCCAGATGGAAACCAGCACAGACAGATACGCGGCCATCGCCGTTTTCAATGCGTGACGAGTCATTTGTTTCGTAGGCATCAGCCCACGCAGGGAAAACATCTTATGCGTCCTCCGAAGCATCGAACACGGCAAAGGCATGCGCCGCCTTTTCCTGAGCCGTTCGACGCAACGCGTTGATCTCTTCATAGTGGTCGCGCAGTAGCTGCACCACCTCTTGATCCAGAGCCACACCGGACAGCTCCTCCAGCACAGCCAATACCCCGTTCCGATTCATGCCTGAACGGTACGGCCTGTCCTCGGTAACTGCTGTAAACACATCCGCAACAGCCACAATGCGACTTCCCATGGAAAGTTCCCATTTTCCCATTCCGTGAGGATACCCTTGTCCGTCCAATCGTTCATGGTGTTCCCCGGCCCACTTGGCAATGGATTCCAGGCCGGGCAAGTCCGACAAAACCTGTTGCGTATAGTACGCATGATCACGCATGATACGCCATTCTTTCGTGTCCAGAGGGCCGGGTTTATCCAAAATTTCCGCAGGAACAGCCAACTTCCCAAGATCATGAAGATTTCCGGCGACACGCATGATCTTTTGTTCCTCTCCGGCAAAGCCCACCATCCGCGCCAGGGCCGTTGCGCATTCCGCCACTCCGCTGGAGTGCGTAGAGGTGAAGCGGCTCCGAAAGTCGATAATGCGTGAAAACAATCCGGAAAGCGTTAAAACTTCATCCAAGTCCAACAACTCGCGTTGAAGACTGGGCGTGGTCATTTCCCGCAACTGTCTATCCGGTTGCTCGGCCCCGACCCAAAATTCGCTGTCCGGCCGGAACCGTAAAAAAAGATCCACATGCGCCGGATCCAGCATTCGACCGGCCTGCCCCTTGATCCGACGGCGGATATCCTCGACCTGCATGTGGACGGGAACACCGCGATCAATCAAAACATCAATCCGATCCGCCAAAGTAAGAATACCGGCTCCTGCAGGTACCCATTCCCCATCGACACCAAGCTCACGGTACGGAGTATGGTGCAGGCGCACATATTCCGCCACACGCTGAAGACGCGGATACGGTCGCAACAGCCGATACCCGGCCTCGGCATGGGCTAGTCCGTCGGATTCGAATTGCAAGGCGTCGAGTCGACTTTTCAATGAAAGAGCTCCAGCGTCATGCAGCAGTCCAGCCACCAGAAGATCGCGTTGGGTCTCTTCCGGCAGGCAGGCTTCCACTGCCAGCGCCGAAGCGAAATAGCCCACGCGCACGTGATGGTTGACCACGGCGCGACTCACCAAATCCATGGCTCGGGAAAGACAACGAATAAAATTGACGAGTGTTACGTTTTGCAGGGAGGCCACATTCTTCTCCTTGACTCCATGCGAAAGAGCCTCAACAAGGGACGGGATGCATATCCCCGCTTCTGACCGTTGTCAAAACTTTGCCCCTCCCTTTGCTTGTCCGGAATTTTGGACAGTCCATCAAGGCTTCAAAAATTTCATCGGGTCCTCTTGGAGGGCCTCATTTGCAGGGCGATACACCACCGGAGCCATGGCTGCCAGAAACGCCCCGCTACATGTCTCCCATCAAGCAGGAACCACGCAACTTCCCATGGGGAAAGGGATACTTCAAGAGCAATAATGCCATGACAAAAAACAACCTTTGAAGTGGAAATCAAAATCCACTACGGGGCCGACGGAAGGACAGAAAGTAGATTGATTGGTCCGAGAGACGCCTGGGAATGGCAGCATATCCTTGTCGCAAGCCAAAGGTACTCATTAGACCACAAGGGACCCCTTTCCCAAAGGGAAAACAGGCGTTGCGCTTTTCACAAGCCTGGACGTACGCAAAAAACTAGTCAGGACTAAGAAAAGCATCTCTAAGCGGTGGGGGATAAGATCTTCTACGACCGGGTTGCGGAAAGCCCGTCGGTCAAGAAGGCTTCAGCCCTCTCGGCAGGTACGGGCGGAGAATACAGGTACCCCTGGCCCAATTCACAGTGCAAAGAATGAAGCAAAGCGGCCTGTTCCTCCATCTCAATGCCTTCGGCCACCACCATCATACGCAGGCTGTGCGCAAGCGTAATGATGGCCCGGACAATTTCAGCGTTTTCCGTAGAATCAAGAATGCGGCGGACAAAACTCAAGTCCACCTTGAGCTGGTCCAATGGAAATTTCTGAAGATAGCTCATGGAAGAGTATCCGGTGCCGAAATCATCCATGGAAATGCGGATGCCCTCCTCCTTGAGACGCTCCAGCCGCAAAAGCGACGTTTCCACATCATCCATGACCGTGGATTCCGTAATCTCAAGCTTGAGCCGGTCTGGCTCCAGTCCGGACTTCCGCAATGCCTCGATAACATCGCTGACCAGGTCGTTATTGCGGAACTGCCGGGCGGAAATGTTCACGGAGAGCTGTAGATCTGCGGCTTGCGGATGGATCCGAGTCCATCGGGCCATGGCCCGGGTCGCCTCTTCAAGGACCTGCCGCCCCAGATCAATGATCAACCCGGTTTCCTCGGCCAGAGGGATGAACTCTCCCGGACTCACCAGCCCCCGGTCCGGGTGGTCCCAGCGCACCAGGGCCTCAAACCCGGCCAGGCTCCCGTCCTCCAGGGAGACAATGGGTTGATAAAAAACCCGAAACTCACGGTGGAGAACTGCCTTGCGTAGGTCGTTCTCCAGGTGCATGAGATCAACGGCCTGCTGCAACATACGCTCATTATAAATGTCAAAACGGTCCCGGCCAGACTCTTTGGCACGGTACATGGCGATATTCGCTTTTTGCAGCAGGTCGCTGGGACGATCCCCCTCCTGGGCATCCAACACCACGCCAATGCTGACCGTGGTCTGCACTTGGTGCCCCTCAATCTGAAAAGGGTCCCGCAATGCATCCAGCACACGGCGTATAACTGTAAACGCTTCCCGGGGAACCTCCAGTTCTTCCAAAAGCAGCACGAATTCGTCTCCGCCAAACCGGGCCACTGTGTCCATGCCACGGACGCACTTCCAAAGTCGGCGGCTGACCTCCACCAGCAGGGAATCGCCAAAAATATGTCCCAGACTGTCGTTGACGACCTTGAAACGGTCCAAATCCAGAAACACCAAGGCAAAATGAAAATCCTCGTGCCGACGTGCGCGTTCCATGGCACGGGCCACCCGGTCCATAAGCAGGGTCCGGTTGGCCAGTTCCGTAAGCGGGTCATGCAGCGCCTGATGTCGCAACTGGAGCTCCATCTTCTTGCGTACGGTGATGTCCCTGAGGGAACATCGCAGCCCAAGGGACCGCCCGTCCTCCTTGCGGACCTCAAACTTCACCTGGCTGAGCCAAATTTCCTTGCCATCCTTGCGGACAACCCGAAAATCAAGGGAGTCGCCGTCCACACGCATTTCATCGGCCATGAAGTGACGCCAGGATTCGTAATCCTCGTCCACGATGATCGTGCGGAAGATATCCCCGGATTCCATAATTTCCTGAGCAGAGTAACCACTGATTCGTTCGCAAGAGGGGCTGCAATATAAAATTTCATCGCCTGGGGAAAACCAGATTTCCCAGTCATAATTGTAGTCCGCAACGGTGCGGTAGCGCTCTTCCGAAGCCTGAAGGGCTTGTCTTTGGGCATAGAGATCAAGAAAAACACGGACCTTGCTTTGCAAGATCTCGGGTTCCACGGGCTTAAAGAGGTAGTCCACGGCCCCCAGCTCGTACCCCTTGAAAACGTGCCGCTGCTCCTTACTGATGGCGGTGACGAAAATGATGGGGATATCTTCGGTCCCTTCCCTGGAGCGCAACTGCTCGGCTGTTTGAAACCCGTCTATCCCGGGCATCATCACGTCCAAAAGTACGAGCACAAAGTCATGCTCCCGGGCCAGCTCCAAAGCGTCTTCGCCGGAAAGGGCCAGATGGATGTCCGCGCCCAACCCGCGCAACATGCCCTCAAGCACTTTCAGGTTGACCCGGTCATCGTCAACAATAAGAATTTTCGCGTTTTCGTACATATCCCTATCGCTATTCACAATCTTCCTTTCCCAACTTGTTACCAAGCAAGCGGCAAAGACACGCTAGCACAGGAGGAATCTTTGGGGAAGCTGTGAACCCGGCTCGTTGCGTATTTTTATTGAAAACCACATTGACAGCCGCCGCTCACGGCACTACTTCCTCACAAATACCGCATGCCGGGCTCCCGCCCTTGAGGAGGAAAAATGAGCGACGAACAATACGAATCCTTTCGCAACACCCTGGACCAATGCCACGAATGGCCTTGCCGGTACACTTTCAAATTCATTGGTCCTGAAACATGCGCCCAAGAGGCGGCGGCCTTGTTCCCGGAAGAATGCGTTTCTTTGCGCCCCTCGCGCACGGGAAAATACCTGGGGGTAACAGCCGAAATTCAAGTTACCTGTGCAGAGGATGTAATGGAAATCTACAAACAGGCTCACAAGATAACCGGGCTGATCTGCCTTTAGATCCCATCACGCCACTGCTCCGCGCGGGGTGGCCGAACTTTTCTTGAGACCACAGTCTCCACATGCCCCGCAGAGGCTACAACCTTGACTTCCTGAGCCGCTTGCACCAAGCTGTTCAGCGCTTTTCGCGGCGTCTTGCCGCAATCAATGCCCTGGAGGACCTGCTTCAACATGAGTGAATACAAATCGACCCTGCTGCTGCCCAAAACCACCTTCCCCATGAAGGCCAACCTCCGTCAGCGCGAGCCTGAAGCACTGGCCGCCTGGGAGAAGAACCAGACTTATGACCGCATGACCACAGCCAATGAGGGAGCCGACTCTTTTGTGCTGCATGATGGTCCGCCGTACGCCAACGGCCATATTCACATGGGCACGGCCCTGAACAAGGTTCTAAAGGATATTATCGTCAAATCCCGCAATATGCAGGGACGCCAGGCCCATTATGTGCCCGGCTGGGACTGTCACGGCCTGCCGATTGAACATAAAGTCGAACAGGAATTAAAAAAGAAAGGCAAGACCGATCTGCCCGTCACCGTGGTCCGGAGGCTCTGCCGTGAGTACGCCATGAAATGGCTGGACGTGCAGCGCAAGGAATTCAAACGACTGGGGGTATTGGGACGCTGGGAAGACCCGTACATCACCATGACTCCGGCTTACGAGGCTGCCACGGCGCGGGAGTTGGGACGCTTCATGGCCAACGGAGCCGTGGTGCGCGGTAAAAAGCCTGTACACTGGTGTTGCGACTGCCATACGGCTCTGGCCGAGGCCGAGGTGGAATACGAAGACCACACCTCTCCATCCATCTATGTACGCTTCCCGCTAAACGACGATAAAATTTCCAAACTCTGCCCCCAGGCCCACCCGGCCTCCACCTGGATCGCCATCTGGACCACCACACCTTGGACCATTCCGGACAACATGGCCGTGGCCGTACACCCGGACTTCGACTACGTATTCATCCGGGCAGGCGGCAATGTGTACGTACTGGCCGAAGAGCTGGCGGAATCCTGCGCCAGCCTGTTTGGATGGGAGCAACATGAAGTGCTGGCCAGGGTCAAAGGCGCTGACCTTGAAGGGCTGACGGCTCGTCACCCCATCTATGACCGCCCTTCCCCTATTGTCCTGGCCGACTACGTAACCCTGGAAACCGGCACAGGCTGTGTCCACACGGCCCCGGGTCACGGTCGCGAAGACTTTGAAACAGGTCAACGCTATGGGCTGGAGATCTACTCCCCCATGGACGACGCCGGAGTATTCCGCAAAGAAGTGGAATTCTTCGCCGGGCTCAATGTCTGGCAAGCCAACCCAGAAGTAATCAAGAAGCTTCAGGAGGTTGGCAACCTGCTTGCCTCCCAAGAAATTACCCACTCCTACCCCCACTGCT
>JAQVYA010000027.1 GCA_028708865.1 Desulfovibrio sp. | reverse complement strand
TCCATCCTCCTGGAAGGCACGGACGGCGAATCCCTGCTGCTGGACTGCGGTTTTACGGCAGCCTCGGCGTTCTGGAGCGTAGCGTCGCGCCCTCTGGATCTGGGAGCGGTCTGCCTGAGTCATTTTCACGCGGATCACTGGTTTGGGCTGCCTGCCCTGCTGGTCCGGTTTGTGGAAGAGGGACGGCGCTCCAACCTGACCATTGTGGGACCGGAAGGCGTGGAAGAACAGGTTCGCACGCTCATGGAACTGGCCTATCCCAAGACCATGCAGCGGGCCGGATTTTCATTGCGCTTTTTGACTTCAGCTCCGGACCGCATAGTGGACGCGGCTGGATTCCGTCTGCGCTTTGCGGCCATGGATCATTCGGCCCCGTGCCTGGCCGTGCGGGCGCGCCAAGGGGGCCGGGATGTTTTTTACAGCGGGGACGGCCGCCCCACCCCGGAGAGCGCCGCCCTGGCCCGGGGGTGCGATGTGGTGGTGCATGAGGCGTTTTGTCTGGAAGGGGATGTGCCCGGCCATGGCACGGTGGACGGAGCTGTGGAATTTGCCCGCGCCGTGGGAGCCGAAACCCTGGCCTTGGTGCACCTGCAACGGGACGTTCGTCGTAACAACCTGGAAAAAGTACGTGAACGCCTGCGCTTCGCCTCTGACCTGCGGGGGTTGCTCCCTGAACCTGGCGACAGGTTGTTTGTGGGGCGTTGAATCTGTGATTCCACTTTTATATTTCTAATATTTCAATATTGCTAGGGATTGATTGTATTTTGCGGCCCTTTTCTTGTCTTTTGGTGAACAGCGTTTATATAAAGATGCGGAATCGCAGGGAACGGGGGACCCGTGGATCGGTGCGGCAGATTGTAACATGGCCCGGTTGATGCGAATCGAGTATTTCTATAAGATGGTGAGCCGGGGGGCTGCATGAAACAATCCACGCGTTATGACGGCATTGTTCTCGAATATCTTGAAAAACCGCATTGTACCGTGTTCATCGTTTCAGATGATGAACTCTTTAAAAAAAACCTGCGGACCACGCTGAACAAAACTTTGGGTCTTAAGTACGACGTGCTGGAGGCGTACGATTCCACGGCCGCGGTGATCAAGCCGCTCAAAGCCCGGCTGGACCATGGCTATCCGGTGCTCATTTTTGTGGAAGGGCTGCTGCGCGGCAAGCTGACCACGGACTTCATTACCACGCTCAAGGCCCAGCATCCGGAAGCCAAGATCATTGCTCTGGTGGGGGAGGGGCGGCGCGAGGACGTGGCCTATCTGTACGAAGTGGGCGCCAATAACGTCATTGCCAAACCTGCTTCCGTGAACAACATCATTGAAAAAATGGCCTTCACCATTCGTCCGCAGGGCAAGCTGACGGAAATCGTGCACCTGACCAAGCGCCTGCTGGCGGCCAAGCAATATGACAAGGTGCTGCCCCTGTGCGAAAAAATCCTCAAGATCAAGCCGGGCAGTCCCACTGGACTGATGCTCAAGGGGGACGCTTTCCTGGGCTTGGGCAAACGGGAGCGGGCCTTGCAAGCGTACCTGGAAGCCCACGAAAACGCCAAATTGTTCATTGAGCCCCTCAAGCGCCTGGCCGCGTTCTATCATGGTGCGGATGACGACATGTATCTCCAATACATGAAAAAGCTGGACCGTCTTTCCCCTCTGCATGCCGAACGCAAGCGGGACATCGGCGAGGCGCATCTGGCCAAGGGCGACATGTCCACTGCGGAAAAATATTTTGATCAAGCCATTGAGTGCGCCACGCGGGAGGCTTCAGCCATCATTGAGAATATGGCTGAAAGCATTGCTCAGCGCGTGCAGGGCCGGTCGCCGCATCTGGCGGAAAAATACCTCAGTAAAATGCTGGACGCCAAAAAAGGGCATTGGGGGCGGGCTGATCTGGTCACCTTCAACAAGCTCGGCATTGCCTTGAAGTTACAGGGCAAATGGGAAGAGGCCATTGAAAATTACCGCAAGGCCCTGAAGATCGCTCCGGATGACGAAGGGCTGTATTACAACATCGGGGTGGCCTACTTTGAGGGGGGGCGTTTGCAGGAAGCCGTGAACAGTTTTGCCCGTGCCTTGAAGATCAACCCGGAGCTGCACAAAGGCAATGACCGTGTCGCCTTTAACCTCGCTAATGTGTTTTACCGGGCCGGCGGCGTGACCCGGGCCGAGCAATACCTCAAGGACGCGCTGGAGGCCAATCCCAACAACCAGCAGGCCAAGCAGCTGCTGGACCAGGTTCTGCGTCGTTCCTGACCTCTCGAGATTTCATTCCTTTTGCCGCGTTGCAACTCCCTGTTGCAGCTTGGTTTTTATTTTTTCATAGCCGCAAAGAGACGGGCCTGCTCCACCCCGGCATGACGCCGCACGTATTCCGCGGCATCGAACTTGCGGCGGGCGCCGTTGGCGTTCATATAACGGATGTTTCCATACACGGGGCGTTCCTTCCAGCCCCGGTCGTGCACCCCGCAGATGCTCCAGGCCACGCCGGTGTAGCCATTGGCATCCATGCCGTCCAGGCCCCAGCGGTCGTTAAGGGTGATGGCGATGTGCAGGGCTTCCTCGGGCGAGGGGCTCCATTCCAGGATTTTCTTGGCCCAATACATACGCATGTAGCCGTGGATCACGCCTTGGGTGCGCAACTGAAGCTGGGCCGCGTTCCAGAGCGGCTGGTGGGTTTGCGCGGCTTCGAATTCCTCCAGCGTGTACAGGGCGTATCTCGGGTCCTGGCGGTGCTTGTCCAGCGTGGCCCGGGCCCAATCCGCGCCCGCCCCTAACGAGTCGTATTCCGGTTCGTAGAAGCAGAAGTTGTCGGAAAGTTCCCGACGAACAATGAGTTCTTCCAGAAAATCGTCCTTATCTTCCTGCGGAGCCGCGCTGCGGGCCGCTTCCAGCGCAAGGTGCAGAGCAAAAACAAACCCGTGGTGCAGCCAGGGGGAGAGCCGGGACGAGGCGTCCTGCACGGGATCGTTGCGCCGGGTTGCGTACCCCGGCAGTTCCCGCTGTACAAAACGGCGCAGGCGCTTTTCCCCGGCGGATTCGCCTCCGGCGGGCCATGGGGTGGCGCGTTCGTGCGGGCCTGCTTGGTCCTGGGCAACAGGCCAGATCGCGGCTGGAATGGAGAAACCTTGCCGGGCCCAGGTCCGGGTCAGGTTGTGATCCGCTTCCGGCAGAGCGCCGTGCTGCGCCGGGTCCCAGGGACGTTCCAGGGGAGCTGGAGCGGGCAGGTCGTCCATGAATTCCTGGAGGCGGCGGTGGATCTTGGGCCGGATGGTGCGGGCCATGTATTCTTTTTTGTCCGAAGTCAGCCAGCAGGGCACGATATTGCGGCCATCCACCTCCCACACGGGCACGGACAGCGCGTCCAGTTCCCGGGCCAGGGCTGCCAAGTCGGTCCGCCCGGGGCGCAGGGAGTCGAAATCCGTGGTCACGGCGCCGACGCGCACGGTGCGCACCAGGGAGGCGAGTTCGCGCACCGGGTCGCCGTGCAGCAGAGCCAGGGGAATGCCCAGGGCGCGGAGCCGGTGTTCCAGTTCGGGCAGGCCCTGGACCAGGAATTCCCGCTGCCGGGTGGAGGGCCGATCCGGGGATGAGGGCAGGCAGATCACCACGGCCAGGGGCTGGTTTGAGTTGCGGGCCAGGTTGCGGGCCAGCAGCAGGCCCGGGTTCCACTGAACGCGAAATTCTCGGCGCATCCAGTGGAGCACCGGGCCGGGACCGGGATTTTGGCAATGGGTTGCGGGCCGGGCGCGATCAAACATCATTCCTCCGGATGGTCCAAGGGTTTCAGCGCGTCCTGCACGCGGTCCAGCCGGGCCAGCAGGTCCGCTTCCAGGGCCTCAAACACCTGCCGGGCCGAGTGTTCCACTTCCTGCGGTCCGTGCAGGACCTGCATTTTGTAGCGGTTGCCCAGGGCATTGGAATTTTCCGGACCAGGCAGCAGGGAGTCCCGGCCAGTGCGCTTCTTGTGGCGTACGCGGAGGTGCCCCTGGTAGGCTGCGGTGCGGCCCGAGGCGAGTACGCGCAGGTCCCGCTCCATGTCGTCGTATTGGGACGGGGAAAGAAACAGGGAAAAATCGCCAGCCTCGGCCATGCGGTCGCGCCGGAACAAATGGCAGCAGCCCGTGACCGAGGCGCAGGGCCGGACATATTCGAACTGGCCCCGGTCCAGGCCCTGGATGTGCAGGTTGGAAAGTTTGAAAGGGTGCGGCTGAAGTCGGGTCAGATCGGGCTCGGCCGGGCAATGCTGCTCCCGCGGCAGGGGAGCCGGCTGATAGTCCACGGCCTGGGCCAGCATGGGCTGGGCATGATCCACCACCCGGCAGCCCCAGACACCGGCCTCGGGTTGCCGGGCTACGACCGCGCCGAACAGGGCGAGCCAGTCGCGGGGTACCAGGGCGTCGTCGTCCAGGTAGACCACCCAGTCCGCATCCCGGGCCTCGGTATGCAGCAGCCAGTTGCGGGCCGCGGGCGCGCCGATGTTCACGGGCAATTCCACGATGCCCAGACGTTCGCGACCCAGCCGGGCCTGCCACGCGCCAAGCACGGCCGCGGTCTGGTCCGTGGACCCGTTGTTCAGCACAGTGATCCGGGCCATGCCCAGGTCAGATTCCGCCAGGGCCTGGAGCGCCTCGTCCAGGTCATGACCTTTGTTCCAGGTGTAGAGCAGAATGCGCACGTCCCCGCGCATGGGAATCCGGGCCGTATCCCATTGTTCCAGAAGTTCATGGACGCGCAGGAGTTCATTGGTGCGCCAGGGAGAGGCGGCCACGCCGCGCAGCAGGGCGGCTACGCCTTGGGAGCGTTTTTCCTGGGCCAGCAGGGCTTCGGCTTCCCGGGTAGCGGCGAATCCCGTGCCGAACAAGGGAGCGCATTGCCGGGCCAGCGCGGCGGCACGGGGAAAGTCCTGGTCCAGGCAGGCGGCCTGCCAGCCCAGAGCCGCGTGAACGCCGGGCATGTTCCGCAGGATTTCCGCATCCAGGGCCCGGGCCGCTAGGTCCGGGTCTCCTTCGGCAACGCTGAGGATCAAAAGTTGTTCACGCCAGAAAAGTTGGTCGGGTTCGGCTTTGGCGCGGCTGAGCACAAAGGTGCGCAGCCGGTCCATGTCCCGCTGGGCGGCCAGCCGTTGAAAATGGCGGGCGCTTTCCGGCGGCGGGGCGGTTCGGGCCAGAAGGCCCAGCTCGCGTTGCTGCCGGCTGGAAAGCCGGGAGGCGGCATCCGGCAGAGAGAGGATCTGGGCGGCCAGGTCCCGGGCCAGGGGCCGTTCTCCCAACGCGGCCAGGAGCATGTCCATGGCCATGGCCGCCAGTTCCTGGTCGGGTTTGGATTGGTCGCCGGTTTGGTCGCTGGATGCGGAGCAGGATTTGCCGGTTTTAGCGTGGCAAAGGACCCGGCCTGCGGTGTCCAGTAGATGGAGCACGCCGCAGGAACCCAGGAGCAGGTTGTGGCGCACAGGATCCGGCAGGGTGGGGAACAGGGCGGCCGGACCAGAAAAGTGAGCATGCCGTGACATGGATATCCTTTGGAAGTCCGGTCCGCTGTGGGCCGGGTCAATCCGCTTCGGGCAGGCGAAGCGCGTCGCGTACACGCTGGCCGTGGTACACGCGCAGCAGCTTCAAGCCCTTGGCCCGGGGGGTGAAATGCTCTTGCGCCAGGGACTGATTCAACTGCCCCATGCGCAGTCGTTCCTCGCGATGCTCCACAAGATACCGTATTTTTTGCGCCAGGCAAACCGCGTCTTCGCTTTCACACAGCAGGCCGTTGACGCGGTGGCGCACCAGTTCCGGAATGCCGCCCACACGGGTGCCCACCACGGGCAGGCCGGAGTGAAAGGCTTCCAACAGCACGTTGGGCATGCTCTCCTGGCGGGAGGAGATCACGAGCAGGTCGGAGTGGTCCAGAAGGTCCAGCACCTGGCGGTGGGGCAGAGGCCCGGCGCAGTGCAGCCGTTTTTCCACTTCCGGCGGCAGATTCGGGCAGGCTTTGTGGAGTTTGTCCGTGCCCGCCACCACGAACTCCAGATCCCGGCCGTGGTATTGGCGCACGTATTCGGCGCAGGCTTCCAGAAAAACGTCCAGGCCCTTGGCCGGGGCTTCATTGCCCAGGTAGAGCACGCGAACGCCGCGTTTTTTTTGCGCTTCCCGGTCCTGCAACGGCCAGTGGGCGGCGTCCAGGGCGTTGTGCACCACGTTCAGCCGCGCCCGGGGGACGCCGAGCCGCCGCAGGGATTCGGCGCAGGCCAGGGAGTTGACCACCATGCCGCTGGCCAGCCGGGCCCAGAGGCCGAACAGGGAGTTGGCTTTGAAGATCACGCCCCGATTGATGAACAGCCGGAAGGTGGGCCCCCCGCCGCACAGGGCTCCGGCCCAGGCCGCCAGCCGGGCTAGAATGGCTGGTTTGTAGGCCTTGTTATGAAAGGTATGCACCACGTCCACGGGCGGCCGTTCGGGGGAGGCTTCTGGATTTCCCCGGCACAGATCGCGCAGGAAGCGGGCCGTGCGCAAGGGGCGGCGAAAATGGTCGAAGCGCGCCACGCGCACGCCTTGGGGCAATTCTTCCGCCAGGGGCGAGGCCGTGGGAATGCATACGGAAACCTGCATCCCCAGACGCTCCAGCGCCACGGCATTGTTGATCAACTGGCGGCTGCCTCCGGAAATTTTGACGGAATCCGTGACCAGCAGGGCGTGCCGCAATTCGGGCCGCTTGCGCAGCTTTTTGAAGAACACGCGGGCCGCAGGCGTGGATCCGTACATGCGCAGCCGGGAGAGGAGCCAGTCCCCGCGCTTGCTTGAAGCCACGCCAATGCGGTGCAGCCGGAACGGATCGGTTCCCCGGGCATTGGGTCCGCGTTCCAGGGTGAAGGCCCCGTGAAATCCGGCGGCGCGCAGCTCCTGGTCCGCAGCAACGTCAAAGTTGCCCCAAGGCCAGCAGAAGAATTGTTGCGGCGCATGGCTCAGCTCTCGCATGCGCTCCAGGCTGCGGGCAAAGTCGCGTCGGCAAAAGGCCAGCCGGTCCTCGGTGCTGCGCCGGGTAAAGCGCGGCTCGGGCAGGGCGTTGTCCGGCCAGAATCCGTTGTAAACGTAGGCGCTGCCCACCTCGAACGTGGGCAGGCCGGGCCGGGGCTGCGGATAGATGCTCCAGGAAGCCCAGTGCGACCCCTTGCTGCCCAGAGGGTTGCGTGGTTGCAGGCTGCGGAAGCAGCCCTGGTGTTTGCAGCCGTGGGCATGCACTTCATGCCCGGCGTCCACAAGGGCTTTTATTTCGCCTTCATTGATGAAATATTCATAATTGTGGTCTGTTATGGCTTGGATGAAACAATCCGGCATGGGCTTTTCCGGAGGCATGGCCTCCAGGGATCGGGCCGGGCCGGGCGTGATGAAGTCCGTCACCGCAAAGAACACGCCGGTCATGCCGCGGCGTTCCAGCTCGGGCGCGGCCAAGAGCGCATTGCTGATGTGCCCGTCGTCAAAGGTGAGCACCAGGGAGCGCCGGGGCACGGGCCGCGCGCCGGTGACCGCTTCCCAGAGCTGCTGGGCCGTGATGGTTTGCCAGCCTTCGCTTTGTAAGGCGTCCAAATGCTCGCGAAACCGCGCAGGCGTGAGGCTGCCCGGGGCGTTGCTGATGTCGTGATAGCAAAGAACCGGAATGCTCGGCGGCAACAGGGAGCCGAACGCGGCATGGAGCGGGGAACGGGACATGGACACCTCGGTGGAGGGCTGGCCCTGTCCAGGCCAGGGCAGGGGGCCGGGCAGGATTTTGTTTTTTTCTTGCGCGCCGCAGGGCGGGCGTGTTCAAACCTGGAGAGAAAATACAGCCGCACCCGGCCGGGGCGCAAGGCATCTTGCGCTGTGGCGGAGCAGGCTCAATTCAGGCATGAACAAAAAACGTCGTGACCGCAAGGGGATGCAAGGCCGCCGCCCATAGGGGAATCCGGAGTGCCGCATGGCGGTGCGCCTTCGCGTGGTAGCAGAACCCGGCCCCCCGGGCAAGCGGGCCGCGCATGGATGTTGAAATGCTTCCCGGTTGGGGCTAAGAGAGGAACATGTCCACCAAGACCATACTGTTCGTGGCGGAACCCCAGGCCGTGTCCGGCATCTTCCCCACGTTGAAGGAGGCCGGGCTCCAGGCCGGGCTGGCCGACAACCTTAACGGGGCATTGCAGTTCGTGCGCAAGTCCGCGCCCGCAGCGGTGTTTTGCCGCCCCCGGTTGCAGGGGTTCACCGCGGAAAAGCTCCTGGCCGAGGCCCAGGCCGATCCCGGGTTTCCGCCGGTGGTGATTTTTTCACGCGGGGGCACGGCGGACGAGGCCCAGCGGTACATGGAGCTGGGGGCGCACGATTTTTGGCTTGAGCCGCTGGTGTATGAAAAGATCCAGGCCGTGCTGCCACGCAGCAACACGCCCCGGGACGTGGCCCCCCGGGGGGCGGTGGACGAACCCGAACCCGCGGCCCGGCCCGCCTCCGCCCCGAACGGAGGGGGAAAAAGCTTTCAAATCATCGGCAAACACCCGGCCGTATTGCGGGTCCTGGCTCTGGCCCGCCAAGTGGCGCGGTCCAAGGCCACGGTGCTCATCTCCGGGGATTCCGGCACGGGCAAGGAGATGTTCGCCCGCTTCCTGCACCATCATTCGGACCGGGCAGACCGGCCCTTTGTGGCGGTCAACTGCGCGGCTCTGCCCGAGCATTTGCTGGAGTCCGAACTTTTCGGCCATGAAAAGGGCGCGTTTACCGGGGCCATCAACCGCAAGCTGGGCAAGTTCGAATTGGCTTCGGGCGGCACCATTCTGCTGGACGAAGTCACGGAAATGGATCTGGGCTTGCAGGCCAAGCTGCTGCGCGTGCTCCAGGAGGGCGAGATCGACCGGGTCGGCGGCGTGGAGACCGTGGGCGTGGACGTGCGCGTACTGGCCACCACCAACCGGGACATCGAACAGACCGTGCAGGAAGGCAAGTTCCGCCAGGACCTGTTTTATCGCCTGAACGTGATTCCCCTGCGCCTTCCGGCCCTGCGGGACAGGGGAGAGGACGCCCTGCTGCTGGCGGATTTCTTCGTGGCCAAGTATTGCGCGGCCTACAGCATGCCCCGCCCCCCCTTTGCGGACGAGGCCCGGCAATGGCTGCTGGAATATGATTGGCCCGGCAACGTGCGCGAGCTGCAAAACCTGATGGAGCGCGCCGTGCTGCTGGCTGGAAGTGGTCCCGTGACCTCGGCGCATTTCCTTATGGACCCCGATGCCTGGCAGCCGGAAAGCCTGGAGGCGGCCGCTGCGGAAACCGATGTGGCCCCGCCGGAAACCGGGGACGAAGCGCTTTCCGTCATGCCGCTGCATGAGATGGAAAAGCGGCTGGTGCTCAAGTCCTTGAATGAAACCGGCGGCAACCGCACCCAGGCCGCGGAACTGCTGGGCATCTCCGTGCGCACGTTGCGAAATAAAATAAATGAATATAAGCAGTTGGGGTTAACCGTTCCCTGACCTCCCTCCCTTCTTGATTCCGCCTTGATTCCGTTGTTCTTTAGCGGAGCTGATTTTCCCTGCACGGCTTGGGGCTCGGTCATCCGGCGTCGGCGTGCCGCACTGGCCGTCCGCACGGCCAAACCGGCCCATCCGGGACCCTGCCCCCCCTGCAAGGGGCCGCCCTTGATCTTTTGGCGTATCTTTGGTCTTCAGGGGCAGCGCAAAAAACAACCTCAAGCCAACAGGAAGCCCGATTATGAACGACGAGAGTCAGGAATTTTTGCAGAACATGCCGCAGTTGAAGCCGGGCGAGCAATTTCAGTTCCGTTGCCATCCGGGCGTGGACTGCTTCAACGCCTGTTGCAGCGACCTCAACCTCATGCTGACGCCTTACGATGCCCTGCGGCTTCGGCGCGCCCTGGGCAAGTCTAGCCGCGAATTCGTGCAGGCCCACTGTATGGTTTCGGCCGGGCAAGACCTGGGCTTTCCTCTGGTGCAGCTGCGCATGCTGGACGATGGACGGCACAGCTGCCCGTTTGTGCGGCCCGAAGGTTGCTCCGTGTATCCGAACCGGCCGGGCGCGTGCCGCACCTATCCCCTGGGCCGCGCCTCAACCCTGGATGACGAGGGCAACCTGGTGGAGCACTTCTTTATTGTGCAGGAACCCCATTGCAACGGGTTCAAGGAAACCGGCTGCTGGACCTCCGGGGAATGGCTCCAGGACCAGGGGCTGGAAGAGTACAACCAGGCCAATGACCGGTACATGCGGATCATGAACCGTTGGAAAAAGAAGGGACACGCCCTGGACCAGCGGCAGGTGAACATGGCCTTTCTGGCCTTGTATCAGCCCGACGATTTTCAGCGTTTCATCCGCGATATGAAGGTATTCGACCACGTCCAAATCGACGAAGCCCGGCAGCGGGCCGTGCTGGAGGACGAGGAGGCGGCCCTGGCCTTTGGCCTGGACTGGCTGGAGCTGATTCTGCTGGGCCAAAGCGAGGGGCTGGAAAAACGATGAGCGCGGCCCTGCCCTCCAACCCCAAATTGTACACTCCCCGGACCTTTGCGCCCGTGCGTGCGGCCCTGCCCGCGGAGCACCGCCTGGTGTTCACCAACGGGTGTTTCGACATCCTGCATCCCGGCCATGTGGACCTGTTGCAGCGCGCTCGCGCCCTGGGACAATCCCTGGTGCTGGGCCTTAACTCGGACGATTCGGTGCGGCGGCTGAATAAGGGGCCGGAACGCCCGCTGAACCGTCAGGAAGAGCGGGCCTTTGTGCTGGCCGGGCTGGCCTGCGTGGATTACGTGATTATTTTTGATGAAGACACCCCCCTGGAATTGATCCGCAGTGTGCGGCCCCAGGTCCTGGTCAAGGGGGGGGACTGGCCCGTGGAAAAAATCGTGGGCCGGGAAGTGGTCCAGGCTCTGGGCGGCGAGGTGGTGAGCCTGCCGCTGCTTTCCGGATATTCCACCACCGCGCTGGTGGAACGCATCCGGGGCTGACGGCCGCCGTTTTTGGCGCGGGCGGGTTTGCCCAAGGGGTTGGCGCATTTTTTATTTGGGCCCTGGACGTTTGGTATCGGCTTTGGGCCTTCAGGTTGTGATTGGGGTGTGAGATGCCGGGCTTCTGGCTTTGGGCCTCTGGATTTGGCCTCCTGACTTCGGACCCCGGGCTTCAGATTCCGGGTTTCGGATCCTTGGTTTTGAGCCCTGAGTGTTGAGTATGCTGGGTTGTGCGCCCTTGGGCACGGACTCGGCTCGGGACCCAGGCGTTTGCCGCCACCTTGACATGCAGACCACTTCAAGGTATGAAAATCGGCTCCTGACAAATTTGGGCCAGTAGCTCAGTTGGCAGAGCCACCGGCTCATAACCGGTCGGTCCCAGGTTCGAATCCTGGCTGGCCTACCAACAACCCTCCGCCCCACCCGCGGAGCCGAGGAAGGAAGTATTGCCGCAGGCAAAGGTTTGCAAAAAGCCCTTTCCTCGCCGACATACGAGAGGCATGCATGCTCCCCCAGGGGAAACCCTAGGGGAGCATCTTTTTTTCGGGGGTTGCTTCTAAGCTATGAAAATAAATGAAATAATATCTGTATTGCAGGAATTGGCCCCGGAGCGGTACGCCGCGTCCTGGGACAATAGCGGAATGCAGGTGGCCGGAACCCGGGACGCGGTGCAGCGTGTGGCCGTGTGTCTTGATCCTTTGCCGGAGCAACTGGACCGGTCCGTGGAATGGGACGCGGATTTCGTGCTTTCGCACCACCCGCTGTACATGAAGCCCATGGCGCCTCATCGCGAAGGGCCGTACCTGCGCGCTCTGCGCACGCTGCTTCCCGCCGGGACCTGGCTCTATTCCGCGCATACCTCTTTGGATTCCAGCCCCCGGGGCACGGCCTGCTGGCTGGGCGACGAACTGGGCCTGGAAGAGCGCCGCGTGCTGGAGCAGGGCCAGGCCTTTGATTCCCTTTCTATTTCTTTTTTCCTGCAAGAGGACCTGGATTCGGCCTTGGCCGATGCCCTGGCCGAGTTGGACGGCGTGTTCGGGGTGGCCCAGGAGGGCACGGGCGAGGTGCGCATTCTTTGCCACGCGGCCGCTTGGGAGCAGGTGCGTTGCAGCCTGGACCGCGCCTTGGACGAAAGCGGGCTGGACCGGACCGCGTATTTTCAAACTCGCCTGGCCGCCCCACAAGAGTCCGTGGGCTTTGGTGAACATGGACGACTGCCTGGCTCTTTGCCCTACGAACAGTTTACGGCCCTGCTGGCCGGGCTGCTGGGGCGGGATGGTTGGACCGAAGTCGGGACCCGGCCCGAGAAAGTCCGGCGGGTGGCGTATTTGCCCGGTTCCGGAGCCTCAGCCGCCGGTGCGGCTCTGGCCGCCGGGGCGGACGTGTTCATCACCGGGGATGTCAAGTATCATGGGGCGCTGGATGCGGCCCAGGCCGGGCTGCACGTCCTGGACGTGGGACATTTTTGCCTGGAGGAGGAAATGATGCGCCGGTTTTCCATGCTGCTGGAGCAGCGCCTGGAAGGCGTGGAGGTGCGTTTCTTCCCGGGGGTCGATCCGCTGCGCATGCGCGGCATGCGTTGACAAGGCCCTGCTCGCCCGAGGGGCGCAACGAGGGGTGAACCCGGCCTCTGGGCCGGTTCGCGAATAGAACAAGGTGAGGACGTATGTATCAGAAACAGATCGAACAATTGGTGATTTTGCAGAGCGTTGACGACGAGATCATCGGCCTGCGCGAGGAACTGAACGCGGCTCCCCGTGAGCTGGCCGAGCTGGAAGAGCGTTTGGACGCGTTCAACACGCGCATGGACGCCGTCAACGAAAAGCTGGCCAATTTGCGCGAGCAGCAAAAGCGCCTTGATGGTGAGATCGAAGAGGATGCCGGCAAGGTCAAAAAGAGCAAGAACAAGCTCATGATGGCCAGTAACACCAAGGAATATCACGCCATGATGCGCGAGATGGACAGCCTGGAAAAGCTGAACCGTCTGCGTGAGGAAGAGCGCGTGACCGTGGTGGAGGAACTGGCCCGGCAAAAAGAGGCCAAGGCCGAGTTGGACGGGGAAATGGAAGGATTGCGCAAGGAGCACGAGGCCAAGAAGGCCACGCTGGACGAACGGGTGGCGCAGGCGGAAAAGCGCCTGGAATCCCTGGACAGAAAGCGCAAAAAGGCCGGAAAGGTCGTTCCCGTTCCCATCCTGGGCCGCTATGAGTTCATCCGTTCCCGGCTGTCCCATCCGGTCATCGTGCCGGTGGCCGACGGCATCTGCGGCGGCTGCAACATTCGCATTCCTCCCCAGTCGTACAACGAACTTCAGAAGGGCAAGCAGATCCTGTCTTGTCCCAACTGCCAGCGCCTGATCTACTGGGTGGAGCACACCCCGGAATCGCTGCGCCGGGACTAATATTGTTCAGGCTGTGTCGGGCCCGTGCCTGCATTGGGGCACGGGTCCGGGGCGGCGCGGCTCGGGAGTCCTTCCGGCTTCGGCATATCAGGCGGGCCGCCGGCAAGGGCGTGATTCCCGGAGGGGTGAATCCGGGAAAATATTGAAATTCTCATTAGCCGATCCATTCGGGCCATTGGATTTCAACGAAATTTCTGGTTCATTGCCGGGCTTTTCAAGCGCGGCCCGGTCGGATATGAAACTTTTGGAGTCGGACAGGTCGTCGCTGCGGCATTGCCGTGGAGGAAAGTCCGGGCTTCGCAGGGCAGGACGCTGGGTAACGCCCAGCAGGAGCGATCCTGGGAAAGTGCCACAGAAAACAGACCGCCCGCGGGCCCTGGTCCGCAGGTAAGGGTGAAACGGTGGAGTAAGAGCCCACCAGCGGTTGCGGTGACGTAGCCGGCTAGGTAAACCCCGTTCGAAGCAAGACCAAATAGGGAAGTCGGCCGGCCCGGCCATGTGGCTTCCGGGTAGGTTGCTTGAGGCGTGCGGTAACGCCCGTCCCAGATGAATGACGACCGCCCCGCAAGGGGAGACAAAACCCGGCTTATCGTCCGGCTCCAATTTTTGCATTGCCCGACCGCCCCGGCCTGGCCCGGGGCGGTCGGGCTTCAACCAGCGGAGATGGCGTGACCATACGCGGTGAAACATGGGCCGTTCTTTTGGCCGCGGGCAGTGGAACCCGGCTGGCCACGGCCACCGAGGGCCGACGCAAACAGTTTTTGCCCTTGGAGGGCCTGCCCCTGTTCTGGAAATCGGCGCGCACACTGGCGGCCCTGCCTGCTGTGCGCGGACTGGTGTTCGTTTTCCCCCCTTCCGAATTGACGCAACGTAAGGCCGAATTGCACGAGCTGCTCGCCCGTTGCCCCCTGGGAATCCCCTGCCTGGCGGCGCCGGGAGGGGAGCGGCGGCAGGATTCCGTGCGCTACGGCCTGGAGCAACTGCCCCGTCAGTGCGGGCGCGTGCTGGTGCATGACGCGGCCCGGCCCTTTGCCTCGGCCAGCTTGGCCCGCCGCGTGCTCGACGCGTTGGAACAGGGCGCGGCCGGAGCCGTGCCCGGGCTGGCCGTTACCGATACCATCAAACGGGTGGATGCCCGGGAAGCCATTCTCGCCACCCTGGACCGCGCTGAGTTGCGGTCCGTGCAGACGCCGCAGGGCTTTGACCGCGCCATACTGGAAAAAGCTCATGCCGTCGCCCTGGATGAAGGCTGGGAAGTCACGGACGACGCCTCCCTGGTGGAACAATGGATTCAACGCGGTCTTGCGCCGCAGACCAGCCCGGACGGTCCGCCCGCAGTGGTTGTGGTGCCGGGCGAGGAAACCAACGTGAAGATTACAACGCCCGGAGACTTGCAGCGGCTGCGGCCCGCTAGGTCCGCGCAGGCGGTGAGCGGGTTTGGGTACGATGTGCACCGGTATTGCCTGGAGCCGTCCGACGGCCCGGCCCGGCCCATGGTTTTGGGCGGGGTGCCGGTTCCCGAGGGGCCGGACCTGCTGGCGCACTCGGACGGGGACGTGCTTTTGCATGCCCTGACCGACGCCATTCTGGGCTGCTGCGCCGGAGGAGATATCGGCGACCATTTTCCGGACAATGCCGAGGAGAACGAGAACCGCGCCAGTGGAATTTTCGTCAAGGAGGCCCAGGCCATCGCCCGGGAGCGAGGCGTGCGCCTGGCCCATGTGGACCTGACCGTCATCGCCCAGACGCCCCGGCTGGGACCCTACAAGGAACGCATCCGCGAAAGCGTGGCCCGGCTGCTGGAGTTGGATCCCGAATGCGTCAACATCAAAGCTACTACTGAGGAACGACTCGGATTTACCGGGGAAAAGCGCGGCATCAAGGCCGTGGCCCTGGTGAATGCGGAGCGCGAATAGTCGCCTGCGGAGTTGCCGCGTCCGGCCGAAACGCGCATTCGGAAACGCCGAAATCAGAGAGGGAGAGAAGATGGCGAAGTCGAAAAATTGGTTGATCCTGGCCTGCATTGGAGTGATTTTGCTGACGGCCGGATATTTCGGAGCCAGATACATGGCGAAGAATATGGCTGAACAGAAAGTGCAGGAATTTTTTGCGGGCATGGACGATGTGGTCCACGCGGAATATGGCGGGGTGGACGTGGGGCTCTTCAGCCGGGAGGCTGTGGTCAGCGATTTACGCATTGCGGCCCTGGGCGGCAAGACCATAGCCATGGACCGCATGGTCCTGAGCCGGTACGAGGAAGAGGATGGAGTGCCCCGGGCCGTGACCGTGCGGTTCGAGGGCGTGGACGTTCCCGTCACCCCCGAATATTTTAAGGAATCCTCCGAGTTCATCCACAAACTCGGATATGACGTGTTGCATTGCGATTACGTTATGGATTACGCCTACCGGAAGGCAGAGCAAACCCTGGACCTGGCCGAGTTCTCTCTGATCGTCAAGGATGCCGGAAAGCTTGGATTTTCCGTGCAGCTGGCCAATGTGGATCTGGACGACCTGGCCCAGGGCGGCCCCAGCGCCATGCTCGTGGCTGTGGACGGAATTGAAGTCAACTATACGGACGATTCCCTCATGGACCGCCTCATGAAAACGGCTGCGGCCGAGGAGCGCATGAGCGAAGAGCAATTGATGCGCGAGGCCAACAAAAACATGGAACGCGAGATTGCCCGCACCCGGGACCGGGGCGAGGAGTTCGCGGCCCAGGCCATGAGCGAGTTGCAGCGGTTCGTGAACGAACGCAAAGGGCTGCGCGTCAGCGCGGACCCGAAGCAGCCCGTGACCGTGCTGGAAATCATTGGAATGAAGAATCCGCAAGACGTCATCGAAGCCCTGGGCGTAGAGGTCCGGGCGCAATAGGCAAGACCGGATCGCAACTTCGGTCCGGGGCGGATGGCCGCGTCCTGGTCGGACCCCTTGCAGCGGGTCGTCCAGGACGCGGCAATGCCAATCGTTGTATAAAGTAATAAGCTATTTAGAATCGGAGTGTTTGAATGCGACTGTACAACACCCTGACCGGAAGCAAGGAAGAGTTCACCCCCCTGAACGGCAACGCGGTGAACATGTACGTCTGCGGCATCACCGCCTATGATCTCTGTCACATCGGCCACGCCCGTTCCAACGTGGTCTTTGACGTCTTGGCGCGCTACCTGCGCCATAAAGGGTACGATGTTACCTTTATCCGCAACTTTACGGATATCGACGACAAGATCATCAAACGGGCCGCGGAAACCGGTACGGACCCCGCCTCCCTGGCAGGCAGGTTCATCAATGAATTCTATGTGGACATGGATCGGCTCAACGTGCTGCGGGCGGACGTGGAACCCAAATGCACGGAGCACATTTCCGAAATGATCCGGCTCACCGAACGGCTCATCGAACAGGGGCACGCCTATGCCGCGCCCAACGGGGACGTCTATTTCCGCGTGCGCTCCTTCGAAGGGTACGGCAAGCTCTCGGGGCGCCGCATCGAGGAGCTGGAATCCGGCGCACGCATCGCCCCGGGCGAGGATAAGCAGGATCCGCTGGACTTCACCCTCTGGAAAGCGGCCAAACCCGGCGAGCCGTCCTGGGAAAGCCCCTGGGGACCCGGGCGTCCGGGCTGGCACCTGGAATGCTCAGCCATGAGCGAAAAATATGCCCCCCTGCCCTTGGATATCCATGGCGGCGGGCAGGACCTGGCCTTTCCACACCATGAAAACGAGATCGCCCAGTCCGAGGCCGCCACAGGAAAGCCCTTTGCCCGATACTGGGTGCACAACGGATTCGTTCAGATCAATTCCGAGAAGATGTCCAAGTCCCTGGGCAATTTTTTTACCATCCGGGATATCCTGGCCCAATTCCACCCCGAAACATTGCGGTACTTCTTGCTGACCATGCACTACCGCAGCCCATTGGACTTTTCCTTTGACGCCATGGAAGAGGCGGAAAAAGGACTCAAGCGCGTGTACTCGGCCCTGCGGCAGATCGACGAGGAACTGGCCCGGGCCAAATGGTCCAAAAGTCCGGCTCCCGAAGAACTGGTTCAGGAACTGGACAAAATCGAGGCCGAGTGGACCCGCAATATGGAAGACGACATGAATACCGCCGGAGCCATGGGGCAGGTCTTCAACGCCGTGCGGCTGGCAGGCCGACTGGCCGAAGACAAGGGCCTGCGCAAATCCGAAGGCGCACGGGAACTCTGGCAGCGCATCAAGACGGATATGGCCGCCTGGGGCAATGTTCTGGGAGTGTTCGAACGAGAGCCCGCCGTATTTCTCGACGAATTGAAGAGCACGCGCGCCGGGCGCAAGGGCATTGATCCCGAAAAAGTGGAACAACTCATGGCAGCCCGCCAGGAGGCCCGCAAAGCCAAGGATTTTGCCGAGGCCGATCGGCTGCGTGACGAATTGGCCGGGCTGGGCGTGGAAGTTAAAGATACGCCGCAAGGCCCGGTCTGGGACGCCTGAGGAGTTCTTGATTTGTTTCCGGGGGAAAACCTTTCTGAAGAAAGGTTCTTCCCCCGGGCCCCCTTTCCAAAGACTTTTATTGCTCGCGGCTTGCGCCGCTCGGGATTATCGCCATGCCTCCGGATGCGCGGGAGCGCATCCGGCAAATGGGGTTCCAAGGGGCCGCGGGCCCTTTGGCCGCCGGAGGCATCTCTTTACCTCTCTTTCCTGCGGCATTTCTCGGCTTGAGCGCTGGACTGAAATCATGACCAGGGCTTCCTCTTCCGTACTGCCCGGTTTTAACGTATCCTGTGTGTTCACCCATCAAAACACAGGAGTAGAACTGCATATGCGTATTTTGTCCGCACAGATCAACGGATACCTGGATCGGGCCTCCTGGATCCGGAAAATGTTCGAGACCGGCACCAAGCTCAAACAGGAATTTGGCGAGGACGCGGTTTGCGACTTCAGCCTCGGCAACCCGGACCAGGCTCCGCCGCCCGTCATGGCCGACACGCTGCGCGAATTGGCTGAGCAGGCCACGCAGCCCATGGCATTCGGTTATTTGCCCAACGCGGGATATCCTTTTGCCCGCGAGGCTCTGGCCCAACACCTTTGCTCCGAGCAGGGCGTTGCGTTGGAGGCTGATGATCTGATCATCACCTGTGGCGCGGCTGGCGGTATCAATGCCTTTTACCGCGCCGTGCTGGAACCGGGCGATGAAGTAATCTGCATTGCGCCGTATTTTGTGGAGTACGGTTTTTATGCGCAGAACTACGGTGCCACGCTCAAGCCCGTACCTGCCGATCCCAAGGATTTTTCGCCGGACATGCAGGCGCTGGAAGCGGCCATTACGGACAAGACCCGCGTGCTGCTGGTGAACTCGCCCAACAACCCCACGGGCGCGGTCTACACCCGGGAGCAGATGCAGGCTTTGGGCGAGATGCTGGCCCGCAAATCCGAGGGCCGCGAGCGTCCCATCTTCCTGCTTTTGGATGAGCCGTACCGGTTCCTGGCTTTTGACGGTGTGGAAGTGCCCAAGGCGTTGGGCATGTATGAATACACCGTGCTGTGCAGTTCTTTTTCCAAGAATCTGGCCCTGGCCGGGGAGCGGGTGGGCTATGTGGCCTTGAACCCGGCCATGCCGGACAAGAAAAGCTTGATTGCCGGGCTGATTCTGACCAACCGCATTATGGGGTTTGTGAACGCTCCGGCCATTGGCCAGCGTTTGATGGTCAAGGCCCTGGGCACTCAGGTGAACGCGGAAATTTATCAGGAACGGCGTGACGCCATGGCCCGCGTGCTGGACCATGCCGGATTGGAATACGCCATGCCTAAGGGAGCCTTTTATTTCTTCCCGCGGGTTCCGGGAGGGGACGACGTGGCTTTTTGCGCGGCCCTGCAAAAGGAACTCATCCTGGCCGTGCCCGGGCGCGGTTTTGGCATGGAAGGGTTCGTGCGGCTGGCCTTCTGCTGCGATCAGGCGATCATTGAACGTAGCGCCGAGGGCTTTAAGCGCGCTGTGGACGCCTTCAAGGCCTCCTTGTAGCGTACAAAAACGGGAGGCCCGGTCCCCTGGTGCGGGATGGGCCTCCCTTGACTCTGCCTTTGGGCAGGGATGTGCTTTCCCTTCTGATTACTCTTCCACTTTTTCCCGAGTCTGCACGTACCAGCCGCTGGCGTCGGCCAGCAGGTTCTGGATGCGGCCCACCAGGGCGTGGGGATCGTTGAGATATCCTTCCAGGAGCAGGGCGGATTCGTAGAGTTGTTCCGCAGCCTGGGCGATGAAGGGATCCTTGCGGTCTTTCTTGTAGATTTCGATCATGTTTCGCAGCAACGGATGATCCGGGTTCACCTCCAGGGCCTTCTTGGGCACGGAGGTATCTTTGCTGATCACGCGCATGATCTTATCCATGGAGCTGGTCATTTGTCCGTCCGGGTTCACCAGGCAGACGGGGCTGTCCGAAAGGCGTTTGGAAGCGCGCACGTCGGTAACGCGTTCGCCCAGGGCGTCCTTGATGCGGCCGAGCACGCCGGGCAGGGCGGCTTCCTGGTCCGGGGTGAGTTTTTCGGCCTCGGGCTGTTCGTCCGTATTGTCGAACTGTTCCAGGGTGGCAGTGTCGGCGTGTTCCGCGGAAACCAGCTTGAACTCCTTGTATTCCCGAATGGAGTCCATGATGAATTCGTCGATGGGCTCATAGAGGTAGAGCACCTCCAGGCCTTTTTTGCGGAATATTTCCGCATGGGGCGAGAGGTTGCAGGCCTCGCGGCTGGGACCGTAGAGGTAGTAAATTTCCTTTTGCCCTTCTTTGGCGCGTTCGATGTAGCCGTCCAGTCCCGTCAGCTCCAGGTGGTCGGTATGGGCCGAGGAGTTGAAGCGCACCAGTCCGGCAAAGCGTTCGCGGTTGGCGAAGTCCTGATATCCTGCCTTGAAGATTTCGCTATGGGCGTCCCAGAACTGGAAGTATTTCTTTTCGTCCTCGGAGGCCATTTTCTCCAATTCGCCCAGGATGTGCTTGGTCAGGGTGGAGCGAATTTTCCCGAGCAGCAGGTTATCCTGTAGGGTTTCGCGGGAGATGTTCAGGGGCAGGTCTTCGGTGTCCACCACGCCCTTGATGAAGCTGAGGTATTCGGGCAGCAGGTCTTTGTTTTGGCGCTGGATGAGCACGCGGCGCACGTAGAGGTCCAGCCCCCAGTTGTCCCGTTCCAGGGGCATGAAGCCATTGCCGGTGGGCGGGATGAAGACCAGGGCGTTGAACTGCACGGGAGCGTCCACAGACTGGTGCACCACGGCGATGGGGTCGGCCTGGTCGTAGGTCAGGAAGGTGTAGAACTCTTTGTATTGTTCGGGCTTGATCTGGAATTTGGGTTCACGCCAGAGGGCCGGTACGGTGTTGACGCGCTCATCATCCACGTAGATCGGATAGCGGACAAAGTTGGAGTGGGTCTTAATGATCCGCTTCAGGGTTTCGGGGTCGGTGAACTGTTCGGCCAGATCCTCGCTGAGGCGGATCTCGATACGCGTGCCACGCTGGGGCGCGTTTTCCGCGTCTTGATCGGAAAGTTCGTCAATAACGTAGGCCCCTTTGCCGTCCGAGGTCCAGGTCAAGGCCGGGCCGCCTTGGTGGGAGCGGGTGGTCAGCTCCACCTCGTCCGCGACCATATATACGGAGTAGAAGCCCACGCCGAACCGGCCGATGAGGTCGGCCACGGCGCTCTCGTCCTTTTCCTTGGCCTCGGCCAGTTCCTTCATAAAGGCGGCCGAACCGGAATGGGCGATGGTGCCGATGTTTTGCACCAGCTCGTCGCGGGTCATGCCCACGCCCGTGTCTTCGATGAAAAGTTTTTTGGCGTCTTTGTCGGCGTGGATGCGGATTTCCAGATCCGGGCCTTGTTCTTCGGCCTGGGCCGTGTGCCCGGTGGCGTGACGGTATTTGTCCAGCGCGTCGGACGCGTTGGAAACCAGTTCGCGCAGGAAGATTTCCTTGTTGGTGTAGAGCGAGTGTACCAGGATGTTCAAAAGCTGCTGAATTTCCGCTTTGAACTCATAGGTGTCCTTGGATGCCATGCTCGAGCCTCCTTGCTGTCGGCGCGTCGGCGGGCGGGCGCCGTGGAATGTTTCTTGGAGCCGGGGCAGTCCGGAATCGCGAACGGCCGACCGTTCACGGATGAAAAAAAGGGGGGATTCCCGCGGCTGCGGGTCAGGTAGTCACTTTCCGTATCTTGTCAAGAAGATACTTCTCCAGTTCGCGCCGATCCTTGCGCAGGCGCACCAGCTCCGCTTCCATGACTTCCAGCTTGCTGCGCAGTTCCTTGTTTTCGGAGCGCAGTTCTTCCAGCTCTTCGTGTTGCCCTTCCACCAGGGCGCAGGTGCGGTCCAGCTCGGTGCGGACCATGAGCATGTCTTCTTCGGTCTGGTCCGGATCATGCCTGCCATTGCCCGGGTCTGGGTCTTGCGCGGCAGGAGCGGCGTTTTGCAGGGCCTCGCTGATGGAGCGTCCGATTTCCAGGCCGATGGCCTGGGCCAGTTGCACGACCTGTTCGGGCTGCATGCCGGGCAGAGCCGGAGACCCGGAGGCGGGAGAAGCCGCGCCCGGGGAGGAGAAATCAGCGGCCTGGGGGGTGATGGCGCAGGTGGTGGCCAGTTGGTCCATGACGTCCTTGGCGGAATAGCCTTCCTTGAGCATGCGTGAAATGTCCGCAAATATTTCCACCGCTTCAGGTTTGAAGCGTTTTTGGCGGTTCTGCCCCACGCTGGGCAGATATTGTGCAAAGCGGTTTTTCCAGTAGTGCACCGTGGATTCGGGCACATCGAGCTGCCGCGAGATCTCGGCCACGGAAAGCAGTTTTTTCGTTGTCACGCCCACTCCGTCGGATCGTTCGGACACTGTTTGGTCCTAACCGAAACAGCCGGGGGAGACAAGGGAACGCCACAAGACATTGCCAGGACCGATTCAATATTTCTGTTGCATCGGCCCCGGCAATGCGTTGGCCAGTCCGTGCCGATACTTTTACTCTGGCCGGTTTGCCGCCCCTCCTGGTTCCGGGCCAGCGCAATGTCTATTGGGCACGCTCAAAACGTCCGCGAGAAAACGCGGACCAGCGAGTTACAGTCTTTGATCCACGCTTCCGGCAGGGTTGGAGCCATGGAACTCCTTATCTTTTCTTTTGCCCCAGGATTGTGGGCGCTCTGGCGTTGGAGTTTGTGCATTTCATAACAAATTTGTATTTTTTAGCGAAAAAATAAAAAAATATTGACCCTGGTTTTTCACATGGATAGTAAAGAAAGCAGATATTTTGCATCCTGCAAAGGACACACGGGAGAACACATGAAAAAAGGCCCCGACCATCTGGACCTGAAGATCGTTTCCGCTGTGTCTGAGGACGGGCAGATGCCGGCCGGACGCATCGCCGAGCGGCTGGGCATCACCGCCCCCACTGTGCGTTCGCGACTGCGCGGGCTGTTGGCTTCCGGCATGATCCGCATCGTGGGCGTGGTGGACCCGTACCGCATGGGCGGGCTGACCGTGGCCCTGGTGGGCATCACGTTGCAAAGCCACTCCCAGTTGGGGGAAAAAATGGATCAGATTGCGGCCCTGGACGGCGTCAGCTGGACCGCCGTGGTTACGGGCCGGTACGATATCCTCGTGGAAGTGATTTTGTCCGAGGAAATCGGCGACCTCTACCGTTTTCTTGATGAAGACCTCTCCAGTGTGGGAGGCATCGCGTCCAGCGAATCGTTTGTGATTATGAAGGCACGCCGCAAGTGGACTTACCTTCCGGAAAAATTTCGGCGGCTGTTTTCCGGCAGCGGCACGCCCCAGGCCGCAGAAAATGAAAGGAGCGCAGAATGATCGTTGGTATTCCCAAAGAAATCAAAACCATGGAAAACAGGGTCGCCATGACCCCCGGGGCGGTGGAAGCCCTGGTACGCCAGGGGCACCAGGTCCGCGTGGAAGCCGGTGCCGGAATGGGCAGCGGCTGCTCGGATGAAGAATTCGCCGCGGCCGGAGCCGAACTGGTCGACGCCGCACAGGCCTGGGCCGCGGAAATGGTCATCAAGGTCAAAGAACCCCTGGCCTCGGAATACCAGTATCTGCGCGACGATCTGCTGCTTTTCACCTATCTGCACCTTGCGGCCGATCGCGCCCTGACCGACGCATTGCTCAAGTCCGGCACCACAGGCGTGGCCTATGAAACCGTCAAAGGCCGGGACGGCTCCCTGCCGCTGCTCACGCCCATGAGCGAAGTGGCCGGACGCATGGCAACCCAGGTGGGGGCCCATTTTCTGGAAAAGGCCCAGGGCGGACGCGGCATCCTGCTGGGCGGCGTACCCGGCGTGAACCCGGGCATGGTCCTGGTGCTGGGCTGCGGCGTGGTCGGATCCAACGCCGTGCGCATCGCCGTGGGCATGGGTGCCCGCGTCACCGCCATGGACGTGAGCCACGCACGGCTGCAATACATCGACGACATCTACAAAGGCCGCGTCGTAACCATGAGCTCCAACGAGCCGAACATCCGCGCCGCCGTGCAGCAGGCCGACCTAGTGGTGGGCTCCGTGCTCATCCCCGGCGCCAAGGCCCCGCATCTGGTCACCCGGGACATGCTCTCCACCATGAAGGAAGGTTCCGTCATCGTGGACGTGGCCGTGGACCAGGGCGGCTGCGTGGAAACAATTCACCCCACCACCCACGATGCCCCCACGTATGAGGTTGACGGCGTGGTCCATTACGGGGTAGCTAATATGCCGGGCGCGGTGCCACGCACCTCGACCTTTGCCCTAGTCAACCAGACCCTGCCCTATGCGCTGCGAATCGCGGCCAAGGGCATGGACGCCCTCAAAGAGGACCCGGGTCTGGCGCTCGGCCTGAATACGTATCGTAAGCAGTTGACCTGTCCCGCCGTGGGCGAAGCCTTCGGCCTGGACAGTTTAACGCCGGAACAGGCATTGGCTTAAGGGACGGAAACCTACACAAGCCACCCCTCGGCTGCGGCCCGCTGAATTGCCAGCGGGCCGCTTTTTTTATGGCCGGAAAATTCTTCACGGGCACATTTGTTGCTTCGTTCCTGGAACGTCAAAACTTTGTCCCGGAATGGGCTCCTTCTGCCCATCCGCCCCACGGCACGCCGAAAAAGACAGAGGAGGATTCCGTGTCCCAGGCTGAACAGGTCATCAAATCCATGGTCCGGCTGGCCGTGCACGGAACAGTCGACCAGTGGAAAAGTCAATATCTCTCCCGCCTTTGTGAACAGGAACTGGCCAAGCGGCAGAACGGCTATCCGCAATTCGACTTCAGCTATGATGAGCGCGAAATATTTTACCGCTACATCAATAACCACGTGCTGAAAAACCAGGCCGTGGATTACCTTGAATTCGGCGTCTTTGGAGGACGGAGCTTTCGTCACTGGCTGGACCTCAATACCCATCCCGATTCCCGCTTCTGGGGATTCGACAGCTTTCAAGGGTTGCCCGAAGACTGGAAGGAAACCGCGCCCAAGGGAGCCTTTGACCGCCAAGGACGCGTGCCCGAAGTGGACGACCCGCGCGCCGCGTTCGTCAAAGGCTGGTTCCAGGATTCCCTGCCAGGATTTCTGGAAAATTTTCAACCCCAAAACCGCCTCGTGCTGCACATGGACGCCGACCTTTTCACCTCCACCCTCTATGTGCTCATGAATCTGGACCGGCACATCGCGCCCGGCACCGTGATTCTCTTCGATGAATTCAAAGGCACAGTGCGCTTCGGTGAATTCGAGGCCCTGCATCACTACGCCGCCTGCTGCCGGAAAGAATGGCGTTTTCTGGCCGCACGGCCCGATCACGTCAAAGTGGCCATCGAAATCATAGACCCAGAATAGCCATTACTTCTTGATATATTATTGGAAAAGGCAAAGCAATGCCTCCGGCGGCCAAAGGGCCCGCGGCCCCTTGGAACCCCATTTACCGGACGCGCTCTCGCGCGCCCGGAGACATGGCGATAAGCCCGAGCGGCGCAAGCCGCGAGCGATAAAAGTCTTTGGAAAGGGGGCCCGGGGGAAGAACCTTTCTTTAGAAAGGTTTGCCCCCGGAAAGCATTTTTTTCGAACAGATACGCTCATACCACGTACGCAG
>JAQVYA010000026.1 GCA_028708865.1 Desulfovibrio sp. | reverse complement strand
CGGCCTTTGCGGGTGCTCGTGGCCGAGGACGACCGCGTGAACCTGCTGCTGGCCCGCAAGCTGCTCCAAAAGCTCGGGCATGAATCCGTGGGCGTGTCCAATGGGCAGCAGGCCCTGGAAGCCCTGCAAAGCCGCCCCTTTGACTGTGTGCTCATGGACGTGCAGATGCCCGTGCTGGACGGACTGGCCGCCACCCGGGCCATCCGGGCGGACAAGAGCCTGGGCCCGGTGCGCAACATCCCGATCCTGGCCCTGACCGCCCACGCCCTGGCCGGGCACAAGGACATGTTTCTGGCCGCGGGCATGGACGGGTATCTTTCCAAGCCTGTGGACCTGGACGAATTGAATCGCGTGCTTTGCCGGACGGTCATGCCGGAACCGGAATCCCCTCAGGCTGGACCCGACACCGCTCCCTGACGTACACTCCCAGGCATGCGCATCGGAAAATACAAAATTGCCGGACGGCTGGGGCGCGGCGGCATGGCCGTTGTCTACAAGGCCGAGCAGCCCCTGACAGGGCGCATCCTGGCCCTCAAGCTTTGCCGCCCGGCTGAAATCATGCTTGATGTGGCCGGTCCCGAACGGATCCGGGAGATGTTTCTCACCGAAGCCCGGGCCATGGGCCGGGTCCGGCATCCCAACATCGCCTCGGTTCTGGACGCGGGCGAGCATCCCGTGCCCGGCGCAGGCCCCATGCCCTTTTTTACCATGGAATATTTCTGCAACAATCTGGGGACCATCATGGGCGAGGAGTACGAGGCCCAGCAGCGCACCCGGCTCTTTGCCGTGCCCCGGGCCCTGCACTATGCCCGTCAAATGCTCGAGGCCTTGCGGCGCCTGCATTACGACGGCATCTTTCACCGGGACGTCAAACCCTTTAACGTCATGATCACGGAGCAGGACCGGGCCGTGCTCATTGATTTCGGCCTTTCCCGGCTGCGCGGGGAAACTTCCCCAACCCATCCACGCGGCATGGTGGTGGGGTCCCCGTTTTACGCCGCGCCCGAGCAGGAGGCCGACCCGCAAAGCGCGGACGCGCGCAGCGACATTTATTCCGTGGGCGTGACCCTTTACCGAATGCTCACGGGCCAACTGCCCGAAACCGTGCCCTTGCCCGCCGGTCAGGCCGCGTCGCGCCTGCGCCCGGAGCTGACCCGCAGTTGGGACAAGGTGTTTTCGCGTTTTTTGGCTCCGCGCCCCCGGGACCGCTTTGCCTCGGCCCGGGACGCGCTTACCGCCCTGGCCGGGCTGGAACATTCCTGGGAGCGCAGCCGAACCGAGACCTGCCTTTTTCATGATCCAGACCAAGGCCGGACTTTGGAACAGACCGCGCCACCCCGTTCGCGCCCGTACACCGGGCCAGACCGGGTGCCTCTGCGCCGGGGGCCGGAGGTCTTTAGCCTGGATGCGCTTTGGCGGCCGCAGCGGCTCGTGCGCAACGATTTCAGGGAGCAGCGTACCCTTCACGGGCACCGCACTGTGGTGGACCGGGCCACGGGATTGCTTTGGCAGGCCCAGGGCAGCGAATTCCCGCTGGATTATGAACAGGCCTTGGAATACGCGGCGCAACTGCGCGCCGAGGGGGTCGCGGACCGGCACGGCTGGAGACTGCCCACCGTGGACGAACTCTGCACCCTGTTTTTGGACCGGGCCGAACCCGGGGCCTTTTGCCTGGAGCCGGTCTTTGATCCGGACCGGACCCGGCTTTGGAGCGCGGACCACTGCACCCACACCACGGCCTGGTATGTGGACGCGGACATGGGATTCGTGGCCCGGCAGGATCGAACCTGCGCCTTTTACGTTCGCGCGGTTTGCGCTATCAATGGCGCATGAAGACACTTCTTTGCGGCACCATGGAACCTGGCGGGCCCGAACGCTACGCCCACGGCGGGGACGTGCGGGACCTGGCCCGGCGCGCTGGTTGCGCCGTGCACGAATTGGATGATTTCTCGGCCAGCCTGAATCCTCTGGGCCCGCCCGCCTGGCTGGAGCGGGAACTGGCGCGCTCCGCCCTGGACGTGGTGGCCTATCCGGATGCCCATTGCCGCGAGGTCTGTCTGGCCGCCTGCGAGCTGTATAAGGTCTGGCCGGCCCAGGTCGGCGCGGGTAACGGCGCTTCCGAGCTGCTCCTGGCCGCGGCCCGGGCCGCAGCCGCTGCCGGATTCACCCGGGCGGTGATCCCGGTGCCCGCGTATGTGGACTATGAACGAAGCTGCGAAGCCGCCGGGTTGCAGCCCTGTTTTGTGCCCACGGATCCGGACCGTAATTTTGTTCCAGACCTGGAGGACGTGGCCGCCCAACTGGCCGAACCGGCCGTGGTTTTTCTCTGCACGCCCAACAACCCCACCGGAGCGCTGCTGGACGCGGCCCGCCTGCGTGACCTGGCCGAAGCCCATCCCCAAAGCCGGTTCATCGTGGACGAAAGTTTTGCGGACTTTGTTCCCGGTGCGGAGCGGCTGGTGCGTGAACGGCCCGACAACCTGCTCGTGGTCCACTCCCTGACCAAGTTCTACGCCATACCGGGCCTGCGCCTGGGGCTGGCGTTTGGCGCGCCCGAGCTCATGCTGCCTCTGCAAAAGGCCCTGCCCCATTGGAGCGTGAGCGCGGCGGCCCAGCGCGTGGGGGCCCGGGCCCTGCGGGACCTTCCCTACCAGGCCGCCACCCGGGCCGAGGTGGCCCGCCTGCGCGAGGACCTGCGCTTGGGGCTCGGATTCGTGCCCGGCATCAAGGTCTTCCCCTCGGAGGCCAATTTTCTGCTCTGCCGCATTGAACGGCTGGGACAAACCGTGCAACCCTTGTTCGAAAAGCTCCTTGCCCAGCGCATCGCCATTCGCGCCTGCGCCAACTTCCGCGGCCTGGACGACCGGTATTTCCGCGTGGCCGTGCGCACCCGGGAGCAGAACCAGCGGCTGTGTGAAGCCCTGGAAGTCTGCTTTGGCCTGCGTCGGCCGCCCCGGGTGGTCAAGAAGCGCAAAACCCCGGCCATCATGTTGCAGGGCACCTGCTCCAATGCCGGGAAAAGCGTGCTGGCCGCGGCCCTGTGCCGCATCTTTTTGCAGGACGGTTTGTCCGTGGCTCCGTTCAAGGCCCAGAACATGTCCCTGAACTCGTACGTGACCCGCGATGGGCGCGAAATGGGCCGGGCCCAGGTGACCCAGGCCATGGCCTGTCGCCTGGAGCCGGACGCCCGCATGAATCCCGTGCTGCTCAAGCCCGGCAGCGATACCGGTTCCCAGGTCATCGTCAACGGCCGCCCCGTGGGCAACATGAGCGTTGCCGAATACGTGCGCTACAAGCCGCACGCCTTTGAGCAGGTCAAAAGCGCCTATGACTCCCTGGCCGCCGGGCACGACGTCATGGTCATCGAAGGAGCGGGCAGCCCCGCGGAGATCAACCTCAAGGCCCATGACATCGTGAACATGAAGATGGCGGAATACGCCGATGCCAAGGTGCTGCTCGTGGGCGACATCGACCGGGGCGGCGTTTTTGCCGCGCTGGTGGGGACCATGGACCTGCTGGACGAGCCCGAACGCCAGCGCGTGGCCGGATATGTGCTCAACCGTTTCCGGGGCGATCCCCGGCTGCTGGACCCGGCCCTTTCCTCCATGGTTTCCATGACGGGCCGCCAGGTGCTCGGCGTGGTGCCCTACGTGCACAACCTCGGCCTGCCCGAGGAGGATTCCGTATCCTTCAAGGCCGGGGAGCGGGGCATTGACGTGCACAAGGATCAGGACGTGGTGGACGTGGCCTGCATTGATCTGGGGCATATTTCCAATTTCAACGACCTGGACCCGCTGTTGCAGGAGCCGGATGTGCGCCTGCGCGTGGTGCGCACGCCCCATGAACTGGGTCGGCCGGATGCGGTGATCCTGCCGGGGAGCAAAAGCACCGTGGCCGACATGCGCCAGCTCAAGGGCGCGGGCATGCTCGCGGCCTTGCGGGCCCTGCCGGATTCCGCGGTCATGGTGGGCATCTGCGGCGGATTTCAAATGCTCGGTCTTCAGATTGCCGATCCCTTTGGCCTGGAAAGCGGCGAGCCTGGGCACGAAAATTTGGTGGACGGATTCGGATTCCTGGACCTGCGGACCACCCTGGCCCCGGAAAAGACCCTCACCCGCACCCTGGGCACGCACCTGCCCTCGGGCTGCGGGGTGTTTGGCTATGAAATCCATCATGGCCGCACCGAACCCCTTTCGGACCAGGTGGTGCCGGTGATCCGTGCTGCGGACAACACCCCCCTGGGGTATGGACTGGCCAGCGGCCGGGTCTGGGGGACTTACCTGCACGGCGTGTTCGACGACGACGGGTTTCGGCGCTGGTTCATCAATGATCTGCGTCGGCAGCGCGGCCTGGAACCTCTGGAGCACGGCGGGGCCAGCTACGGCCTGGAAGCGGCCCTGGACCACCTGGCCGGGGTGGTGCGTGAACATTTGGACATGAACGCCGTGTACCGCGCCCTGGGCTTGTCCCAGCAGGAGCAGGCCAGCCTGCTGCGCTGACGCCCTGCCTTGCCGCTTACCGGCCGGCACTTTCCACCCGGCGGTTCTCTGCGTATGGCTTTTCGACCTGTCCAATGAAAGACGCTTCCCGCTTTGGTGGGGAGCGTTATTTTTTGGGCCGTTGCCTCGGGGGAATTGTTCCTTCCTGCCCCGGCCACCGGACCTGGCCGTCAGCACAAAACGAACAAGCTGTGCAAAACATTGTTGCTTGCTGTTCCATGGATGTTTCTAATTTCGGTATTCTAATGTTCAAAACAGGTATAATGCTTTGTTATAATGTATTTTTTTTGTAAGTAAAAGATAGGCGGTCCTCCAGAGAGTGGCCCGGATAGGAAAGGAACAAATTGTGGAAAACCCTGTGCGCATGTGTTGCTTTGCTGTTCGCAGCCGTGCCTTACGGACACAGGCTGTGTTCGTAATTGCGATACGGTGCCTGATTTACTGTTGATTTTTTGGAGAGAGGGAGAAGGGAGCAGAAAGGTCGGGCCAGGGCCTCAGTCCAGGCGGACCAGGCGGAACCCCATGAAGAAATAAACCCCGTGTTCCAGGGACACGTCTTCACGCTTGGCAGCGCGCAGGTCCGTGGTAAAGGACAAAAAGTGGCCGCCCCGCAGGACGTGCCCGTTGTTGAAGCGGGTTTCCTGGTCCGTGGAGACCCATTCCTGCACGTTGCCGTACATGTCATACAGGCCCCAAGGGTTGGGCTGAAAAGCGGCCACAGGCGCGGTATGGGCAAACCCGTCGTCGCAGGGGGCCGCGGGCATGGGCTGGCGGCGTTTGCGGCCCAGGTCCCGCAGGTTGGAGAGGTCGGCCACGTTGGCGTGTTCGCAGACGCGTTCGTCATAGGCCTTGCCCCACCATCGTGGCGTGGCGGTTCCGGCCCGGGCAGCGTATTCCCATTGCGCTCCTGTGGGCAGGGCAATGGTCCGGCCGCTGGAACGGCTCATCCAGCGGGCCATGGCTTGGGCGTCCTCGTAGCTCATGCCCGAAACCGGGTGGGTGTCGGTCTGCTGCATGCCGGGTTTGCGCCAGTCTCCGCCATAAAGGTTTTCCCAGCGGTGGTCCCAGGTCCGTACCCAGTCCTGCCGAGTGGAGACGGCCTGGTATCCTGAGGCCTCGGCAAAGATCGCGAATTGGCCGCGGGTCACTTCGGTCCGGCTGATCCAAAAAGGCTCCACGCAGACGCGGCGCTGCTCTTCTCCGGGTTCGTGCCCGGGCTCGTTGAGCGGGCTGCCCATGAGGAAACAGCCGCCCGGCAGGCGAACGAATTCCAGGCCTGTGGCCGGATCGGTCCAAATTGGAAAATCCGGCTGCGCGGGCGCGTTGGCAGCGTCCCGGGCCTGGGCCGGGGAACCGGTCGGCACGAGTAGGCACAGCAGGCAGAGCAACAATCGCATTGAATGGCGATGGATCACGGGGTGTCTCCTTGTTCGGTTTCCACGCGGTTGCGGCCAAGGCGTTTGGCCCGGTACAGGACCTGGTCCGCCCGGGTAATGAGTTCTTCCACGCTGTTGCCGCCGCATTCAGTGGAGGCAACCCCGATGCTCACCGTGGCGGTGATGTTTCCTCCGGGCGTGCGTGTTTCCATGCCGTCCATGCGTTGGCGAATGCGTTCGGCCGCCACCCGCCCCCCTTCCAGGCCGGTTTCGGGCAGGAAGACCGCGAACTCTTCGCCGCCCAGGCGGCCGAAAATGTCTATTTCTCGCAGGGTGCCACAGCAGCGGCGGGCAAAGGTCTTGAGCACCGCATCCCCTGCCGGATGGCCGAGCCGGTCGTTCACAGTCTTGAAGCGGTCCAGGTCGATGAGCAGCACCGCGCACTCTCCGCCGTGCCGCTGGCGGCGGCTCAACTCGCGTCCGGCCAGTTCCAGAAAGTGACGCCGGTTGTGCACGCCGGTAAGGTAGTCGGTGCAGGCCAGGGTACGCAACCGTTCTTCCTGGTCCTTAATGCGGGTGATGTCGTCCACCACCCAGAGAACGCCCTTGCTCAGGTCGGCTGGTTTGTTGCGGTCCATGGCCTGGCCCGAGAGCATGCACCAGACCGGTGTCCCGTCCTTGCGGCGCAGGCGGTATTCAATGTGCAGCTGCGCCGTGTCCGCCAGGGTTTTGTAGTGCTGGCGGCCGAATTCCATAAAAGCGTTTTCATCCAGATGAAGCCGGCGCATGTCCAGGCCGGTCATTTCTTCCGGGGATTCGTAACCGAACAGATCGGCCAGGGCCTTGTTGGCCTTGGCCAGGCGGCGGCCGCCCCGCAACAGCATCAGGCCCACCTTGGTATTGGCGAAAATGATCTTTTGTTCGTTCAGGGCGTCCTGGAGTTCCTGCTCCATGCGCTTGCGCCGGGTGATGTCCCGCAGGGCGGAAATGCGCACGCCCCGGCCGTGAAGCACGCCGCGTTTGTCGTGCACCTCGGCCGGGAAGGTGCTGCCGTCCTTGCGCAGAGCCGTAAGTTCATAGGGGCGGTGTTCCTGGCTTTCAATGCGTTGGCGCACCGCGGCGTGGGATTCGGGGGCCACCATGTCCAACGCGTGCAGGCCTAGGAATTCGCAGCGTTCATATCCGAAAAGTTCCAGGGCCGTTTCATTGCAGGCCACGCAGCGCATGTCCTGGTCAAAGAAGCCGATGCCTTCGAACGAGGCCTGAGCCAGGGCGCGATATTCCTCGGCCAGGGCCGTGGCCCGGGCCAGGCGCGCCTCCAGGTCGGCAATGAGCCGGTCCTTGTCGGGCGCAGGCGGCGAGTGGTCCGGCTCGTTTCTGGAATTCATGGACATCCTTGCGGCTTGGCTCTGCAATGTATTCAGGGCAGAGTATAATAGAAAAACATCGGGAAAAGGGCAAGACGGGCATGATGCATTGCGGGCTTACTTCAGATGTGCGGTGTTTTGCAACAGGCAAGAGCGCCTTGCAGTGTATTGGTTCAATATGGACCGCTATGCATACATCATTTTGAAATTTAAGGAAATCATCGTTTCATGTTGGACGGGAGAATGTGGAAGATGACGTGTGGAGGCAGGCAGGGCGCGTTATGAACGCCGGGCGGACAGATCTAGACCACGCCCAGCAGAGAGCGTTGCGGTGCGTCCGCGGCAAGATGGGCCTGCTGATAGGCGCGCAGGGCGGCGCGACGCTGGGGTGGCATGCTTGAGGACAGGGTCTGCCCGGCCGCATCCAGCACCATGCGGCGGCGCAGGGAGGCGGCTTCCAGACTTTCGCCAAAGGAGGCGGAAGGCACGCCCACGGGTTCCAGGCGGACGTCTTCGGCTGTGTAGGTAACGCCGAAGCCACCCAGACGCAGGCCAAAGCGGCGCGTGCGTACCCGGGCCCGGGAAGGCTGCTCCCCGTTTCCGGCGTCGTTGCGCGCCTGCTGCACGGCATGGGCATAGGCCTGTCCGGCTTGGTTGCTGATGGTGGCGGCGGGTGTCACGCCCGGTTCCTCGCGCCCGGCCCCGGGCAAGGCCCGTGGCGGCTGGTTTCGCTGTATGCGCTCCGGTACCCGTCCCTGGGGGGAGCACTTGGCGCGCTTCCCGTCCCTGGAAGCGTGACATGCATTTTCATATATACGTCGATTGCGGATTCCTGGCAAGGGCCGCGCCTCTCAGAGGGTTGCCAAGCGGCACCGGGGAACGTAGATTCCTGTTCCCGCAAAATTCAGCAGGAAGGTATCGATGTATAAAATTGTAAAGAAGCGCCTGCTCATTCCCGGCCAGACCAGCATGTTGCAGATCCATGCGCCGCAGATCGCGGCCAAGGCCCGGCCCGGGAATTTCGTCATGCTCCGCGTACACGAGCAGGGCGAACGCATCCCCCTGACCATTGCGGATGCGGACCCGGAAGGCGAAACCATTACCCTGGTATTTTTGGTGGTGGGCAAAACCACGGCCCACCTGAACACCCTGGAACAGGGCGACGAGATCGCGGACGTATGCGGCCCGCTGGGGCGGCCCACGGAGATCGAGCGCAAGGGCACGGTGGTCTGCGTGGGCGGCGGCACGGGTGTGGCCGCCATGCACCACATCGCCAAGGGCCACCATCGCGCGGGCAATCGCGTCATCGCCATTGTGGGCGCGCGCTCCCAGGACTTGCTGCTCTTCTGCGACGAGCTGGAGAGCTTTTGTCCGGAAGTGCGCATTGCCACGGACGACGGCTCCCGGGGGCACCAGGGGTTTGTTACCGAGGTGCTCCAGCAGCTCATCGACGACGGCGAGGACATTGCGGAAGTGGTGGCCGTGGGCCCGGTGCCCATGATGCGCGCCGTGGCCGGAGTAACCAAGCCCCACGGCATCAAGACCACGGTGAGCCTGAACTCCATCATGGTGGACGGCATCGGCATGTGCGGTGCGTGCCGTTGCAGCGTGGGAGGGGAAACCCGCTTCGCCTGCGTGGACGGCCCGGAATTCGACGGCCACGAGGTGGACTTTGACGAGCTGTGGGGTCGGCTGGGCCAATTCCGTGAGCAGGAGGCCCAGTCCATGGAGCTGTTTCACCAGTGCCGTTGCGGGGGGGACCAATGACCCGTCCGCAAAAAACCAAAAAAAAGATTTTGCCCCGCGTGGCCATGCCTGAGCAGCCCGCTCTGGAACGGGCGTGCAACTTCGAGGAAGTGACCCTGGGCTACACTGCGGAACTGGCCCGGCAGGAAGCCATGCGCTGCCTGCAATGCAAGCGGCCGCTTTGTCGCGACGGCTGCCCTGTGGAAATCGACATCAAGGCGTTCATCGGCTGCCTGCAAGAGGATGATCTGGACGGGGCCCACGCCGTGATCCGGGACTACAACTCCCTGCCTGCGGTGTGCGGCCGGGTTTGTCCGCAGGAGAGCCAGTGCGAGGGCAAGTGCGTGCTTTCGGCCAAGGGGGAACCCGTGGCCATCGGCCGTCTGGAGCGGTACGTGGCCGACGCCTTTGCCGCCCGCCAGGAGGCGGACGACCCCTGCACCGCGCTCACGGGCGCGCCGGTCTGCGCTTCGGACAAGCCGCTGCGCGTGGCCTGCGTGGGCGGCGGACCGGCCGGGCTGAGCTGCGCCGGGCATCTGGCGGCCCAGGGCGCCCGCGTTACCGTGTTCGAGGCTCTGCACGAGGTGGGCGGCGTGCTGGTTTACGGCATTCCCGGATTCCGCCTGCCCAAGGATGTGGTCCGCCGCGAGGTGGAGGCCATGCGCGGCCTGGGCGTGGTCTTTCGCACCAACTGGGTGGGGGGCTGCACCTTTGAGCTTTCCGAATTGTTTGATCAGGGATTCGACGCCGTGTTCATCGGCGTGGGCGCGGGCTTGCCCCGCTTCCTGAACGTACCGGGCGAGAACCTGCTGGGCGTGTTTTCGGCCAATGAATATCTTACCCGCGTGAACCTGGGCCGGGCCAACGCCTTTCCCGCCTATGACACGCCGCCGCCGCCCACGGGGCGCGTGGTGGTGGTGGGCGGCGGCAACGTGGCCATGGATGCGGCCCGCACCGCCTTGCGCCTGGGCGCGGAAAAGGTCACCATCCTCTACCGCCGCACCGAGGCGGAAATGCCCGCCCGGGTGGAAGAGGTGCACCATGCCAAGGCCGAAGGCGTGGAAATCCACTGTCTGTGTTCGCCCGTGTCCTTTAACGGCGACCAGGGCCAGCACCTGGTTTCGGTTTCAGCCCAGCTCATGGAACTGGGCGAGCCCGACGAGTCGGGACGTTGCCGGCCGGTCTGCCTGGAAGGGCAGGTTACGGAAATTCCGGCGGATACAGCCATCATCGCCGTGGGCACCCAGCCGAACCCCGTGCTGCTGCGGGCCACGCCCGACCTGCCCCTGAACCGCTGGGGCTACATCGAGGCAGACCCGGAAACCGGAGAAACCGCCCTGCCCAACGTCTTTGCCGGAGGCGACATCGTCACGGGCGCGGCCACGGTCATCTCGGCCATGGGGGCGGGCCGCCGGGCGGCCAAGGCCATTTTGGAACGCTTCGGGTCCTGACCGGCCCCTGGCTGCCGGTGGGTGTCTGGTTGGGGTCCTCTGTTGTGTTCGTATTGAATTCCATGCTTGGAGTTCTGAAATGAAAAGCGGCAGATGGGGATCCAAAAAATCAGAATATTGAAATCCGCCGGCAGGGGCAGACAACAAAAGAGCGAAGTCCTCAGGACTTCGCTCTTTTGGCTTTCCAGGGCAAAGGCAATGTTTATTGCACCAGCTGCTTGGCCAGCTTCACGGCCGTGACTGCGTCCGTGGAACAGCCGTGCGCGCCGATGGATTCGGCAAAGGCGTCCGTGACCACGGCGCCGCCGATCATGACCTTGATCTCATCCAGCCCTTTTTCCCGCAGCAGGGCAATGGTGTCCTCCATGCGGACCATGGTGGTGGTCATGAGCGCGGAAAGACCGATGAGCCGTGCCTTGCGTTCCACGGCCTCCTCCACGATACGCGTTGCGGTCACGTCCTTGCCCAGGTCCACCACGTCAAAGCCGTGGTTGCGGAGCATGAGGCAAACGATATTCTTGCCGATGTCGTGAATGTCGCCCTCCACCGTGGCCATGATCACGCAGGGGCGTTCTTCGTGGCTGCCGTCCTTTTCCATGAGCGGGTTGAGGAGCTTGAACGCGTTTTGCAGGGTCTCGGCGGACTGGATGAGCTGCGGCAGAAAGTATTCCTTGCGTTCGTATTTTTCGCCCACCTCCATGATGGCCGGAATCAGATGCTCGTCCACCATCTCAAAGGGACTGCCGCCCTGGTCCAGAGCGGCCTGCACCAGGGGAGTGATGCCGTCCTTGTCCCCCTTGACCACGGCGGAAAACAACGGATGGCTTCCGCCTGCGTCCGGAGCGGCATTTTGCGGCCCTGTGGAGCCGCCTTGGGCCGGGGCCGCGCCGCCCGTGGGCTTCCAGTCCGAATAGCTGGTGATGAACCCCGTGGCCTGGGGGTCGCGGTTGAGCAGCACCTCGGATGCGGCCAGGGCCTCGCGCAGCCGCGCCGAGTCCGGGTTGGCAATGAACGAGGACAGCCCGGCCGCCAGGCACATGGACAGGAACGTGGAGTTGAGCAGGTCCCGGGCAGGCAGGCCAAAGGAGACGTTGGACAGGCCCAGCGTGGTGGCCAGGCCCAGCTTTTCCGTGCAGTGGCGGATGGTCTCCAGGGTGGCGCGGGCCGCCTCGGGCTTGGATGATACGGTCAGGGCCAGACCGTCCACCACGGCCAGCCGCCGGGGGACGCCCAGGCTTTCGGCTTCGTCCAGCAGCTCTTCGATAATGGCGATGCGTTCGGGCGCCGTGACCGGCAGTTTTTTTCCCTTGATGGGCAGGAGGATGAACGGTGCGCCGAACCGGGCGCAAAGCGGGCCCAGCTCGGCCATGCGGCCCGGGTCGCCGCTGATGGAGTTCACCAAGGCGGAGCCGGGATAGGCCCAGAGCGCTTCGGCCACGGCTCCGGGCGTGGAAGAGTCGATGCACAGGGGCGTGGTGAACCGGCCCACCAGAGCCTTGACCAGGCCGGGCAGGGCCACGGTTTCGTCCACCATGGGCGCGCCCACGTTCACGTCCAATACCGGGGCGCCGCGGTCCACCTGCTCCGCGGCCAGCCGCAGGGCCTCGGTTTGTTCGCCCTGCTGGAGTTCCTGGATGAGCTGCTGCTTGCCCGTGGGGTTGATGCGCTCGCCGATGAGCACGGCCGGATGGCCGGGGCCCAGAGGAACGCCCGCCCCCCGGGAGGTGAGCACCAGGGCGCGGTCCTGCGGCTCGGGTCGTTTCCAGGATTTTTCCCGGCTGCGCCGCGCCAGGGCGCGGATGTGGTCCGGCCCGGTGCCGCAGCAGCCGCCCACGAACTTGGCGCCCAGGTCAAAAAAGCGGGCCGATTGTTCGGCAAAGTCTTCCGGCCCGAGGCGGAACACGGTGTTGCCCTGTTCGTCCAGCTCGGGCAGCCCGGCGTTGGCCGCCACGTAGAGCGGCGTGGAAAGACGCGGAAGCATGGCCCGGACCACGTCCGCGATCTGTTCGGGCCCGGCCGAGCAGTTGGTGGCCACCATGTCCACGCCCATGTTCTGCATGGTGTCGATGAAGTGCAGGGGCGTGGTGCCGGTAAGGCTGTTGGTGCCCTCAAAGGTCATGGACACGGCCACAGGCAGGTCGCAGACCTCGCGGGCCGCGATGACCACGGCCCGTGCCTCGGCCAGGTCGAAGTGGGTTTCGCCCAGGATCAGATCGGCCCCGCCATGAGCGCAGCCGCGGATCTGCTCTTTGTATACGTCCACCAGTTCGCGGAACGTCAGTTCCCCCAGAGGCTCGCAAAAGTGGCCGGTGGGCCCGATGCTGGCGGCCACAAAGGCATGGTCCCCGGCGGCCTTTCGGGCCAGGGCGCACATGGCTTTGTTCAGCTCGTAGACGTCCGCGTCCGGCCCGATCTTAAAGCGTGACCCGCCAAAGGTGTTGGTGGTCAGGACTTCGGAACCGGCGGCCAGATAGTCGCGGTGCACCTGGAGCACGTGCTCCGGGCTTTGCAGCCCGAAGATTTCGGGCGACATGCCCGCGGGCAGGCCCCGCTGCTGGAGGAGCGTTCCATAGCCCCCGTCGAAAAAATGAACTCGGTCGTCGTTGAGAAGTTTCCGAAAATCCGGCATCCGTATCTCCCTGCGGCCGGGCCGCCCTGTCCCGGCGGATGGGGCCGGGGTGTTGTATTGCGCGGAAGGGTCGTGGAGCGCAATATCAATATATCCGAATATAGGTCAACCTCAAAGCCGCCCCATAAAATCGGCGCCGCCCGGGGCCGGAACCCTGGTGGTTGAAAACCCCGTTCAAAAGGTATACCGTACGCATTTGACCACTACCGAATACCACACGGCGAAGAATGCGCCGAAAGACAATCCAGACATGAAGCCGGACACCATCTCCCAACCGGAAGTACTCCGGTCTTCGGCCGCCGACGCCGGAGCCGGGGAACCCGAATCCGACACCAGCGCCAAGCCTGACAAGGCCAAGGCCGCCATGCTGCCTGCGCTTAAGGAAAAGCGTTCCAGCGCCGTGGTGCCCAGCGATCCCCTCTCGCTCTACCTGCGGGAGATTTCGCGCTTTCCGCTGCTCAAGCCCGAGGAGGAGCAGGAACTGGCCCAGCGCGTGCGGGACAACGGCGACCAGGACGCAGCCTTTCGCCTAGTTTCCTCTCATTTGCGCCTGGTGGTCAAGATCGCCATGGACTTCCAGCGCCGCTGGATGCAGAACGCCCTGGATCTCATCCAGGAGGGCAACGTGGGCCTGATGAAGGCCGTGAACAAGTTCGACCCGGACAAGGGCATCAAGTTCTCCTACTACGCCGCGTTTTGGATCAAGGCATACATCCTCAAGTACATCATGGACAACTGGAGGATGGTCAAGATCGGGACCACCCAGACCCAGCGCAAGCTTTTCTACAACCTGAACAAAGAACGGCAGCGCCTGCTTTCCCTGGGGTTCGACCCCACCACCGAGGCGCTCTCCGAGTCGCTGAACGTCAGCGAGTCGGAAATCGTGGAAATGGACCAGCGTCTCTCCCGGGGGGACATGTCCCTGGACATGCCCGTGGGCGACGATACCGACACCACCCGCCTGGACTTTTTGCCCTCCCTGGCCCCGGGCGTGGAGGAGACCCTTTCCGACAACCAGATTTCCCGCATCCTGCTGGAAAATCTCAAGGCCATCGAACCTGAACTCAATGAAAAGGAACTGGCCATCCTTCATGAACGCCTGCTCTCGGATTCCCCGGTGACTTTACGGGAAATCGGAGAGCGCTACGGCGTCACGCGGGAGCGCGTGCGACAGATTGAGGCCCGGCTGCTGCAAAAGATACGGCAGCATCTGGAAAATACGGTGGACGACTTTTCCGTGGAGTGGATCAACGACAATGAATGAACGACTCATCGCCCTGAAAAAACAATCCTGCCGCCTGGCCCGGCAACACAACCTCCCTTCCTTCTACGACGACTTCGCCGAAGACGTTTCCTTTGCCTCGGACCTTTTCTTCAACCATCCGGCCCTGCTCAAGTTGCAGGAAGAATCCGTCCCCTTTTTGTACGACGACTACATGTTCGGCATCGAACACTCCAAGCGCCTGGCCCAGGACGCAGCCACCCTGGTCATGGCCTGGGACAGCGGCCTGGACCGCAACACGGCCCGGCGCACCTCCCTGCTCGCGGCCGTGGCTGCCATGATCCGGGACATCGAATGCGCGGGCGGCGAGGCCGAACGCACCCAGGGCTCGGCCTACGTCATGCTGGATGACAGCACTCTTTCGGACAGTGAAAAGCACTTGGTTTCCCGGGCTTCCACCTGCCGCCGCCGGCCCGACGCCTCGGATATGCCCGAGGCCAGCCAACTGCGGGCCATGAGTTACTGTCTGCATGACGCCTACTGGTTCCGCTTTGGGCCGGACATTTTTTCCACGGTCATGTGGCTGTACTGCGACTACAGCACGGCCTCCCTGGCCGACCTGATCCAGCAGTTTGAAATCGGCGTGAACGATGCGCGCTACGCTTCGGACGGTTTTCTTACGGAAGTGGGCCGGAAGTATGGTCCGGAGATTCTGGAGGCCGGAGTGGAGCAGGGCGAGATCATGCTGGAGCGTCTGCGCGAGGCCGCGGCCGAAGAAGCCTCCTGCAAAGAAGCGGCGTCCGCCCTGGGCGCGGACCACAGCGGCAAAGCGCGCGGAAGCAAGTAACCACAGGGCCTTGCGGCCCGAACCAAGTCGGCACGGAGCGAGCCCATGAACATTTCCGAGGTCCGCATGACCCATTTCCCCGGAATCTTTGCCCGGCCCGCGCTGCGTCGGGCATTGTGCTGCCTGCTGCTGGCAGGCCTTGTTGCCGGATGCGGCCCCCGCACCGCGCCCCCCGGCCCCTCGCCCCTGGGGCCTGCCCAGGCTGTGGACATGACTCCCGAAGCTCGGCTCACCTATGACTATCTTTTGTTCCAGGATCAAAAGTCCCGGTTGGAACAGCTCACCCGGCTGGGAGCCTCCATGAGCGAGGCCCAGTTCGAGGAGGCGTTGCAGGTCCAGGAACGCGCCGCCCAGGCCGCGGACCGCATCCTGGAGCGGGAGCCTTCTCCGGAACTCTACGTGGACAAGGCTTCCCTGTTCTTCAATGCGGAACAGCTCCCCCAGGCCCGGCAGGTCCTGTCCCGGGCTCTGGACGCCTATCCTGGAAACCGCCGCATCGTGGGCACCCTGGCCAGTGCCTACCTGCTGGAAAATAATGTGGAAAGCGCGGCCCTGCTCCTGGAGGAGTATCTCCTGGCAGCCCCTGAGGACCACGACATGCGCAAACGGCTGGCCGGAGTGCTCATCGACTCCCAGGAATACGCCAAGGGATTGGATCAGCTGAACATCATCCCCAAGGCCGAACGGGACAAGACCGCCCTGTATCTCCAGGCCCGGGCCGAGGCCCGGCTGGGCAAGCGGCGTCAGGCCTTCCAGACCTTGGATCGGGTCCTGAAGATGGATCCGGAATATTACGAAGCCTGGGCCGAGCTGGCCTACCTGCGGGAACTGGATAATGATCTGCCCGGAGCGGTGCAGGCCTATTCCCGGCTGTTGGAACTGGGCGGGCCCGAAGAAGAACTGCGCATCCGGCTCGTGACCCTTCAGCTCAAGCTCAACAGCGTGGACGCGGCCTTGCAGACCGCCATGAACGGGCCCACGGAAAAGGCTTACCTGCTTTCCGCCTCCAGCGTGTTTTTGAACCAGGGCTTCCCGGCCCAGGCCTCGGCCGTGCTGGACACCCTGGCCGGATTTGAGCCTGTGCCTGCGGAGTTTTATTTTTACAAGGCCGTCATTGCCTTTGAGGCCGAACAGAACACGGAAAAGGCCCTGGAATACCTGGATCAGGTGCCGCAGGGGGATAACCGCTACGACGAGGCCCTGGAGTTTCGCATCCAGATTCTGCACGGTCTGGAACGGCCCGAAGAGGTGCTTCAGCTCCTGCGCGAAGGCCAGCGCGCCTTTCCGGACAATGTGGGTTTTTATCAGATGGAGTCCGAGTACTGGCTTGGCCGGAGCGACCAGGCCCGGGCCCTGGAGGCCTTGGAACGCGGACTGGCGCAGCGGCCCGAGAATCCGGACCTGCTCTACCGCTACGGCGCGCTGCTGGACCAGAACGGCCGCCGCGCCGAAGGGCTGGAGGTCATGGAGCGGATCATCAAATCCGATCCGCAGCACGCCGACGCCCTGAACTACATCGGCTACACCCTGGCCGAGGAGGGGCGGGAGCTCAAACGCGCCCTGGTGCTTGTGGAAAACGCCCTGATGCAGGAACCGGACAACGGCTATATCCTGGATTCCCTGGCCTGGGTGCATTACCAGTCCGGGCGGCTGGACAAGGCCTGGGAGGCCATTCAAAAGGCTGTGCGCGAGGTTTCCAACGAGGCCACCCTCTGGGAACATTATGGCGATATTGCCGCGGCCCTGGGCAAAAAGGTTTCAGCCTTGGAAGGCTATCGCAAGGCCATCCAGTTTGGGGCTGAGGATGTGGACGCGGTCAAGGCCAAGATCGAGGGCCTGTAACTATGCGGCGGTTTTACGATTTCGTTCGCGCTCCCGGCGTGGGGTTTTCCGGCACGGATTCAGGTCCGGATATGGGCCCGGATATAGGTACCTATCGGGGGCCGGACCGTGGCACGAATCAGAGCACGGCCGGTGCACCGCGGTTTGGGACGGCAAGGCACGGGGGCGCTTCGGCGTCCCTGTTGCATATGGGGCGGCCCGCCCTGCTGCTTTGCCTCGCGGTGTTGCTGCTCGTGGGGGGCTGCGCCCGGAGGCCCCTGCCGGAATACGGCTCTCCGGCGCGTACCTGGGATGTTTTTCAGGCCCACTACCGGGTGCGGCCGACGGCTCCGGCCTTTGTGGCCGCGTGCAGCTTGGCGTGGTCTTCCGGTAATCGCAGCGCCCGGGTGTTGCTGGACTTCTGGGGTGGATTTAGCGCTCCGGACCCGGAGGCCGTGGTGCGCATGGACGCCTGGACCAACCTGGGCGGCAGCCTGAGCAAATTGCGTCAGGGGCCGGAAGGGCTGGCCGCGTTCTACCCGGACCGCATGCGAGCCTATACCCATGCGGACCCCATTGTGGGGGCCCGGCTGTTGGGTCTGCCGTTTCCTTTTTCCCTGGCTGATTTTGCGGCGCTGCTGTTCGGGGACTTTACCGACCTGGTGCCGGCGCAGTACGTTCGGGCCACGCCTTGGGAGCAGGGCGGCATTCTCTACGAATTCGAGGACGCGCGCGTGGACGGTCTGGTTCTGGACCGGGCGGCCCGGCCTGTGCTCATGTATGGCCGGACGTCGGTGCCTGCGGAATATGCCGAAACCCTGGGCGGCCAGTGGCGCATCGAGTTTTCTCGCTATCCGGAGGAGGCGGAGCCGACTGGTATTCCAGCGGACGCGGCCGCAGCGCACAATGGGCGCTCTTCGCGGGCACCCATGGCGGAACGGCTGTTTTTGACCCTGCCCGGAGGGCATCGGGGCAGCTTGCGCATCCAGTCCCGAGAGCTTAAACTCCAGCCCTGGCCCGCGCAGGCCCTGGGCCTGAGCCTGCCGCCGGATGTGGAGGCCCTGGCCCTGGACGGAATGGTGCGCGACTGGACCACGGGCCGTGTTCCCGCCCTGGGCGGGGCCGATGTTCCGACCCCGGCAGGGGAGGCGTTTCAGCCCGCCGGCCCCTAAGAGAGGGGAGCGGGCCCTGGAATGCGCATGGGGAAAAAACATCAAAAAAAGAATCAGGCGGGCCGTTGCCCCGGCCATCCGCCCGTCACAGGAGCTGAAATGTCCCGGCACGATGATCAGACGGCCACGGCTTCCGGCTTTACCCACGCTCCAGGCGTGATCGAAAATTTCCTGCTTGGCCTGGGGGTTGTCTGGCGCGAGCTGCGCCACATGGCCGCCCGGCTGATGCGCGGGTACGAACGCCGCGTACTTGCCAAGCGGTTGGATGAAGAGTACTGCCGCCTGGGCCGCATCCAGGCCGGGCACGACACCGCCACCAGCCGCGCGCTGGTCATGGGCCAGATCGGGCTGCTCAAGGAGGAGCTGGACGCGCTGGACGCCGAATAGTGCCGGGAGATGCCGAGGCATCCGGCAATGAATACACCGCACCACGGCCCGGCACGGGCCGTATGGGACGCGCCGCGCGGCGCGAAGGGGGAGCACAATGACCAAAACACTGATCGTGGGCTGCGACCACGGCGGACTGGCGCTCAAGAACGCGCTGAAACCTTTTTTGGAAGAGCAGGGCCTGACCGTAAGCGACCTCGGTACACACAGCACGGAAAGCTGCGACTATCCGAACATCGCCAAAGCGGTCTGCCGGGCCGTGCTTGAGGAGGGCGAGGCCCTGGGCCTGCTCATCTGCGGTACGGGACTGGGCATGTCCATGACCGCCAACCGTTTTGAGGGCATTCGCGCCGCGGTCTGCACCAATGAATACATGGCCCGCATGGCCCGCGCCCACAACAACGCCAACGTGCTCTGCCTGGGCGAGCGCACCACCGGGCCCGGTCTGGCCCAGAGTGTGGTCCAGGCCTTTTTGCAAGCCGAGTTCGAGGGCGGACGTCACCTGCGCCGCATCAACCTCATGGACCAATAACCACCACCCATTTTTACCCTGAAAAGGAACGTCTTCATGCCCCAGGATACGCTCAGTAAGGACCAGCTCGTGGTCAACACCGTCAAGGGCCTCGTCATGGACGCCACCCGCAAGGCCAATTCCGGCCACCCGGGCGGGGCCATGTCCTCGGCGGACTTCGCCACCGTGCTGTTCAAGGATTTTCTGAACTATGATCCTCAGGATCCCACGTGGTTCAACCGCGACCGGTTCGTGCTTTCCGCCGGGCACGAGTCCATGCTGCTCTACTCCCTGCTGCATTTGCAGGGCTACCTGCCCATGCAGGAGCTGGAGAATTTCCGGCAGTGGGGCTCCCGGACTCCGGGCCATCCGGAAAAGCACCTCACCCCCGGGGTGGAAGCCACTTCCGGTCCCCTGGGCCAGGGCTTTGCCCAGTCCGTGGGCCTGGCCGCGGCAGAGGCCTTCCTGAACGAAAGCCTGGGCCAGGACGTGGTGGACCACTTTACGTACGTATTGGCCTCGGACGGCGACATTCAGGAGCCGGTCTCCCTGGGGTCCGCCATTTTGGCCGGACGTTGGGGCCTGGGCAAGCTCATCGCCTTCTACGACTCCAACAAGGTTCAGATCGCCGGGGCCTGCTCCCGCGTGGACTGCACCAACTATCCCCAGGCGTTCGAATCCTTTGGCTGGCACGTGCAGGAAGTGGACGGCCATGACCGCGAAGCCATTGCCGAGGCCATCAAGCGCGCCCAGATGGAGGCGACCCGGCCCAGCATCATCATTGGCCATACCGTCATGGCCCAGGGCACGGCCGGGCGCGAAGGCGACCACGAAACCCACGGCTCGCCCCTGCCTCCCGAGGAAATCGCAGCCTCCAAAACCAAGATGGGCCTGGATCCGGAGCAGTTCTTCCAGGTGCCGGACCAGGCGTTGCAACATTTCCGCGCCCGGTTCGACGCGCTGCACCAGCGGGCAGCGGACTGGAAGGCCGGACTGGACGCCCGGCTCAAGGATGAGGACTTCGCGGCCAAGTGGAATCTCTTCACCCGGCCCCGGACGGATTTGCAGGTGGAAATGCCCGGCTTTACCCCCGGGGAAAAAGTAGCCACCCGCAAGGCCTGGGGCGCTTGCCTGAACCACATCATGGACCAGCTGCCCCAGCTGGTGGGCGGCTCCGCCGATTTGGATCCCTCCAACCAGACCGCCAAGTTCCGTGACCATGTGGGCTGTTTCGGCGTGGACGGGTTTGGAGCCCGCAACCTCTCCTTCGGCGTCCGGGAGTTCCCCATGGCCGCCATCGTCAACGGACTGGCCCTGCACGGCGGGGTGATTCCCTTTGGAGCCACCTTCCTGACTTTCTCAGACTACTGCCGCAACGCCATCCGCATGAGCGCGCTTCAGGAGCTGCCTTCCCTGTTCGTGTTCACGCATGATTCTTTTTACCTGGGCGAGGACGGCCCCACGCACCAGCCCATTGAACACATCTCGTCCCTGCGGCTCATTCCGGACGTGGTGGACCTGCGCCCGGCCGATGCCACGGAAACGGCCCTGTGTCTGGACGCGGCCCTGCGGTTGGAGGATCGGCCCGCCTGCCTGTTCCTGACGCGCCAGGGCCTGCCCGTGCTCGACCCTGCGCAGCGTCCTGCCATGCTTGAGGGCGTGGCCAAGGGCGGCTACGTGCTTCAGGATCCGGAAGGCGGTCCCGACGCCGTGGATATGGTTGTCATTGCCACGGGTTCGGAAGTGTCCCTGGCCATGGCCGCAGCCGAGCAGCTGCCCCAGTTCCGTATCCGCATCGTGAGCATGCCGTCTGTGACCTTGTTTGAGCAGCAGAGCCGGGAATACAAGGATTCCGTGCTCCTGCCGCAGGTCAAGCGGCGCGTGGCCGTGGAGGCCGGGCGGCCCGAGCTCTGGTACCGCTATGTGGGCATGGACGGATTGGTCAAAGGCATCGACCACTTCGGCCATTCCGCGCCCTACCAGAAGCTGGAGCAGGAATACGGCTTCACCCCGGACGCCCTGGCCGCTCTGATCCGGGAACGGTATTCGTAATATTGTTTATTCCAGCGCCGGGACAAGGGGGCTGCCCTCTTTTCCCGGCGCTTTTTTCGTGGGACCACGCGTCCTGGCATTGCGGTCCGGCGGACCGTGACATACCCTGACCCGCACGAGCGGGCGGCACGGGCGCGGCCGCATTCTGCACCCGATGCGGAAACAAATTTCACATCCCCATCCCCCTGGAGGTTGATCATGGAAGCTCCGTCCAAGAACTTGGCAATGGATCTGGTCCGCGTGACCGAAGCGGCCGCCCTGGCCGCTGGCCGCTGGCTCGGCCGAGGCGATAAGAATTCCGGCGATCAGGCCGCAGTGGACGCCATGCGGCTTTCATTCAACAGCCTGGACATTGACGGCAAGATCGTCATCGGCGAGGGGGAAAAGGACGAAGCCCCCATGCTCTTTAACGGCGAGCGCGTGGGCACGGGCCAGGGCCCGGCCGTGGACGTGGCCGTGGACCCCGTGGAAGGCACCAACCTGCTGGCCACGGGGCGGCCCAACGCCATTGCCGTGGTGGGCGTGGCCCCGGCCGGAGCCATGCTGGATCCGGGACCCAGCTTCTACATGCAAAAACTCGTGGTGCCCGCTGCGGCGCGGTCCGTGGTGGATATCAACGCCCCGGTGGGCCACAACCTCAAATCCATTGCCAAAGCCCTGGGCAAGGATGTGGACGACCTGGTGGTCTTTGTGCTGGACAAGGCGCGCCACAAGCCCTTGATCGCGGAAATCCGCGAGGCTGGGGCGCGCATTCAGCTGCATACCGACGGCGATGTGAACGGTTCGCTTATGGCCGTGAACCCGCGCAGCGAAGTGGATGTGATGATGGGAACGGGCGGAACCCCGGAGGGCGTGCTCTCGGCCTGCGCCATCCGGATCATGGGCGGGGAGCTGTTCGCCCGTTTTGACCCGCAAAAGGAAGAGGAACGCAATGCCATGCTCGATGCAGGCTATGATCTTTCCCAGGTCTACACCGCTGCGGATCTGGTCAAGAGCGACGACGTGTTCTTTGCGGCCACGGGCCTTTCCGGCGGCAGCTTCCTGGGCGGGGTGCACTACACCGGAACCGGCGCCGTGACCCATTCCTTGGTCATGCGCGGCCATACCGGCACCATCCGCTATATCGAGTCCGAACATACCTGGGACAAGCTGATGCGTTTTTCCGCCGTGAAGTACGACTAGCCCGGCAAACAGCCTGCCCAGGCAGGACGCGCCGCAATGCAAGGCATGGTCCCGCTGGTGACGGCAGGCCATGCTTTGTTTTTGTCATGGTGGGGATGTTGGATGGAATCGGCCTCTGGCAGCGGGGATGAACAAAAAAAAGGGCGATCCAGTGGACCGCCCGGCAAGATACGCTGGCTTGGCTTACTAGTGGCAACTGCCCGGGGAGCAGGAGCCGGTTCCGCAGGAGCTGCAACCGCAGCCGCCCTGGGGGAATTCCAGGCTGGATTCCACGGCAAAGCCCATGGGACCCATGTCGATGGTCACAGGCTTGGCCTGCTCCAGCAGTTCCTCGTCCACCACCACGGTGATGTCCCCGTCAAAGTCAAAGCTCTTGTCTCCCTCGCGCACCTGGTCCAGGCCGAGGGCCAGGGAGGCGCCGGAGCAGCTCTGGGCCACAAAGACGCGTACCGGAGCCTTTTCATTGGATTTGAAGTATTGTTTCAGCCCGTCGAGAGCTGCGTCGGACAACTGAAGCATGCTGCCTCCTGATCGGCTTCAGGGTATGCCGTTGCGTACCCTATTGGTTCAGTACAAGACCTATTCACATAATCGGTTCTGTCAATAACTGGCAACCCCAAAAAGTCCACTTTTTTGAAAACAATGCCAACGTCCCGACAGGTGGAAAAATGGATGGGATGCAATGATTTTGGGGCTGTACGGCTGAGGGGACCAGAGGTACGAAGGACGGGTCCGGCCATTGGTCAACTCGGGCAGGCCGGGACCAATCCGGGCAGGACAGGGGCCGCCGCTTTGACAACCCGGCCCCAATGGACTAACGAAATTCGTTTCCTGCGAACAACTACGCGGACCGCACGGCCCTGGTCGCGAGGCGGTCCCAGGCGGATACGACATATGAGCAAAAAAATACAGAAGATCAAAGGCTTCGCCGACCTCTTTCCCGAAGAGGCCGCCCTGTTTACCTTTATGGAAGCCAAGGCCCGCGAGACCTTTGAACGCTTCGGATTCGGTGAGTTGCGCACTCCGGTTTTGGAAAAAACCGAGTTGTTCCAGAAGTCCATCGGCGAGGACACGGACGTGGTGGGCAAGGAAATGTTCACCTTTCCAGACCGCAAAGGCCGCTCCCTGACCATGCGGCCCGAGGCCACGGCCGGAGTGATCCGCTCTTTTGTGGAGTCCGGGAACCACCAGCCCGGCATGGTGGCCAAGTACTATACCTTTGGTCCCATGTTCCGCTACGAACGACCCCAAAAAGGCCGCCAGCGCCAGTTTCATCAGATCAACGCCGAGATCATCGGCGCGCCCGAACCCCAGTCCGACGCGGAACTGATCCTCATGCTGGATACGTTCTTGCGCGGCCTGGGGCTGGAAAAGCTGTCCGTGGAACTGAACTCCCTGGGCTGCCCCCAGTGTCGCCCGGCCTATCGCCAGGCCCTGACCGACTATTTCAACTCCTTGCCGGTGGAGGAATTTTGCGAGGATTGCCGCCGCCGCAAGGACACCAACCCCCTGCGCGTGCTGGACTGCAAGGTTCCGGCTTGCAAGGAGCTGGTCAAGGACGCGCCCCGGGTCACGGACCACCTCTGCGCGGAATGCTGAAGTACGTCAGATTGTCAGTGGAATTGCTGATTTCATTGAACCTGAAGACTTTGTCGGTCAGAAAGTAGTTGTTGTGAGTAATTTGAAATATGTGAATATAAGAGGTATTGAATCACAGGGTATGATCTTGGCGGGTAAAGGTGATAATGTTATGGAAGTCATTAACATCAAGAATTTGCCTAACGGAACCATTATCAGTTAAGATATTCGTTGTTTAGATCTATTTATAAGTCAATAAAAAGAAGTGCTTAACTTATTGAGCACTTCTTTTATCATTATCTCTAGTTAATTAACTCTTATACTTTGGGAAAAGTAATGGTAAAATTACTTCCTACATTTTCCTGACTTGAGAAAGTTAAGACGGCATTATGTAACTTTGCGCCATTCTTAACGATCGATAAACCAAGACCCGTTCCACCAGTAAAGCGAGAATGACTTTTATCAACACGGTAGAATCTTTCAAAGAGTCGATCAAAATGTTCTTTGCCAATACCAATACCAGTATCTGAAACTTCAACTTTGATGTTATCTAAATCTGATAATATCTTGATTTTTACTTTGCCATTAGTTCGATTGTATTTTATCGCATTATCACATAAATTGAAGATCATTTCATATAAGATGTTTTTGACGCCGTTAACGTAAGCTGGCGATCCCTCAAGTGATAGCGTAATATCATTTTTCTCAGCTTTATTGATCAAAGCATCGACAACATCACGACAGACTTCAAATAGATTGACGTTTTCGAAATTTAAGTTTTCATTATTCTCATCAAGATGCGATAACATGATAATATCGTCAATCAGTGATAATAAGTGTTGTGCTTCATCATTGATCTGTTTAGCGAATTTAGTTATATCTTCTGGTTTGGCTATTCCATTTTGAATTATTTCAGCATAACCGATAAGAGAGGTCAAAGGAGTTTTCAGTTCATGAGAAACGTTAGCTGAGAATTCTTTTCGTAGATTTTCGCGTTCTTGTTTCTCCGTTATATCAAGCAGTAATAATACTGCAGCACTGCTGACATCTTCATTATTGACAGGATTTGCCATTAATTGGTATAAACGACCATTAGTGTTAATCGTCGTATCTGCCAATTTCCCATCTAGTGCTTGTTGGACGGTATTGATAAAGTTGTCAGTCCGATTTAAAACGGCAAAATTTTTATTGGTCGCATTATCGGTTGTGATACTAAATATCGTGCAGGCACTTTTATTTATAGATAAGATCGTGCCACTACTACTCAAGCTGATCAATCCCTCTTGCATGTTGCTTGTGATTGAATCGAATTCTTTATGTTGTTCATTAAGTAACCGTAGTTGTTCATCACTATTGCGTTTTTGTTCATCAATGCGGATCAGTAATGGTGCAAGATCATCATATGTTTCATTAGCTAAAGGGTTATCAAGATTCAAAGTGTTAATAGGATTTAGTAATGCATTAGTTTGCTTGTTAGATATAGCTAAAGTTATCAACATTAACAAGGACATTAACAAGACGATAAATGGTATTCCACTGATCAGGGCTGTTAAGACTGTAGAAGTCTCAAAAGCTACACGTAAGATATTACCATTATCAAGTTTTACAGCATAATAGAATGTTTGTTGATTGATCGTAGCCGAGTATCTGGTCGCTTCACCTTTTCCGGTGGCGATCGCACTGGCGACTTCAGGACGATTCAAATGATTTTCCATTTCTGAAGCATCTTTTTGTGTATCAAATAGGACGGTTCCGTTTTCGTCAATTAAAGTAATTCGATTAATTGAGTTAGTCGATGTCATTTCTGCAAGATAAGCATCTT
>JAQVYA010000160.1 GCA_028708865.1 Desulfovibrio sp. | reverse complement strand
GGATACCTGGCCATGTTGGGCTACACGGCCAGGGAAATGGTCACCGGGCTAACCAGTACGGACGATTCCCCCATTGCCTCGTTGAAGCGCTGGCTCGAATATCTGCATCCCGAGGACCGGGACCGGGTGCATGCAACGCACCTGGACTGCCTGGAGGGGGCGCGGGATGAATTTGAAATGGAGTTTCGCATGCGCACCCGGAGCGGGCAGTGGTGCTGGATCGACTCCCGCGGCCGCGTGGTGCGGCGCGATGCCCACGGGCGCGGCGTGCGCATGGTGGGGACGCATACGGACATCACCCACCGCAAGGAGGCGGAGCAGGAGATTGTGCAGGCCAAGGAAGAGGCCGAGGACGCCAACCGGGCCAAATCGGATTTTCTGGCCAACATGAGCCACGAATTGCGCACGCCCCTCAACGGCGTTCTGGGCATGCTCCAACTCATGGAGGGCACGGGCCTGAATCGGGAACAGAGCGAATATCTGGACATGGCTCTGGCCGCCATTCGTCGGCTCAATCGCCTGCTGTCCGATATTTTGGATATTTCTCGGGTGGAGGCGGGGAAAATGCCCATCCGTGAAGCGCCGTTCAACCTGCGCCGGGCCGTGCGGCAGGCTGTGGATTTGTTTCAGCCCATGGCGCGCCAGGCCGGGCTTCACCTGGAGCTGCACATTGATTCCGCTGTGGCGGAGCAGGTTTCCGGAGATGAGATCCGGCTCCAGCAGGTGCTGACCAACCTGCTCGGCAATGCGTTCAAATTCACGGATGCCGGCGGGGTGCAGGTGGAGGTCTATCCGCTGCCTGCCGCCGGGACCGGAGACCCTCGCGTACTCTTCGTGGTTTCGGACACGGGCAGCGGCATTGAACCGCAAAACATGGACGCCCTGTTCGAGCCTTTTAGCCAGCCTGCGCAACGCTACCGCCGTGAACATCAGGGCGCGGGCCTGGGGCTGTCCATTTGCCGCCGTCTGGTGGAACTCATGGGGGGCCAGATAACGGTGGAGAGCACGCCGGGCCAGGGCAGTTCGTTTCTGTTCTGCGTGACCTTGCGGCGGGCGGCCTTGGATGCCGCGCCGGTGCCACCGCCGGATTCTCGTCCGAGTGATACCGAATTTTTGGGCAAGGCGCCGGACGCTGTGGAGCAAGCCCGGACCGTTGCCACGGAAGATTCTTCCGGGCCAGAGGCTCCTGAACCGGCACCCCAATATCCCGTGGCCCGCGAGGCGGGGCTTCATGTCCAGGAATTTTACGACCAGGGGCATCGGGGCCAGCAGGCCCACGCCCAGGGGCTTCGTGACCAGAAGCTTCGGGAGCTGAACCAGGACGGACCCGCGCCCCAGGTTGCCCCTGATGCGCCCGCTGAAAAAGGGGCAGACGCCATTCCCCAGGGGCTGCGCGTGGTGGTGGCCGAGGATGACCGGGTCAGCGGCATTGCCATCCGCCGCCAGCTGGAAAAGCGGGGCCATGCCGTGCAACTGGCCCGCAATGGTCTGGAGGTGCTGGAGGTCTTGCGCCAAAGTCCGGCGGATCTGGTCTTCATGGATATTCAGATGCCGGAGATGGACGGTCTGGAAGCCACGGAAAGAATTCGGACCGAGGCGGACCTGCGGCACGTGGCCGCGGTGCCGGTGGTAGCCATGACGGCTTTTGCCATGGACACGGACCGGGAGCGTTTTTTGGCGGACGGCATGGACGACTATATTGCCAAGCCCGTGGACCCGGAAGAACTGGACCGCGTGTTGAAGCGCGCTGGAGAGGGGCGCGGCCGGGACGCGTCCAGCCCTGGACCAAAGCTGCCGGACCGATGAACCGCCCTGGCCTGGGCTGTGGAATAAGAAAACGCCTGATTCACGGAGTGGTGAACCAGGCGTTTTATGTATCCGCCGACCCGCAGCCCGGGCCGGAATCAGAGACCGAAGTCCTGCACCCGGTCCAGCCGGGCCAGGGTCTGCTCGCGCCCCAGGACCACCATGGTCTCGAACAGGCCGGGACTGGCGGTGCGGCCCGTGATGGAGACGCGGATGGGCTGGGCAATGGCCTTGAACTTGAGTTCCCGTTGTTCCACGAATTCCTTGGTCAGGGCTTCAAGGGCTTCTTCTTCGAAGCGATCCAGCCCGCGCAGGGCCGTGGTGTATTCGGCCAGCAGCGCTAGGCTGTCCGGCTTCAGGAACTTGTTTACGGCTTTTTCGTCGTATTGCAGATGGGAGACGTCCACCAGGAAGAACTGGCTGGCTTCGGCCAGCTCCACCAGAGTTTTGGCCCGGGGCTGCAACAGGGGCAGGGCCCGGAGCAGCACGTCGCGGTCTACGTTGGCGGCTTCCTGGTCCCCTGCTTCTTCACGGATCACATCCAGTACCAGATCCGCGAGCCGGTTCAGGTCCGCCTGCACGATGTACTGGGCATTGAGCCATTCCAGCTTTTTGGTATCAAACACCGAAGGCGAGCTGCCCAGGTGCTCCACGCTGAAGAGCTGTTCCAGTTCTTCTCTGGTGAAGACTTCCTGATCCCCATGGCTCCAGCCCAGCCGAGCCAGATAGTTGACCACGGCCTCGGGCAGGTAGCCCATGGACTGGTATTCCATGACCGAAAGCGCGCCGTGGCGTTTGGAAAGTTTTTTCTTGTCTGGTCCGAGGATCATGGGCACATGGCCGAATTCAGGCACGTCCCACTCCAGGGCCCGGTAGATGAGGATTTGGCGCGGAGTGTTGTTCACGTGGTCGTCGCCGCGCAGTACATGGGTCACGCCCATGTCGTGATCGTCCACTACCACGGCCAGGTTGTAGGTGGGGGTGCCGTCGGAACGGCGCAGAATCATGTCGTCCATTTCCTCGCAGGCCGTGGCAATGGGGCCTTTGACCATGTCGTTGTAGGCCACGGAGCCTTGGAGGGGCGTCTTCAAGCGCACGACCCGCCCGGGGCCGGGGCCCAGGCCCCGCTCACGGCAGGAGCCGTCGTACTTGGGCTTTTTGCCCTGGGCGCGGGCCGTCTCGCGCATGGCGTCCACCTGCTCCTTGGTACAGTCGCAGTAATAGGCATTGCCCGAGGCCAGCAACTGTTCGATGACCTCGTTGTGCCGATCGGCCCGGGCATGCTGGAAGACGGTTTCCCCATCGGGCTGAAGGTCCAGCCACTGCATGGCGTCCAGGATGGCCTGGGTGGCTTCCGGTGTGGAGCGTTCGCGGTCCGTGTCTTCGATGCGCAGCTCAAAGCGGCCGCCCTGGCTCTTGGCCAGCAGGTAGGAGAAAAGCGCGGTGCGGGCCCCGCCGATATGCAGAAAACCCGTAGGACTGGGCGCGAACCGGGTAACGATCTGAGACATTGTTCCTCCCTTGAGGGGATGCTTGCAAAGATGAATTCGTGGGTAACGGCAATCCGGTTCCGGAGGCGAGGCATGGAAATATGAGCGCGCCCGGAAGACGCACCCTAAGGGACCCGCAGGACGGCGGGCCATTGGTTCATGCCGGTGCGGGGGGAGTCCTTCGGATTCGCAGCGCCGGTACGCCGCGTCCCGGGTCAAAGACTCCCGGCACGACCCGGAGGATTTCGTTGTTGCGGGAGCAGGTTAGACCGCTTCCACACCCTTGACTTCCGGGATTTCCTTGAGAATGACCCGTTCGATGCCGTGCTTGAGCGTCATCTGGGACATGGGGCAGCCGTGGCAAGCCCCCTGGAGGCGCACCTTGACGATACCGTCGTCCGTCACTTCCACGAGTTCCACGTTGCCGCCGTCGTTTTGCAGTACCGGGCGAATTTTTTCCAGCGCGGCTTCCACTTTTTCTTTCATGCTCATATTTATGCCTCCGTAATGGGATGTGCAGGAACTAATGCCCTTTGATCGCCTTGTCAAACGTGGCAATGCAGGATAACGCGCGTACGCGCGCCAAGGCGGCGCAGTAATTTCAACCAGTACCATTGTATGGATATGCAGACAATCGAGCAACTTCAAAAACTGCTGAACCGTCCGCTGGCGTTGCGGGGCCGGGAGGCGGGCAACAGGCTCTGGCTCGCACCCATGGCTGGATTAGGTCATGTGGCGTTTCGCGAGGTGGTGGACGGATTCGGCGGATGCGGGCTGCTGTTTAGCGAGATGTGCACGGCCCGGGGGCTGGATACGGAAAATCGGCATACCTCGCCCACGTTTCGTTGGCGCGACCAGGAATCCGGTCGCCTCGTGGTGCAGATTTCCGGTGCCGATCCCCGGGAAATGGCTCTGGCGGCTGAACGCGTTGCCCGGGAAGGATTGTTCGGTGTGGACGTGAATATGGGCTGTTCGGCCACGGCGCTGACCAAGCGGGGTGCGGGCGCGGCCCTGCTGCGCGAGCCGGAGCGCGCCGCCGCCGTGGTGCGTGCCGTGCGCCAGGCCGTGGACCGGGTGGACCCGGCCATGCCCGTGCTGGTCAAATTTCGCACCGGCTGGAGCCCGGATCCGGGGCCTGCCGTGGAAATGGCCGCGGTCCTGGCCGAGGCCGGAGCCGATGCCCTGGTGTTTCACCCCCGGGTGGCCCCGGACCGCCGCACCCGGCCGCCGGTATGGGAACATATCCGGCTTGTGGCCGGAGCCGCTTCTGTCCCCGTCTTCGGCAACGGCAACGTGCAGACCCCTGAGGACTGCCTGCGCATGCTGGAGAGCACGGGCTGTGCCGGGGTGAGCGTGGGGCGCATGGCCGTGGCGCGGCCCTGGCTTTTTGCTTCCTGGTCGTCGGGGCGGGAGTTTGGTCCGCAGGTGTACCGCGAAGCGGCCTTGCAACTGCTTGATGCCCTGGAACTGCATTTCGATTCTCAGCGGGCCGTGCAGCGGTACCGGAAATTCGCCGTGTATCTGGCCGCCAACTTTTGCTACGGCCATTCGCTGCTTCCTGGGCTCATCAAAGGGAACTCTCTGGAGGATTTTCGCCATACGGCCCGTACCCTTCTGCAGGACGGCCTTAAAACCGGGACCCGGCCCAGTGTGCATTTGTTCACGCGCTAAATATGCCGCAGTGTGGAACGCATCCTGTTTTGATATGCAAATCAAAAAGTTGGTTGGCTTTCTTGTGAATGACTATAAAATGACATATTATGTAATAAAGAAGTAAATATGCAGACGGTGGTAGCTGTTTTTCCCGTTTTGTATTGAACTTTTTGCCCATGAGGGTATGTCATTACCCTATATTATCTCTTTTGGCGGAACGTTTTTCTGCCGGCTTTACGGGAATCAACAGTAATGAAAGAACAAATATATCAGTTTGACCAGTCCGTTGCAGAGGCGATGTCCCTTATTCCCATTCCGTTTGGGGTCAAGGATGCAGAAGGTCGGTTTCGTTACGTCAATGATGCGCTGGCCCGTGTCCTGGGGCGCCCGCCAGGGGAGGTGGTAGGACGGACAGATACCACCTTTCTTTCGGAAAAGGATGTGCGTTGCAATGAAAACGCTTTGAAGATCGCACTGCGCGAGGGAAAACCAAGCCGCTCGGACATAACGCTTTATACTCAGGACGGATGGCGCTCCTTCGCCATAACGTTCTTTCCCGTGGCTGCTCCACAACAGCGGACTCCCCCCGTGCCTCCGAACGGAAAAGAGCCGCCGGAACGCATGGTCATGTGCATGGCCCATGAATTGGACTCCGGCAGCGCAGAGGCTGGGAGGTCCGACGTTTCGGACGTTTCGGACCTTCCGGCAAGGGAGGAGGCCGCCCCGGACGCGTTGCCCGGCGGAGATGATCTTTGGAAGGAAGTGCCACCCCAACGGCACAGCGTGGAGGAATATCTGCGCCGCAGCAGACAGGCGGAACGCGCCATGCTCGATGCTACCTCAGATCTGGTCCTTATGTACGACATGGGCGGCACGATTTTGGAAGTGAACCAGGCCTATTCCCAGCGCCTGGGCCTGACCCGGCAGCAGTTGGTGGGGCGGCGGCTGTTTGAAGTTCTGCCTCGGGAAAGGCTTGCCGCGCGCTATGCTGATACGCGTCGCGTCATGCAGACGCATCGGCCCGAGCGCGGAGTGTATGCTCAGGATGGAATCTTTGAACAATACGTATTGTATCCGCTTCTGGATCCGGACGGATCGCCGGAACGTTTTGTGCTTTTTATTCACGACATCACCGAACTGAAACGCCAGGAACTGGATCTGCGCAAGTTGCGCGTGGCCATGGAACACGCCGGAGTAGCCGTGGTGATCCTTGATGCCCGGGGCCGGGTGGAATTCGTCAACTCCCAGTATTCAAGCATGACCGGGCTTTCTTTACATGACGTGGCAGGCAAGACTGTTTCGGTTTTGCGCCCCTGGCGCTTGGGCCGGGTCAACCGCCAGGCCCTGCGCGCCGCAGCCCGGGCCGGAACAACCTGGCATGGGGAGCTTTTTTAC
>JAQVYA010000159.1 GCA_028708865.1 Desulfovibrio sp. | reverse complement strand
CTCGCCCTCGGAATCCTCTGCCACGCGCCAAACTCCATCCGGGCACCCCAGGCGAGGCGCTTCGAACAAAAATCCCGGGGGCAACGGCAGCGTTTCCAGCTCCAGCCCCAAGTGTTCCAGCGCAAACAGCACCTGCGCCTCGTTTTCATGCTCATTGGTGGTGCAGGTGGAATAAACAAGCCGCCCCCCCGGCCGGAGCAAGGCCGCCCCCTGTTCCAACAGCCGCCGCTGCAACCGGATCAACGGCTCCACCTTGTCCCCGCTCCACAACGCCTTGGCCCGGGGATTCTTATCCTCGGTCCCCCAGCCACTACAGGGCGGATCCAATAAAATGTATGAAAACCCGTCGCCGCCAAAGGAAAGTTCCGTGCCCGAGGCGTGCAGCGTGGCCGTTTGAACCGCCCCGGCCCGGCGCAGATTGGCGCGCAAGGAAGCAATGCGTCCGGCCGAAGGCTCGCAGCCAAGCACAAAGCCCTGAGCCCCCACCATCCGGGCCAGCAGGCCGGTCTTGCTGCCGGGGGCCGCGCACATATCCAACACATGCGCCCCAGGTTGCGGATTCAAAGCCAACGGCGGCAGCATGGATGAACGGTCCTGAATATAGATGCGACCGAACCGGGCCGCCACACTGGCCCCCAATGGGGCGGGCTCCTGGGTCAACATGCGGGCGAACCCGGCGAACGGCTCGGGCTCAAAGGCGTACCCCTGGGCCGTCAGCAGGGCCTCCACCTGGGGATGATGTTCTGACCGGCAAGCCAGCCGGAAACTGCGGCGCACGGCGTTCGTCATGAGAAACCTTGTTTTTTTACGGCCTCCGGGGTATGTGGATTTTCCCGCGTTCAGCCAGTTTCGGCCCGCAGTAATGGGTTTCGCGCAGATGATCAACCGCAAGCCTGTCCGGGCCGCTCCACGTATGTTTTGCAACCCGGTCCGCATCCTGCTAAGAGGGCACTACCGCTCCCTTTGCGGGGCGCGGTCCAACCAGATCATGAACACATGGTGAACACGCGCACGCCGCGTTGCTACCGGAGGAAACGAATGCGATCCCGATGTGTTGCTGCACTCCAAGCCCTGGCGGTACTGCTCTTGACCCTGACGGTCCTGCCCGGGCCGGCCATGGCCCAGGTCAAGACCTTCGTGGTTTTCCCGTTTACGTACATGGGACCCAAACAGTACCAGCATTACGGCAAGGGCGCGAGTTCGCGCTTTGAACGCAAGCTGACCCTGCCGGGCACGTTGGAACCGGCTCCGGACACGGTGGCCGTTTCCCTTGGCCGCCAGGTTCCGGCATCGGCCAAGGCCGCCCGCGGACTCCTGGCCGGAGCCGATACCGATTACCTGGTCTGGGGCAATGTTTCCGTCTCCGGCAGCAGCGTTGTTCTGGACGTGACCATGCAGAGCCTGAGCGGCGATCCCATCCGGCAAAGCGCGGAAGTGCCCATGGATGAAGTCACCATGGAACTGGACCGCATGGCCGAGGAGATGACCCGCACCCTGTTCAACGCAGGGCAGGAAGAAGAGACGACCCAGGGAGCTTCCGCGGCCGCGGCCAACCCGGCCTTCCTCAACGCCCAGAGCACGGACCAGTTTACCGCCGCCGCCGTGAACCCGCAGTTCCGCTACGAAGGCGGCACCCAGAACACGGGCCGCTGGCAAAGCCGCGGACTGCGCTTTGCCTCCCGCTCCATGGCCGTCTGCGACGCCACGGGCGATGGTCGAAACGAAATATTTATTCTGGAAGAATATACCCTGCACGCCTACCGCATCGAGGACGGGAAGCTCAAGCATCTGGCCGAACAGAGCTTTTCACGCAAGGCTGAAATGATCAACGTGCGCGCCATTGACCTGGACCGTGACGGCGCCAGCGAACTGGTGGTCTCCTCCTACCGCGACGAGGCCCCGCTTTCGCACATCTTCCGCTTTGCCGCGGATGGCTCCGGCTTTACTCCAGTGGCCGAGGACGTACGCATGTTCCTGAACGTAATCCGCATGCCCCCGAACTTCACCCCCACGCTGGTCGGCCAGCCCAAGGGCAGCCACCGGCTCATGGAATCCAAGGACATCTACGAGGTTCTGGTGACCGGCGGAGACGTGATCAAAAGCCGAAAGGTGGCGGTTCCGGAATTCAGTAACGTCTACAACCTAGCCTACCTGCCGGAAGGCGAAACCTACAAGATCATCCGCCTGGACAAGACAGGCCACATCGGCGTGTTTTCCTCGGACCTCAAGCCCGAGTATGTCTCCCAGGAGACCTACAACAGCTCGGCCATTCCCCTGGAACTGCCCAACGAGGTGGTGCCGGGCATGGGCACCAAGCGCGACGCCATGGAGCAGCAATACTACTATGTGCCTCTGGCCGCCCTGCCCACCAACCTCATGACCGGCGGCACCAAGTACGAACTGCTCATGAACAAGGACATCTCGGTGGCGGCCCAGGTGTTCAAGCGGTTCCGCACCTTCACCCAGGGCGAAATCCACGGCTTGTTCTGGGATGGCACGGGTATGAACCTTTCCTGGAAGACCCGGCGCATCAAGGGCACGGTGGTGGATTTCGACATTGCGGACTACAACAACGACGGGCAGCTTGACCTGCTCGTGCTTGTGAACACGTATCCCGGAGCCGTACAGCTCGAATACCGCAAGACCGTGCTCTTTGCCTACGATCTCAACCTGCAATAGCGCATCACGGGCCCGGCTTTTTGCCGGGCCTTTTTTTTGGACCGCGCATGGAACAAACAATTCACGGCGGATTCCCGGACCGGACCAGGGGAGAGCAGTCCGATCCATCACGAATCCACAAGGGGAGGGACATGAAACGTTTGATCTACACGGGCCTGTTGCTGGCCACTCTGCTGGCCGCCTTATTCGCGGCCGGGTGCTCCGATTCCAACACCAACGAATCCTCAACCCAGCAACCCCGGGCCGCCGAGCCGGTCCGGCTCACCTATGCCAACTTCCCACCTGCGTTCACGGTGCCCTGCGTGCAGATGGAACGCTGGAAAGAGGAAGTCCAGACCCGCACCCGGGGCGCGGTACAGGTGGAGACCTTCCCCGGCGGCACCCTGCTCAAGGCCAAGAACATGCTGCGCGGCGTCATGGAAGGCCAGGCCGACATCGGCTGCGTGGCCATGTCCTATCAGCCCGGAGTCTTTCCGTTGAGCACAGCCGTGGAAATGCCGGTGGGCTTTACTTCGGGCAAGGCATCCTCCCAGACCCTCTGGGCCTTGTTTGAAAAATACCGGCCCGCTGAATTGGAACAGGTCAAGGTGCTGACCATGTTTGCCACCCCGCCCAGCAACATCATGTCCCGCGTGCCCGTGCAGACTCTGGAGCAGGTCCAGGGGCTGGAACTGCGCGGCAACGGCGCTTCCGGCCGGTTCCTGGATGCCCTGGGCGCGGTCACGGTCAGCATGCCCATGCCCGAAGTGCCGGACGCCCTGCAAAAAAACATGATCCAGGGATTGTTCACGTCCCTGGAAGTGCTCCAGGACATGAAATTCGCGGAATTCTGTCCCTATGCCACCATCATGGACGGACCGGTTTATATCTTCGCCGTGGTCATGAACCAAGACCGTTGGAATGCCCTGCCCCAGGAGGCCAAAGATGTCCTGGACGTGCTGGCTCCGGAACAGGCCGCCTGGACCGGGCAGTACTGGGATTCGCACACGGCCGAGGCCGTAGAATGGGCCCGCAAGGAGCATGGTCTCCAGGTCTTCACCCTTTCGGACCAGGACAAGACCCACGCCCTGGAGCAATCCGCCGCCCTGGTGCAAGACTGGAAGGAACGCGCCGTCAAGGCCGGGCTCCCTGCCGAGGCCGTTTTAGCCGACGTGCTGGCCTGGAAACAGGAATTCGACCAGTAGGTTCTTCCTTTGCCCGGTCAAGGAACCTGCACGGCTGACGCGAGCAGGAACCGGACCGGCATGCACGGCAGCCCGCTGCCAAATCGCGGCCGCGTTGCGGCTCCTTCCGGGGCGCGGCCGCTGTTCGGGATTCCGACCATGCACACCCTGATTCATCGTCTGGATGCTCTTGCCGAGCGACTCGCCCGGTTCCTGGCCATTTTGGCCGGGATATTCCTGGTTTCCGCCATGCTCTTGGCCTGCGCCAATATGCTGCTGCGCGCCGTGCACGTGCCCATCCAGGGCACAGTGGAACTGGTGGGCTTTTTCGGAGCCGTGCTCACGGCCTTTTCCCTGGGGCTGGCCCAACGCCGACGCGGCCACATCTTCGTGGGCCTGCTGACCACCAAACTGCCCCCGGCCCTGCAACGCGCCAGCGACGCCCTACAACTGCTCGCCTCCTGCGCCTTTTTCACCCTGGCCGGGGTGGAAACAGCCCGCTGGGGCCTGGACCTGATCCACTCGGGCGAACTCTCCCAGACCCTGCGCCTAGCCTACCACCCCTTTGTTTTCGCCGCGGCCCTGGGCTGCCTGGCCATGGCCTTCGTACTCTTTGTGGACTTCCTCAAAACCCTGCCGGGAGCGCCCGGCCCCACTCCGGAGGGCTGAGCCCATGGACCCCACCGCCATCGGACTCGCAGGCATCGGCCTGCTCCTGCTCGTCATCTTCCTGTTCCGCATTCCCGTAGGCTTTGCCATGGGCATTCTCGGCCTGGGCGGGTACGCCCTGATCCTGAACACGGGCGCGGCCCGGGCCATGCTCGGCACCGTGGTCTGGGACACGTTTTCCAGCTATGGCCTGACGGTCATCCCCCTGTTCATCTTCATGGGCCAGATATGTTTTTATTCCGGCGTCAACGAACGGCTCTACAAAACAGCCTACATCTGGATGGGGCAGATCCGGGGTGGAATGGCCATGGCCACGGTGCTGGCCTGTGGCGGATTCGCGGCCATCTGCGGCTCCAACACCGCCACTGCCGCCACCATGAGTTCCGTGGCGCTTCCGGAAATGAAAAAATACGGCTACAGCCCGATCCTCTCCACAGGCGCGGTGGCGGCCGGGTCCACCCTGGGCGTGGTCATTCCCCCTTCCGTGGTGCTCATCATCTACGGACTGCAAGTGGGAGAAAGCATTGGCAAGCTCTTCTGGGGCGGCATGCTGCCCGGGCTGCTGCTGATTCTGCTCTTCCTCGCCACGGTGCGCGTGCTCTGCCTGCGGCATGCGGACTGGGGCCCAGCCGGACCCCGCACCACCCTGGGGGAAAAACTCCGCTCCCTGCCCGGCTCCCTGGAAATGCTGCTGCTGTTCGGGCTGGTCATGGGCGGCCTGTTCGCGGGCTTGTTCTCCCCCACCGAGGTGGGGGCCGCCGGTTCGGCCCTGGCCCTGCTCCTGGCCGCGGGCACCGGTACAATGACCCGGCACAAGCTGCTGCTGGCCCTGGCCGACACCATCCGCATCTCCTGCATGATCCTCGTGATCATGATGGGCGCCGTCATCTTCGCCAAATTTCTGACCATCGCCCGATTACCCTCGGAAATGGCCGCATTCGTCACCTCCCTGGCCGTGCCCTCCTGGGTCGTGATCCTGCTCATCTGCCTGATCTACGCCGTGGGCGGCATGGTCATGGATGCGCTGGCCCTGCTGCTGGTGACCATTCCCATCTTCCAACCCGTGGTGCAGGCCATGGGATACGACCTGATCTGGTTCGGCGTGCTCATCACCGTGGTCACCACCATGGGAGCCATCACCCCACCCGTGGGGGTGAACACCTTCATCGTGGCCTCCATGGCGGGTAATGTGCCCATGCGGCACGTTTTCGCCGGGGTCAGCTACTTCCTGGCCTGCTACGCCCTGGTGGTGGCCCTGCTCATGGCCCAGCCGCAACTGGCCCTCTGGCTGCCGGGGCTTATGTAGCCCACCGGGAACAAGTTGTTTTCCTGCTCCGAAAGCCCCCCGCCCCGCGCGGAAATAAGGCTTGCCACGCCCGAAGACCCCTGATAGATGGCTCTTGTCCGGTTGGGGTGTCCCGCTCATCTGCGGGGCTGAGAGCAAACCCATCGAACCTGCTCCAGTTCACACTGGCGAAGGGAACTCGGATTCTTGTAGGGGCCTCTATTCCGGCCCCTCTTCATCCACCCTCTCCCCTTGTCAGCGCCTGAGGCCGCGAATGGTCGCGATCTCGCGCACCCCCCGGCGTCTTGCCCTGCACGTTGCAGGGCCAACCTTACTCTTTAAGGAGGACGCTCATCATGACCAATCAACCCCTGGACGAACGCATCATCACCGAGGCCATTGCCGACCGCTTCTTCACCAAATTCAAATCCTGCCTGAACCTGGACGTGGCCATTGTGGGCGGCGGTCCCTCCGGCCTGACCGCTGCCTGGAAGCTCGCCTCCGAAGGCTTCAACGTTGCCCTGTTCGAGCGCAAGCTCTCCCTGGGCGGGGGCATGTGGGGCGGCGGCATGACCTGGAACATGGCCGTGGTGCAGGAAGAAAGCCGACACATCCTGGAAGAAGCCGGCATCACCGTGGAGCACTACCGCGACGGCTACTACACCGCCGACGCCGTGGCCTGCACCACCACCCTCGCCTCCCGCGCCTGCCTGGCCGGAACCAAGGTC
>JAQVYA010000025.1 GCA_028708865.1 Desulfovibrio sp. | reverse complement strand
CCGGGGCCTCACGAGTGGCTGAGCGAGACGGATCTTACCGGAGTAGCTAATCGGAAGCGGTATGGCCAAGACGGGCGGAGAGTCGTTCAGCGGACTCTGTAAGTAGCTTGACGGCATCATCCGGCCGGGTGTCCCGTCCATTTTCGAAACCGATCAGAAGGATACTGGCGACAATCACGTTCTGCCCGTCGAAGATGGGACAGGCGAGGGCCTTGGCCCCCGGTATGGCCTGATTGGGCTCCGAGCGGATGGCGAATCCTTGCCTGGCTATCTTTTGTAATTTGTCCTCAAAGGCTTGGAGTGCGTTAACGTCATTTCCCAACTCCTCTCGCGCCAGATGCGCATAGGCGGCCTCAGGGAGGTGCGCGGCGAAGCATTTGCCCGCCGCACTGGAGGTAACCGGCGCGTAGAAACCCACGCGCATGGTCACAGCCACCGGCCGGGGGCTTTCTAAAAAGCGCACAATGAGCGGCCCCTGCACAGTCCACAACGCCAGAGCGGCCGCTTCACCGCTTTCCAGGCGCAACTGGTGCAGCTCGGGTTCGCAAAAGGTCACCATGTCCATGCGACCTAGGATTCCCAGGCCCAGCTCCAGGAGTTTTGGGCCGAAGGAGTAACAACCGGAGGCGTCCTGCTCAATCACTCCAAGGCGAACAAAGCTCGTTAGATACTTGTGTAGCTTACTCTTCCCAATACCCAGGCGTTCCGCCGCTTCTCCCAGGGGAACGGGAGCTCCGATCTTCAGAAATGCTTCAAGCAATTCGAAAGAGAACTCCACAGACTGGATACCTTGAGACTTTCTGTCCATAATTACAGCCTGTTATGTGTTGAATGCAATTTCTTAAATACAACGAATACTCGTTTTCTCCTGAAGCAGCAAGACACTAATAAGAAATCATAAATAATTTTAAGAAACGGTTTGACAGAGATCGATTCATATTGATAAACGAAATTCACCAGTATGAAACACTGGAGTTCTTTCGCAATCAATTCAAGGAGTCTGTCATGCCATCACAATTGCTTCTGGCCGGTTTGGCAATACTGCCGATAGCAGTCATCGCCGTCTTTCTTGTTGGTCTTCGCTGGCCAGCAAAGCGCGTCATGCCCCTGGCGCTCGTCTCCGTTGCACTGTCCGCAGCCTTTGTCTGGAAGATACCTCTGCCCCTGCTCGCCGCGCAGACTGTGGATGGCATCTTCACGGCGGTCGGCATCTTGTACATCGTCTTCGGGGCGTTGGTCCTCCTCAATACGCTGAAGGAGGACGGGGCGTTGAGCGTCATCCGATCCACGTTCACCGGTGTATCTACGGACAGGCGCATCCAGGCCATCATCATATTGTGGCTTTTTGGCGCGTTTCTGGAAGGCGCGGCGGGCTTCGGTTCCACCGGGGCGGTCATAGGGCCGCTGTTTCTCGGCATTGGTTTCCCTCCTATGGCCGCCGCGATGTTGTGCATGATCTTTCAGAGTACGTCCGTTTCCTTCGGAGCGGTTGGAACCCCGATCCTGATCGGTATCTCGGTCGGACTCGGGCAGGGGCACCTCCCCGATATTGCCACCAACGGCCTGTCTTGGTCTGCCTACATCAATGATCTCGGCCTGCGCGTGGCGGCCATCCACGGCGTGGTTTCCGTGTTCGTTCCACTGATCATGGTTTCGATGATGACCCGGTTTTTCGGCAGCGAAAGGTCTTTTCTGCCTGGACTCCGTGCGTGGAAGTTCGCCCTGTTTGGCGGGGTCTGCCTCGCGGTTCCCTACTATCTGACCGCCCGTTTTCTCGGCCCCGAATTCCCGGACGTGCTGGGTGGCATGATAGGGCTTATCCCGGCCACCCTCGCGGCCAGGAAAGGCTGGTTCCTGCCTGCGGACGGGGGATGGGACTTTCCTGATCGCTCGGCCTGGGACGCCCGATGGGAAGGCACCATGAAGGTGGACGAGGAGCTCCCCTCAGGCACGATGTCTCCGCTCAGGGCCTGGTTCCCCTACGTGGCCATGGCGGCAATCCTCTTCCTCAGCCGGGTCGACGCCTTGCCCCTCAAGCACTGGCTGCTTGCCTTGACTGTGAAGACGACTCCGCTATTTGGAACCACGGTGGTCTCTGCGCTCCAGCTTGGCTATCTGCCTGGGACCATTTTCATCCTGGCTGCGTTCATAGCGGTGCTTGTCCACGGCGCACCCTTGCGCACGATTAGAACCGCCGCCGGATCCGCCTTTGCCATCGTGGTGGGGGCGTCTACCGCGTTACTCGTCGCCGTCCCTATGGTGAAGATTTTTATTGGCAGCGGGGCTGGGCTTGAGAGTTTCCCGGCCATGCCCAACGTCCTGGCCCAGGTCTTTGCGGACAGCTTTGGCTCCATCTGGCCCGCCATGTCCGCCGTCATCGGTGCCATGGGGGCGTTCATCGGGGGAAGCAACACCCTCAGCAATATGATGTTCAGCCTGTTTCAATATAAAGTCGCCGTCATCAGCCACCTTGATCCGGAGTGGATCGTCGCTGTCCAAGGCGTCGGCGCGGCGGCCGGCAACATGATCTGCGTGCACAACGTCATCATGGCTTCGGCGGCGGTCGGTCTGCTTGGCAGGGAGGGGGACATTATTAGAAAGACCATCTTCCCGGCCTGTTATTACATCCTCGGTGCCGGGGCGGCAGGCTACATCATGACACAGGGTTGGGGATTCAATTTCGGCACCGTTTATATCCTGGCGATTGCGGTGACCTTCTTCTCGGCCATCTATCTCGCGAGCAAATCGCAACGAACCCATTAAAAGCACGGAAGGAAAGAAAATGAGTAAAACGAAAATGCGATACCTTGGTTGGTCCAACATCCTCATCCCGGGCGAGAGGGGCGACCTTGTCTTTGATCCCTTTTTTCGAAAGATGTATGGAGCCAAGTGGGCCAGTCTGGACGACTACGACAAGGTCCGCGTCATTTGTATTTCGCACGGACACCATGAACACTTTATGGATTCGCCCGTGGTGGCGAAGAAAACCGGAGCGAAGATCGTCTCCAGCGCAGAGGTCTGCGATTACCTGCGCAAGCATCACGACATCCCGAACGACCAACTCGTTCCGGTCCTGCCCTTCGAGGACGTCGAGCTGGACGGCTTCCGCATTACGCCGTTCGACTGGCATCACCGTCCGATCAGCTACCTGAACTTCTTCAAGGGGAGCGTGGGCGCCGCGTTCAATTTCGTTTCCAACAACCTTCTCCGCGCCCCCTGGCGTGCCCGGTACTACGGTTTCGCAGTGACGACGCCACAGGGAGAAAGCCTGCTCAACCTGACCGAAGGCATGAATCCACTCTTCTCCGACGGGGAGATCGACGTGCTCAGGCAGCGTTTCGTCCCCGAGATCCTTATCGGGGGGCACCAGTTGGTCTACGAACGGGATGTGGCCCGCTGCGTTCAGAAGAGCGGAGTCGGGAAATGCGTCCTCTACCATCCCCATGAGAAGCTTTTCGGCCAGATGAAGATCTCGTCCACCCCCGTCGGGAAGGTCGAGGAAGTCGTCAGGGGAGTTGCGCCGGACGTCGAAATCAAGTTTCCGGCCCCGATGGAATCGTTTGAAATCTAACGATAGGAGACAATGGCAATGAAAACCCAGATCACCACTAAAAACGCGCCTTCGGCCATCGGCCCCTATTCCCAAGGCATCCAGGCGGGGAAGACTGTTTACATCTCCGGCCAACTCCCCGTCTCCCCTGAGACCGGTGCCATGTGCGAAGGGCCGATTGGCGATTGCACCCGCCAATGTCTGAAGAACCTCGAAGGCATCGTTAGAGAAGCGGGGGGCACCCTTGCGGACGTCGTCAAGGTCACCGTCTTTCTGACGGATATGGCCGACTTTGGTGCCGTCAACGAAGTCTACGCCGATTTTTTTCCCACCCCAGCCCCAGCTCGCAGTGCCTTTGCTGTTGCGAAACTGCCCTTGAACGGACGGATTGAAATCGAGGCCATTGCACTGATTCCCGGCGGGGAATAGGAATTCTCAATCTCGACGTGCGGCCCGTGTGCCTCCATGGGCCGCACCCTCACCTCCATCCCCGGCGTTTTACAACGCCAAAAAATAGCCGCCTTCGGGCGGCCCTTTTGCGTGTGGCGTACGGCGCGTTCGTTGGAGAGATCGCTGTTAGTTGACCGTGCTGGCGCTGGTCCAGGACAGAACAGGGAAGCGGCGAAGCGGAAACGAAACTCCGCGAGTTTCCGGAAGATCACACTCACGGGTAACACGTGAAAAGAAAAAAGGCTTTATGCGGTGTGCATAAAGCCTTGAATTCTCTTTGGCGTCCCCAAGGGGATTTGAACCCCTGTTACCGGCGTGAAAGGCCGACGTCCTGGACCAGGCTAGACGATGGGGACGCATTATATATTTGGCTGGGCTGCAAGGACTCGAACCTTGATTAACGGAGCCAGAACCCGTCGTCCTGCCAATTGAACGACAGCCCAGCAGCGAGAAGAGGTCTTATTGGTTCAGGCGTTTCCTGTCAACAAAAAAAACGCTCTTCTCAAAAAAAAGTTTTAGACGGCGCGCGCCAGACGACGGGTGCGCTTCTTCAGTTTGTTGATGCGACGGCGCAGGAGGTCGCGCTGTTTGCGATCTTCCGTCTGCTTTTTGGCGATGCGCATTTCGCGAATCTCACGCTTGATGCGCAGGATCTGCTCCTTGTAGGGGGAGACTCCGCCCTCGTCATCGCTGATGCCGAAGATTTCCTTGATCCGGGCAATGAGGTCTTCCTTGCTCATGCCGGAAGCGCCCACGATGGAAGGAATCTTCTCCACAGCCAGGGCACGCAGCTCCTTGGCCGTCATTTTGTCCAGGGTCTTGGTCAGACCAAGATCCTCAAAGGACATCTCATACGATCTGTCGTTGGTTTTGGTTTCTTCGCTCATCCTGTCCTCCTCGCCGCGCCCAGGCGGCCGTGGTGATATTTTTATCGCGGCCGGAACAGGCCGATGTAGGCGCGGTAGCATCTGCCAACCGGGGAGTCCTCGTCCAGTTCGTCAAGAATCTCGCCGAGATTCTCGGGCTTTGGTGGCGGGGACGACTTCCGTGGCGCGCTATCGGGCCGGTATCCGTCCAAAGGAACCCTGCCGTTTAGCAGCTCGAACCGCACTTTGTCAAAGTATTCTTCACCAAGAAATGCATTGGCGCGTTGAATCATCTGCGGAGCAAAAAAAGTCAGCTCTTGGGCCACCATAGAGTCTTCGGCCAGGAGCAGCAGCGTACGGCCCCGACGTCCGAGCGGACGGGCCATTCCGGCCACTTCCGGACCCATGACCGTATCCCAGCGGTTCCAAAGCCGCACCAGCTTGAGCGCGCCCTTGTCGTCCAGCCGCTGAAGCAGGGGTCTCAGCGTCTCCCCGGCGCGGGCGATGCGGTATTTGCGACGAAATAATGCCAAGGTCTTCTCCTGAGCAGCGCACGATAAAAAAATATGATATCGTGCTCCAGCCCGGGCCGCAAGAGGGTGCCCAGGACTTGACGTGACCGGATGGTTGCCGTAGAAGGCAATTCGTATATCAACATATATTGATACGAAGTTCGGGAGGCAGGTCATGGAACTGGTGCGCTACTGCAAGGCCCTGTCCGACGAGACCCGTGTGCGACTGGTGCATCTGCTCATGCGGCACGAGCTCAACGTGGGCGAGATCGTCCGGGCCCTGGATATGGGGCAATCGCGCGTGTCGCGGCATTTGAAAATACTTTTGGACGCCGGGTTGCTCGATGTGCGGCGCGACGGTCTCTGGGCCTTTTACAGCGCCGTGGAAAAGGGGCACGCTCGGGCCTTCATGGACGGTGCTGCGCAGATGTTCCCGGACGAGCCCCAATTGTTGGACGATCTGGAACGGGCCGAGGCAATTTTGCATGAACGGGTGGTCAGCACCCGGGAATTTTTTGATACGGTGGCGCCGGAGTGGGAACGTCTTTCGCGGGACATGCTCGGCAGCTTGCATTTACCGGAAAAGCTCTCCGAACGGGTGGGACGGTGTAGCGTGGCTGCGGATTTGGGCTGCGGCCCGGGCGATCTGTTGCAACGGCTGGCCGACCACTGTCGCGAGGTCATCGGCGTGGACAACTCGCCGCGCATGCTGGACATGGCCCGGACGAGGTTCCAGGGGCGCGAGGACGTGAGCCTGCGCATTGGGGAACTGACGCATTTGCCGCTTCGGGACGAAGAGGCGGAAGTGGTGGTCATTTCCCTGGTGCTGCACCATCTTTCGGACCCGGCCCAGGCCGTGGCCGAGGCCTGCCGGGTATTGCGGCCTGGCGGCCGACTGGTGCTGGCGGAATTTGACCGCCACGGCGTGGAGGAAATGCGCGATGCCTATGGCGACCTGCGTCTGGGCATTGATCGCGGCGAGCTGCGGCGCTGGATGGAGGCCGCGGGATTCGCAACCCCGGTCATGACCGAATATGAAGTGAACAAGGGCCTTACGGTCCTGATATATGAAAGTGTGAAGAAGTGACGCGGCCAGTCCGCGTTCCGTTTCCCCGGCGCGGACCGCGCCGAACCGCCTTCCCAGGAGGAGGAACATGAGCAATACCGTCAAACCGCTGGACCCGAAGCTGCCGTATAAGGTCAAGGACGTCACGTTGGCTGAGTGGGGCCGCCGCGAGCTGCAACTCCAGGAAAACGAGATGCCCGGCCTGATGGCCCTGCGTGAAAAATATGGTCAGACCAAGCCGCTGAAGGGCTTGAAGATCATGGGCAGCCTGCACATGACCATGCAGACCGCCATGCTGATTGAAACCCTGCACGCCCTGGGCGCGGACCTGCGCTGGGCCTCCTGCAACATTTTCTCCACCCAGGACCACGCTGCGGCCGCCATTGCCGAGGCCGGAACCGCTGCCGTGTTCGCCTGGAAGGGCGAGAGCCTGGAGGAATACTGGTGGTGCACGGAACAGGCCCTGACCTGGCCCGACGGCTCCGGCCCGGATCTTATCGTGGACGACGGCGGGGACGCCACCCTGCTGGTGCACCAGGGCGTCAAGGTGGAAGCGGACCCGGCTCTGGCCGCGAAAAAGTATGACGTCAAGGAATTCCAGATCGTCATGGACCGGCTGGCGGCCAGCCAGAAGTCCCATTCCTCCAAGTGGACCGAAATCGCCAAAAAGATTCGCGGCGTTTCCGAGGAGACCACCACGGGCGTTCACCGGCTTTACCATATGCAGGAAAAGGGCGAGTTGCTTTTCCCGGCCATCAACGTGAACGACTCCGTGACCAAGTCCAAGTTCGACAACCTTTACGGCTGCCGCGAATCCCTGGCCGACGGCATCAAGCGCGCCACGGACATCATGATTGCGGGCAAGGTCGTGGTGGTTGTTGGTTACGGTGACGTGGGCAAGGGCTGCGCCCAGTCCATGCGCGGCTTTGGAGCCCGGGTCATCGTCACGGAAATCGATCCCATCTGCGCATTGCAGGCGGCCATGGAAGGCTTCGAGGTCATTCCCATGAGCCGGGCCGCGGCGCTGGGCGATATTTTCGTCACCTGCACGGGCAACTACCATGTGGTCACCGGTGACCACATGCTCCAGATGAAGAACGAGGCCATTCTCTGCAACATCGGCCACTTTGATTCGGAAATCGAAATGAGCTTCCTGGAGGATTCGGGCAAGTGCTCCAAACAGGAGATCAAGCCCCAGGTGGACAAGTGGACCCTGCCCAACGGCCGCAACATTCTCGTGCTGGCCGAGGGACGTTTGGTGAACCTGGGTTGCGCCACGGGCCACCCCAGTTTCGTCATGTCCAACTCCTTCACCAACCAGGTGCTGGCCCAGATGGACCTGGCCGCCAATGATTACGAGCCCAAAGTCATGATCCTGCCCAAGAAGCTGGACGAGGAAGTGGCCCGGCTGCATCTGGCGCGCCTGGGCGTTGAACTGGATGAGCTGACTTCCGAGCAGGCCGACTACCTCGGCGTTCCCCAGGAAGGGCCGTTCAAGCCTGACCATTACCGCTATTAAAATCCGGTGCGCGGCGCCTGCCGCCACTGTTGTTTCCGGGGCCGCTCTCCAGCATCGGGGGGCGGCCTCTGCTGTTTGACTTTTGATGGGGGAAGGCGGAATGGATTTGGCGTTGCTCCCGCTGCCATTCCCCAGTATACGACAGGGCATGAAACGAATTGTTCGGTCCGTTGTATTGGTTGCCTGCCTCTGGGTGTTGCTGCCTGGTCCCTGCCCTGCCCATGCTCTGGAAATGACGGTGTCCGCATCGTCGAGTCTGCTGAATCTTTTCGACCATTTTGGCCCGGAAAACCTTCTGGACAACGATCCTGCCACGGCCTGGGCCGAAGGGGTCCGGGGAACCGGCGTTGGCGAATGGGCGCTGTTTGAATTCGGCGGTCCGGTGCAGGTGCAGCGCCTGGGAGTGCGTAGCGGCTGGCAGGCTGACGGCGAATTTCTGGCCAATTCACGGCCAGCGAAGCTGCGTCTGGAATTTTCCGACGGGTATGCCGTGGACATGCCCTTGCCGGACGCGCCGGACTGGCAATATCTGGAAGTGACCCATTCCGCGGCCTGGGTGCGGCTCGTGATTCTGGACGTCTACCCGGGAACGGGCCGGGCCGACCGGACCTGCATTTCGGACGTGGCCTTTGAAGTGGCCCTTTTGAATCCGGCGGACGCTGCCGCAGTGCAGGAGCGGGCCGTGCCTGCCGCTGAGGTGGATCCGGAGTTGGCGGCAGAAGCGCTTGAAGCGGAGTCGCAAACCAAAGAACCCACGCCCCGGGTGACGGAAAAGCGACCGGGTTCGGCTTCTGCCAAACAGCGCATCACCCTGGTGGACCTGTTTACGGAGGAACTGCCGGTGCTGCCGTCTGTGGATGTGGCGGCCATGAGCGGACAGGGCCGGTCCGAGACCAAAGGGGAAGCGCCTGCCGCAGTGACGGGCGGTTCGTCGTTGGCACCGGTTCCGGAAAATGGTTCGGAGGTTGGGGAAGGCCCGGCGCCCGACGCGTCCTTGGATGCGGTTGAACCCGCAGCCGACGCTCCGGGAACCGAAGCCCGGGTGGCCGGGCAGGGGCGTTCCGCCTATTCCCGGATCATAGGGCAACAGCCGGATTCTGAACAGAAATCCTGGGGGGAACTGCCCGAGGTGGATGTGGCGGCCATGGCCGGAGAACGCGAGGCCAAGGGCGGCAAGGTGGCCGGTCCCGTGGATCAGCAGGCCGTGCGCAAGGTCATCCGCGCCTATTACACAAAGCTGGTGACCCTGGACGATGGCTACGTGGAGCTCTACGCCCGCAACGTGCGGGATGAAGAATCCTTCATGTTTGAATATTTCAAGGAATTGCAACGCCAGCGCCGGGTGTTTCACCTCTTTCGCAAGGCGCTGGTGGATACCGAAGCGCTGCAATTTGGTCCGGCCCTGGTGGACGGCGAGTTCATTCGACTGGAGGTGCAGGGGCGCTACACGATTTACGTAGCGGATACGTATGAAGACATGCCCGTGCACACCCGGTTCACCTTTACCCGCGAGCACGGGGGCTGGAAGGTGCTCAAGGCCGAGGACCTGGAAGTATCGGAAGGGGAAGCCGCGCAGAAGTAGCGGGTGCGCCGCCCATGGTCGAGGGTGTCCTTGAGGGAGCCCCATAACGACGGCCCCGCATTTCGTGACGGAATGCGGGGCCGTTGTTGAGTGGAAAACCGGATCGGCCAGGGCGGCGGATCAGGCGTCGAATTCGATTTTGACCTTGCCGGGAACGTATCCCTTGAGTTCTCCGAGCATGCCCTTGAGACCGGAGGCTAAAATGCGGGCCACAAAGGGGTTCAGGGCCAGATCGGCCCCGTTGACGCTGACGCTGACGCCGCCGCCCGTGGTCACGCATTCGTGCACCGTGGCCGTGCCTGCCACGATGTCCCGGGCCAGGGCTCGGCAGCCCTTGCGCCCGCAGCCGCCACAGCTCAGTCCGGGCAGAAGGAATGCCTTTTCCACGACCATGTCGGCCAGTTCGTTCACGTCCTTGAACAGGGGCTTGCCCGTCAGGGTGGCGCCGCCGTAGGTGCCCAATGCCAGGGCCGGGTCCAGGGCTTCGCCTTCGAAATCGTCCAGCACGGTGTCCTGGCGGCCCAGGATGATGCGCGGCAGGTAGCCAAGGCTTTTGCCGCCTTCCACCACGAGCATGTCCGCCTCCAGCAGCGGCAGCAGTTGCAGCAGTCCGCGCTGTTCCGGCCAGGAGACAAAGCTTTCCCCGCCGGAAAGACCGATGACCGTATCGGCCACGGCCTTGTACCGCCGGGTGTCGGTGTTTTCGACTTCAGTGAACCCGTCGCTGGAAAATTTGGCTACGGCCACGCTCAGGCCGCGCTCCTGCAAGGCTTTGACCAGTTCCAGGCCCAGGGTGGTCTTGCCGGAATTTTTGTATCCAACCAGTGAAATGGCCTTCATGACGCATATCCTCCCGGAAGTGGGGAAACGCCGGTACAGGTCGGCCCTTCGCAAGGGGCGTCGCTCGCGTCGGACTCGTCGCCGCTCAGGATGGCGGTGCCAATGCCCTCATCCGTGAACAACTCCAACAGCACGGCGTTTTCCAGTCGGCCGTCAATGATATGGGCTTTTTCCACGCCTGCGGTGACGGCTTCCAGGCAGGCATGCAGCTTGGGGATCATGCCGCCCGTGGCAACCCCTGTTTCTATGGCTTTAAAGGTTTCGGGCACGGTCAGGGACTGGAGCAGGTCTCCGTCCTTGTCCAGCAGGCCTTCCACGTCCGTAAGCAAATGCAGACGTTTGGCCCCGGTGGCTGCGGCCACGGCCGAGGCCACGGAATCCGCGTTGATGTTGTAGGTCTCCCCCCGGCCGTCCACGCCCACCGGGGCGATGACCGGGATGATGTCCTGACGGAGCAGGGAATTCAGCAGGTCCACGTTCACGGCCGTGACCTGACCCACCTTGCCCAGGTCGATGAGTTCGGGGGTGGCATGTTCCTTGGAAACGGCCAGTTCCTTTTTTTCCGCCCGGATGAGCCAGCCGTCCTTGCCGGAAAGTCCCAGGGCCTTGCCGCCGTTGAGGTTGATCAGATTGACGATCTGCTTGTTGACCTTGCCCACCAGAACCATTTCCACCACGTCCATGGTGGCCTGGTCTGTGACGCGGTGCCCCTCGCGAAAGGTGCTGGGGATGTGCAGGGCGCTGAGCATCTTGCCGATCTGGGGACCGCCGCCGTGGACGATGACGGGGTTGATGCCGATATATTTGAGCAGAATCACGTTCAGGGCGAAGCTTTTTTTCAGCCGCTCGTCCACCATGGCGTGTCCGCCGTACTTGATGACGATGGTTTTCTTATAGAATTTGCGAATGTAGGGCAGGGCCTCCATGATCAGGCGGGCCTGCACGGAGTCGCGCTTTTTGTCCCGTGGGGTGCGTCGTTTCATTGCTGCTCCTTACTGAATGGTGGCGGGATATTCCCTTTTCGCGCCCGGACTGTCAATGGCTGCCCGGGCCGGGCCGCGTTGTCCCATTGTGCCGGGTGTAGTAGGGTATGTTCCGGAGCCTGCCGGGCGGGCCGTTTCGGTACATGGGAACGTTGGTTTTTTTATGCTAAAAAAGACTTAATTGTCTTGTATTTCTATCTTTTCTCATTGACCCAAGCCGTGCGAAGCAGGAATATCCCACTATGAAAATAGAGAAATGGAGATTCGGAAGACGGGAACTGGCAGGCAGCCTGGGGGATCTGGGCACGTTGTTGCCCCTGGCCGTGGGCATGGTCATGATCAACGGCCTGGACCCCGTGGGACTGTTCTTTTCCGTGGGGCTGCTCTACGTGCTGGGCGGCATTTACTATGACGCGCCCATTGCGGTGCAGCCCATGAAGGTGGTGGGAGCCTACGCCGTGGCCACGGCGGCTACGGCCGGGCAGATTACGGCCACAGGCTGGATCATGGCTGCGCTGCTTCTGGTGCTCGGCATTACCGGCTTGGTGGACGTGGTGGCCAAGCTGGTGCCCCGGCCCGTGGTGCGCGGTGTGCAGCTTTCCACGGGGCTGTTGCTCATGTCCAAGGCCGTGGCGTTTCTCGTGGGCTCGTCGCCGTTCCAGGCTGGGCAAGGGCTCAACGAGCCGTGGCTTACGCTCCAGGCCGTGCCGGTGCCTGGTTTGGGAGAGGTGCCCATTGGTCTGCTCATCGGGCCGGTGCTTTTAGCCCTGACTTTGTTGTTCCTGGATAGCAAGCGGTTTCCCGCAGGGATTCTCGTGGTGGCCGCCGGATTGATCCTTGGGTTACTTTTGGGCGGCTGGCGCGGCTTGGCTGGCGTGACCCCCGGGCTGCATCTGCCCTCTCTGTTGCCGTTCGGCCCACCGCAGATGTCGGACCTGCTTTGGGCCTTGCCGGCTTTGGCCTTGCCGCAGCTCCCCATGACCGTGGGCAACGCGGTCATTGCCAACCGGGACCTGTCCCACGAGCTTTTCCCGGAAACGCGGACACGGGTTACGGATCGGGCCCTGTGCATCAGCATGGGGCTGGCCAATGCGGTGGCCGCTTTGCTGGGCGGCATGCCGCTTTGCCACGGAGCAGGCGGGCTGGCCGCGCACTATCGTTTTGGCGCGCGCACCAATGGTTCCAACTTGATCATCGGCACGGCCTTTGTCCTGTTGGCCGTGGTCTTTGGCGCGGGCATGCTGCCCCTGGTACGGCTGCTGCCGTTTTTTGCCCTGGGAGTGCTGCTTTTCTTTGCCGGGGGCCAGTTGGCCCTGACTGCCGGGGATTTGCAACGGCGGGAGGATTTGTTCACGGCCCTGAGCGTGGCGGCCGTGGCTCTGGGCTCCAACCTAGCCTGGGGATTTGGGGCGGGCATCGTGCTGGGCTGGCTGGTGCGGCGCTATCAGATCAGGATGTGAGTTTAGAGCGGATGGCGGTCCGGGGCTGCGTCCGCGCAGGGCCAGCAGGAAAAGCGTTCGGGGCCGGGCTTGTAGCCTACGCCCACCGCACCCTTGTGCAGATACAGACACATGGCCCAGTCGGTTTCAAAGGAGGAACTGGTGGAGGACCAATAGGCCTCCTGCCAATGCCGGAAGGGATGTTCCCCGGGCAGCGCCGGATCGTGCCGGGAGGCGTCCACCAGGGATTCCAGTTCCCGGATGGTGGGCAGCCGCCAGTTATCGAGTCCCAGGTGGCGCTGGCGATTGAGTTCAGCCACCCGGTCCAGGGCTTCCTGCCAGAGGCAGGGCTTGTCCAGCCCGGCAGTGGTTGTCCAAGCCAGCTCGGTGCACTGGTCTAAAATGATTTCCGCATGAAGGGCTGCAAAGCGTGGCGTGGGCCACGGGATGCCGGTGTTGGGTTCATCCTCCCTGCCTGTCACCGGGAGCACCGTACTTGCGCCGCGAACAGGCCAAGCCATGGCATAGCTGTCCCGGCGATGATAAAACATGCGCCCACCGGAAAGCTGGACATACCAAAAATATTCTTCATTGCGAGCCGAGCGCGTACTGGTCCAGCAGGCCAGGGAAGGCACGTTCACAAAAGGGTGGTCCGGCGGCAGGGCGGGATTGGCGCTGTCAAAATGCAGCAGGCTGAAGAGTTCGCGCCGGTTGGGCAGTCTCCAGCGTTGCTCTGGCGGCGTGTCCGGGCCGTTCAGGGCGCGGCAGGCCTCCCGGCTTTCTTCCCAGTTGAGCGGAAATTCAAAGGGCGAAGCATGGCGCATCCATTCCAGCCCTGTGAGTCGGTCCAGCACGGCCTCGGGCTGCCCGTGGTCCGTGTCCCGGCTTTCTATTTGCTGGAAGCGTGGTTCCGGTTCCGCCAGGCCGGGCCGATATTCACCGTCCTGGCCGGATTCCGGGCAGGGGCGGACCACACCCCGGGTGTCATAGCAATGGCGTTGCCCGGTTTGCAGGGGCCGGGTCATGCCTCGCCTCCTAAAAACGGCAACAATAGAAACATGCACAGCCCGCACAAGGCTCCGGTCCAGTATACGGCGTGCAGGCCAAAGCCCACGTAGACCGCTCCCATGAGCATGGGGGCCAGGGTCTGGCTGAGGCGCAGGATCATGCCGTTGGCTGCCATGTAGACGGCGCGCTGTCCGTCCGGGGCCATGCCGCTGAGCGTGGCCATGAGGGTGGGCACATTGAGCCCCTGGGCGAGCCCGAAAAAGAGTATGGGCAGTATGACCCACCATTCCCCAGGCATGAAGGGCACCCCCAGCATGGCCACGATGTAGAAGAAAAAGGCCGAGGTCATCAGGGTGCGGGGCTGGAAGCGAGCGGCCAGGTGTCCCAGCCTCCAGGCGGCCAGGGCCGTGACGAGGGAGGCAAAGGACACGATCAGGCCGATGCGCGGGGCCGGAGTACCGAATTTTTGGTCCAGGAGCATGGGCAGGTAGGTGATGATGGGGCCGTAAAGCACGATGAAGGTCAGCAGGGTGACGGCAAACAGGGAGAGAACCCGGGGGTGCCGCAGGCCGCGCAGGGAGTCCCGCAGGTAGTCGCCCAAGCCCTGGTTGGATTCGGGCCGGGGCGCATGCAGCCGCAGCGCCACCACCACGCCCAGGGGCAAAGCCAGCACAGGGAGCAGAAAGGGCCAGTTCCAGCCGATGAGGGCCAGCATGCCGCCCACGGCGGGAAAGGCCGCTGTTCCGGCCGCCAGGACGCTGCCATTGTAGCCCATGGCTGTGAGCCGTTCGCGGTCCGCGTAGAGGTCGCCGATGATGGTCAGGTTGATCATGCCCAGGGGACCGGCGCCCAGCCCCTGCACAAAGCGCAGGACCAGCAGGGTGGACAGATCGCGGGCGAAAAAGCAGGCCGTGCCGAAAATTCCAAACAGAAACAGCGCGGGCACCAGCACGGCCTTGCGGCCCAGGCGGTCGCCCAGGATGCCGGTGACCGGGGCCATGAGTACCCCGGGCAGGGTGAAGGCCGTAATCACCAGCCCCACATTGGCGGGGGTCAGCCCCTGGATGTGCCGCACCATGTCCGGCAGGACGGGCACGATGCTGGAGACGCTGACGATGGCCATGAGCGTGACGCAGAAGACGATTTGCAGATTGGTGTCCAGGTAGAGCTTGCGCACGGTGCTGCCTTGTGATCGGTGAAAGGGGTGGCCTGTCCGCCGCAGAGCGGACGCAATGGCGCAGCCTAGCGAAATGTTCATGAAATGCAAACGGCAAATCCCGGGTTCGAAGTGAGCCGAACCGTCACCGGGCCAGACGTTGGAGGGTGCGCTCCAGGGTTTGCATGTTCAGGGGTTTGGCCAGGTGTTCGTTCATGCCTGCGGCCAGGAACCGTTCCCGATCGCCATCCAGGGCGTGGGCCGTGAGGGCCACGATGGGCACATCCGGATCCGGAGCCGTGGTGGAGGCCCGGATGGCGCGGGTGGCCGCCACACCATCCATTTCCGGCATTTGGATGTCCATGAGCACCACATCATAGGTCCGGGCGTTCACTGCGTTGAGCGCCTCCCTGCCGTTGCGGGCAATGTCCACCACATGGCCGAGCCGTTCCAGAAATCGTTGCGCCGTAAGCCGGTTGACCTGTTCATCCTCGGCCAGGAGGACGCGCAGGGTGGGGTTTTGGCGTTCCAGCGGGGGCAGGGCGTCGCCGGAGCGTTCTTCGGCCGGGGCAAAACCGAGACAGACATGGACCTGGGTTCCCTGTCCAGGGCGGCTGTCGATGCAGGCGCTGCCCAAAAGCGCATTGGTCAGGCGCCGTACCAGATGGAGCCCGAGGCCGGTTCCCTCGTGTTTCCTGGTGGAGGAGCCGTCCACCTGCGTAAAAACATCCCATATCCGGTCGAGCTGGTTTTCGGGGATGCCTATGCCCGTATCTTCCACCACGAACAAGAGGCGCTGCCAGCCGTTTTCGTCCGGGGGCCCTGCCGTGCTCACTTCCAGAGTGACCTCTCCCTGGGAGGTGAACTTTACGGCATTGCCCACCAGATTGAAGAGAATCTGGCGCAGCCGGCCGGCATCTCCGGTCAATACGCGGGGCAGGGCCGGGTCGGGCACGAGGCGAAGCGCAATGCCCTTGGCCGCGGCCTGGGAGCGAAAGAGCTGGACCACCGTGTCCAGCAGGTCCGGCAGGGCAAAGATTTGTTCGCGGATGACCAGCCGCCCGGCCTCGATGGTGGAGAGGCTGAGCAGGTCGTCCAAGAGGGAGAGCAGCCCGTTCCCCGAACGCAGGGCCACATCCACATAATCCTTGTTTTCCTCGTCCAGATCGTTGTCCTTGAGGATTTGCAGCATGCCCAGCACTCCGTTAAGCGGGGTGCGGATTTCGTGGCTCATGTTGGCGAGAAATTCGCTTTTGCTTCGGCTGGCGGTTTCCGCGGCCTCCTTGGCGGCCAGCACATCCTGTTCAAACTGTTTGCGCTGCACGGCCAGGGCAAAGGACACGGCAAGACGCTCCACGGCTTCGCGGTCTGCCTCGGTGTAGTTTCGCGGGGCATTGGCCAGGGCAATGATGCCAATGACCCGGGTGCCGGCCAGAGCCGGGACGCCCAGAAAGCGATGAATGGGCTGGTGCCAGGAAGGAACGCCCACGGCGCGATGGTCGTTGGCCGCATCGTTGCTCAGTACGGGGGTTCCGTTTTGGAGAACCGCGCCGGGCAGGCCGTCCAGCGGTTCAAAGGAGGGCCGGGGGGAAGGGATCTTCCCATGCACTTCAGCACCGTGAAAGGCGTTGATCTGAAGCCGTGCCCCGCCTCGGGTCAGGGTGCCCACAAAGCCCATATCGCTGTCCGTGAGGCGCGCCGCAGCCGTGAGTACATGTCCTGCGATGGCGTTGAGGCTGATGGGCCGCAGCAGCCGTTCGGAAAGATGAGCCAGGGTGGCGTCCAGCTCTCTTTGGCGTTGCAGGGCCTGTTCCGCACGGCGTCGCTGGGTGATGTCCCGCGCCACTACCACGGCATACTCCACCCCGCTGAAGCGGACGCTCCGGGCCGAAATTTCCACCGGCGTCACCTGGCCTCTTGTGGAGTGGACTTCGGTTTCGGTCACGTGGGGATGGTCCCCGGCTTCAGTGGTGAGGTTCTGAATCAAGGTTTTGATCTTTGGATCCGGGAAGATTTCAAAAAAAGGTTTGGTGGGGACGTGATCTTCGTCGCATCCGGCCAAATCGCAGACCATGCGGTTAAAGTCTACGATGAAGCCTTCTTGAAGGTCCAGGAGGAAAATGGCGTCGTTGCTCTGGTCCAGGATGGCGCGGAAGCGTTGCAATTGCTGGAGCCGGGCCTGGAGTTCCGGGTAATAGCTTTTTCGGACCGAACTTTCTCCCAGGCCGATGAGTTTTTCCCGCAGGGAAGAGGACGGCTCCTGGTCGTGGCGTGGCGCCTTTTGGGGGGGCTCAGAGCGCCTGCGCATAGATGGAGATGACCTCCTCGGCGGTGAGCGGTTTGGGGTTCGTGGCCATGCAGGGATCGGCCAGGGCGAATTCGGCCAGCCCGGCCAGGTCGGAGCGGTGGACGCCCAGCGAAGCAAGGCGTTGCGTCACGCCAAGCTGCTGCTTGAAGTCCCGAACGGCTTGCAGTACCAGCTCGCGCTGTTCGTCCTGCGGCAGGCCGGGCTTGAGCGGGGCTCCCATGGCGCGGCCCACCTCCGCATACCGTTCCGGAGCGGACGTGAAATTGTGCCCCATGACATGGTCCAGCAAGATGGCGTTGCATTGGCCGTGGGGCAGGTCCAACAGACCGCCCAGACTATGGGCCAGGGCGTGCACGGCCCCCAGAATGGCGTTGGAAAAGGCCAGCCCCGCGTATAGGCTTCCGAGCTGCATGCCGCCGCGGGCCATCAGGTCATCGGGGTGCTCCATGGCCTGGGGCAGGTGGTGGCGGATGGCGCGGATGGCTTCCAGGGCGAAAAGATCGGTAACCGGTGAGGACGCATTGGAAACATAGGCTTCCACCGCGTGGGTCAGGGCGTCCAGGCCGGTGTGGGCCGTGAGGTCGGGCGGCATGCTGGCCGTGAGCCGGGGATCCAGCAGCGAGGTGTCCGGCACCACGGCCTTGCTGACGATGGCGATTTTGACCTTGCGTTCGGAGTCCAGAATAATGGCGAACTGGGACACGTCCGCGGAACTGCCCGAGGTGGTGGGCAGGCAGATCAAGGGCGGGCCTGGCCGGGCCACATTGTCCACCCCCTCGAATTCCAGAACATGGCGGTCATTGGTGACCACGATGCCAATACCCTTGGCGCAGTCCATGGGGCTGCCTCCGCCAACGGCCACAATGGCGTTGCAGTCATTTCGGCGGTAGAGTTCGGCCCCGGCCATGCATTCATCGTCCCGCGGATTGGGGGAAACGTCCGCAAAAAAGGTGACCTTGTGTCCATACTCCCGCAGGGAGCGGGCCGCGGCCTCGGCCCATCCCGCATGGGTGACCCCCTGGTCCGTCACCAGGAGCACCCGGTCAGCTCCCAGATTGCGTGCGTAGCGCCCGGCCAGGTCGGCCGAGCCGATGCCGGAGACGAATTCTGGAGCAACGAATTTACGTAATTCAAGGGTGTTGGAGTCTACCATGCATCCCCCACATGCCAGTGTCCACGTCCAAAAAAGTTGCTTGAAAAATAGCACAGGCCCACCGGGATGTCTAACAATCCGGCCAAAAAGTCGAATCCGCTGCAAGCGGCCGAGAGGGAAAAGGAAGGGAAAGAAAAAGGAAGGGGGAAAAATATCGGGCTGCCACCACGGCCATGGGGGTGGTGGCAGTCCGCGTCCGGCGGGCCTGCCGGGTTGCAGTCTCAGGACACGGCGTAAGGGATATAGCCCTTGGGCAGGTGTGCCGTGCCCTTGACGCAGGGCAGACCGCTTTTTTCGTTGGCCTCTTGCACCAGCGCGTCCATCTCCGGGCAAAGGCCTCGGCCCATTTCCCACCCGTCCTTGCGCTTATGGGCAAAGGTGCAGGTGGGGAAGTGAATGGCTTCGGCTCCTTTGGCCTTGAGGATGCGGGCCAGCTCGGGCACGTTGTCGCCCGGGCAGCGGCAGGTGAAGACCCCGGCCAGTTCGCACTCATCGTACCCGGCGAATCCTTGTTCCATGCTGTTCAGGCATTTGAAGCAACTGGTCAACGGACAAGCGTGCTCGTTTTTTTCACAGCGAATGATGCCGATCTTCGTCACAGAGTATCTCCTGTGGCTTGCGGCGCTATTCGCCGTCGGGGGTTTCCGCCAGTTGCGAGCGCAGGGCCTGGCTCTCCTGCTCAAGCCATTGCAGCCGTTGTTTCATGGCGTCCCGCTGTTGTTCGGGGCTGAGCGGCTGCACCGGGGCGGCATTCCAACCCATGGCTCCGCGACCTGCAAAACGGCCTCCGAATCCGGCACCGCGTCCGCATTGGCCGCGCCGCATGCCCATGCCCATGCCAAAGCCCTGGCCGGTAGCCATGCCCCGGCCCATGCCGCGGCCCAGGCCCGTGCCGCCCGTGCAACGTCCAAATCCGCCCCCGGTCATGGGGCCCTGTCCCTGCGGTCCTGTTCCATCAAATCCAGGCATGTTCTGCCTCCTTTGGTTGATTGGTCGGATGTTGGGGAAGCACGGCCCTCAGCTATGGAGGAAAGGGGTTGCCCCCACCGATGCAAACGATACCGAGCCCGGGCCGTGCTTCCAACCTCAACTGACAAGAGGACAGCATGAAGCGTGCCTGAATGGGGGAATCAAGGCGTACCAAGGGGAAAAGGGAGTATGGGCGAGAAAGTAGCCCATCCCGAGGCATGAGAATCTGCCCTTTTGAGAGTGTGCGGACGCTTTTTGCGCCTATACGTTGGTTGCAGGAGCGGACTGGGCCTCGATGAAAACTCGACGCACCCGGGGGAACGCGGTTTTGATGTCCCGGTCCAGCTCGGCAGTGACCTGCTCCACGCCGTTGGAGCGTATTTCGTCGGTGAAGTCCACGGAAAGGGTCACGAGAATATAGTCCGGCCCCATGTGCAGGGTGGCCAGTTCATGGACTTGTTCGATGCCGGGCTTGGAAAGGGCCATGTTGCGAATGGCTTCTTCCACTTCCGGGTGTGCGCTTTCGCCCAGGAGCAGGCCGTGGGTTTCCTTGGCGAGCCAGGCGGCCGTGCCGGCGAGGATTGCACCGATGACCAGGGAGGCGGCGCCATCGTAGCGCGGGTCACCGGTGATCTGGCTGAGCAGTACGCCGCCAAAGGCGGCCAGCAGGCCGAGCATGGCGGCCGTGTCTTCAAACAGCACCACGAACAGGGGCGGGTTTTTGCTGCGGGAGACGGCCCGGAGCCAACCGCGTTTGCCTTTGGAGCGCCGAAATTCCCGCAAGGCCATGCTCCAGGCTGCGCCTTCAAAGAGCAGAGAGGCTCCCAGCACCAGGTAGTTCAGCCAGGGGGAGCGGGCCGGTTCCGGGTGGCGCAGGTGCAGGATGCCTTCATAAATGGAGATGCCCGCGCCTAGACCGAAAATCAGAATGGCCACCACAAAACTGTAAAAATAGATTTCCTTACCGCGACCAAAGGGAAAGCGTGGACATGCGGGGCGCTTGGATTGCCGGAGCCCGTGCAGCAGCAGAAGCTGGTTTCCGGTATCCACGCTGGAGTGCACGCCCTCCGAGAGCATGGCCGAACTGCCGGTAAACGCGGCAGCCGTGAACTTGGTGGCTGCAATGGCCAGGTTGCCGAGCATGGCCGCCATAATGACCCGTTTGGAACCGGATGCCATACGCTGCCTTTGGGTGCGGACCCGGGCTTTCCGGCTGGGAGCCGGATTGTCGGTTAAATGGCGGGATCCAGGAGCATGTTGTCCCGGTGCACGGCTTCCTGGTAAGCGTGCTCCCCTTCCGTTGCCTGGATTTCAGAGCTGCGCAGCCCCATGATCCGGCGCAGATCCTCGGAGCCGTAGTTGCTCAGCCCCACGCCGAGCACCCGCCCGGCCTGGGAGCGGATGGCGGTCAAAGCTCCTTGGCCGAATTCCCCGCGCACCTCCACGATGCCCGCGGGGAGCAGGCTCTTGCCCAATTCGGTCAGGGCCTGGGCTGCGCCGTCGTCCACTACGATGGTGCCTGCGGGCTGATCATGATAGGCCAGCCAGAATTTTTTACTGGAAACACATTGCTCACAGGGGAGAACCAGGGTTCCACCGGGGGCACCGTCCAGTACCGAGGAAAGATCGAACCCCTGCCTGCCGGACAGGATCAGGGTGGGCGCGCCCAACTGGGCCACGCGCCGCGCCGCCCGCATCTTGGAGTACATGCCGCCCGAGCCCACCGCGGTTTTGCCGTCGCACATGGCTGGAATGTCCAGGGACGCGATGTCTTCGATCACGTCCAGCCGCCGGGCGTCGGGGTGCTGGTCCGGGTTTTTGTCGTACACGCCGTCGGCCGAGGTCAGGTTGATGAACAGATCGGCCTCCACCAGCCCCACTACCAGGCTGGCCAGGGTGTCGTTGTCGCCGAACTGGAGCTCCTTGACGGAGACCGTGTCGTTTTCATTGATGATGGGAACAGCGCCCCAGTCCAGGAGCCGGTTCAGGGTGTTGCGGGCATTGAGAAAACGTTCGCGCAGGCGCAGCCCCTCACGCGTGAGCAACACCTGGGCCGCCACCACGCCCAGTTCGGACAGGGCGCGGTCGTATTCGTGCATGAGCCGTCCCTGGCCGATGGCGGAAGCGGCCTGCCTGCCGGGAAGGTCCGAGAGGTGCGCCGCATCGGGCTGCATGAATTGGATGCGGCGTCGGCCCGCGGCCACGGCCCCGGAGGAGACCAGCAACACGCTGAGGCCGCGCTCGCGCAGGGCGTTGATCTCCCGGGCCAGGTGGCGGAGCATGTTCAGGTCCAGCCCGTCTTCCATGGTCAGCACGGCAGAGCCCACCTTGATGACCACACGGCGGACCGGGGAAAGCAACTGGCGTCGTTCTGAGGTGTTCATGGATTTGGGGCTACCCGTTTTCCTGGTCTTCGTCCAGAGAGGCGGCCTGGGCTTCTTCACGATTCATGGCATGCAGACGTTCCCAAAGCAGGTTTACGAAGTCTTCCAAGCCGTCGCCGCGCAGGGCGGAAAGCAGGTAGACCCTACGGCCGGTTTCCTGCTCATGGGCCCGGGCCCGGGCCGTGAGGTCCTGAAGTGCGTCATGGTCCAGCAGGTCGATCTTGTTGACCACGTGGAGCTGGTTTTTTTGCGCCAGCCGGGGGTCGAAACGGGCCAGTTCATCATTGAGGAGGTCGAACCCGGCAAAGGGATCGGCCGCGTCGTCGTGAACCAGGTCCTCGCAACTGAGAATATGCACCAGGAAGCGGGTCCGTTCCACGTGTTTGAGGAACGTGTGCCCCAGTCCCAGTCCCTGGCTGGCTCCCTCGATGAGTCCGGGGATGTCCGCAATGATCATGCGGCGGCCCAGCTCGTCCTGGATGACGCCCAGGTTGGGGACCAGGGTGGTGAAGGGGTAGGCCGCGATTTTGGGCCTGGCAGCGGAAACAGACGAAATAAAAGTGGACTTTCCTGCATTGGGCAGGCCGAGCAGGCCCACGTCCGCCAACATCTTCAGCTCCAGCCGGAGCCGTTTCTCCTCGCCGGGCCAACCTTCCTCGCAGCGGCGCGGGGCCCGGTTGGTGGGCGATTTGAAATGGATATTGCCACGGCCGCCGTCCCCGCCCTTGCAGATGACCACTTCCTGGCCGTCTTCCACCAGGTCGGCCAGGAGGCGTTCGGAATCATTGCCGTCCTCGTCCTGCACGACTTCAAAGACCAGGGTACCCACGGGAAGTTCCAGCACCAGGGGGTCTGCGGCGCGGCCATAGCGGTCGCTGCCCATGCCGGGTTGGCCGTTTTTGGCCTCGTAGTGTCGCTTGAGGCGGAAGTCGTAGAGGGTCATGAGCCGGGTGCTGGCGCGGAAGATGATGTCCCCGCCGCGGCCGCCGTCGCCGCCGTCCGGCCCTCCCTTGGGAATGAATCGCTCGCGCCGGAACGAGGCGCAGCCGTTGCCGCCCTTGCCCGAGCGTGCGGTGATGATGGCTTCGTCCACGAATCGCATGGCATATCCTCCGGCGGGTGTCGCCGAGGTTGGCTCCCTGGGGAGCGGTGCGGTGTCTTCTTACGGTACACCAAAAAAAAGGGCAGGAGAAGCTCCTGCCCTGAAAACATACGTTGCCGTACCGGCTAGGCTTCCGCCGGAAGCACGTGCACGCGGGTCTTGACCCGACGTCTGCGGACGTACTTTTCGTATTTGACCTGGCCGTCGATCAGGGCGAACAGGGTGTAGTCCTTACCCATGCCGACGTTTTCGCCGGGGTGGATCTTGGTACCGAGCTGGCGCACGAGGATATTGCCCGCGAGCACTTCCTGGCCGCCGAAGCGCTTTACGCCCCGCCGCTGGCCTTGGGAGTCGCGACCGTTCCTGGAGCTGCCGCCTGCTTTTTTATGAGCCATGACGTCCTCCTTGCGGCACTAGGCCGAGATGCTTTTGACCTTCAGGCGCGTAAAGTCCTGGCGGTGTCCCTGCGTTTTGCGGGAATCTTTCTTGGAAAGCTTGTGGAAAACCACGATCTTCTTGCCGCGGCCATGCTTGACCACTTCGCAGTCCACCTTGGCGCCGTCCACATAGGGGGTGCCGATTTTGGTGTCGCCGCCGTTGTCCACCAGCAGAACCTTATCAATGGAAACCGTGGAACCAGCCTCGGCCTTGAGGAGCTCCACGTCCAGTTCGAGGCCTTCTTCCACGCGGAACTGTTTTCCGCCGGTCTCGATGATTGCAAACATAATAATAGTACCTCCGTCTCGCAAGGAGGGCAACCTATCCGCAAGGGCCGATAAAAGTCAAGTCCCGGACGCGACTTTTTTATCGGGGTGCGTAAAAATCACACCCTTTACCGGCCCTGTTTTGGCGGGGTCGCCGCTCAGGGTTGAGAATCCGTGCCAAGTGCTTTTGGCCTACGCTTTGTCCTGAGAAAAACAAATTGTCGGCAGCTTTGGCTCCGGGTTGATCAGAGGAGTTCTTAACGGTGCCCGGGCGCTGCGTTGTTCGGCCCTGGAGATATACCGCCTTGGACGGGAGTGCAAGTTTTTTGTGCTCAGGCCCGGGCCAGCACCAGCACGTCCACGGCCACGGCTCCCCCCTGCCGCAGGGCGCGGGCGCATTCGTGCAGGGTGGCGCCCGTGGTGCAGACGTCGTCCACCAGCAGTACTCGGCGGCCGCCCACTTCCGGCGATGCGGCAAAGGCTCCCCGCAGGTTGGTGCGGCGTTCCCGGCCCTTGAGAGTGGATTGGGGCGGGGTGTGGCGCAGGCGGCGCAGCCCGTCCGGCAGCAGCGTCAGTCCTGCGGTCCGGGCCACGGGTTGGGCCAGTTCCAGGCTTTGATTGTAGCCTCGCCAACGGAGTCGTTTTTTGTGCAGGGGCACAGGCACCACCGCATATTGCCCGGGCGTTCTGCCGGGAGCGGCCAGAGGCCCGGGCGCAACGTTCAAGGTTGCGTACGGGCCGGATGCATCCAGTGCGCGTTGCCAGGCCTGCGCCGCCAATTGTCCCAGCAGGGCGGCGTGGGCCAGCCGGGAGTTGAATTTGAAGGATACGATCAAGTCGCGGAGCACCCCCTCATGTTGTCCATGGAAGATGAACCGTTCCCACGGAGGCGGATTCCGGCGGCAGGAGCCGCAGGTCATGGGGGCGTAGTCCGGCTCTCCAAAGAGCGAACCGCAACGCGGGCAAAATCCGCCGATGCGGGGGGCCAGTTTTTGGGCGCAGTCCGGGCAGAGCCGGAGCCCGGCTGCCCCCTGGCCGGGAAGACGGTCCATGACCACGCCGCACACGGGGCAACGGGCCTGCCATAGGCCGGTCCGCCGCCCCAGGTCGGCCAATGTCGGGATCAGACCGTGCAGCACGGCCTATTCAGCGTGTGTCTTCCAGGCCTGTTCGCCGAGACGGCGGATGCGTTCCGCGGCCTCGGGGTGGCGTTCCAGGTCCGCGATTTTTTCAAACCCGCGGAATTCAAGCGGCTCCTGTAGCTCCAGGTTGAAGCTGTCCAGGAAGTACTTCATGGTCAGGCGTGCGCCTTCAAAGAGTTTTTCCCCTTCGGTGCGCCCGGCGAACAGGGAGAGATAGGCGGGCCGGACCGGGCGGTCCACCACTTCCTGGTCGCCCTTGTTTTTTCTGGCGTAGACCCATTGGCTGCGGTCGATGAAGGTCTTCAGCCTGGAGGGCAGGTGGTAGAAATAGATGGGCGAGGCAAAGAACACAAAGGGGGCCGATAGCATGTTTTCGAAAAGGTCCAGGGCGAAATCCTTGCCTTGAAGGGCGCAGGGGCTGGCCGGGTCTTTTTCGCAAACGCGGCAGGCCCGGCAGGGCTTGATCTCCACCTTGCGCAGCAGCACGGTATCCGCGTCGCCCCCGGCATCGCGGATGCCCTGGAGGAAGAGGTCCACGGCATTATTGCTGTTGCCCTGGGCACGGTGGCTACATTGGAAGAGAATGGGATTGCTCATGACGCTGTGCTCCTTGCAGATCGTGTCAGGTCGTTGCTTTGCGGGTCAGCAGAATCCGCAAATGGCCGCTTTCGTCGAATCGCTCATAGGTCCATTCCGGCAGGATGTGCAGGGCGTGGTCGATCTGGCCCAGCTGGGCTTCGTCGATGCGCGCCTCAATGGCGCCATCCCGGGTGAAGCGGAGATACCAACCTATCTCCAGCCCCACGCCTCAGCATTTGCCGCGCAGGTCGAGCCGGTGCTTCACGTTCATAACGGGTTCTCCGGTCACAGCCCCGTGAAAAAGGGGTTGTGGTTTTTCTCTTCGCCCACCGTGGTTTCCTGCATGTGCCCCGGGTGCAGCACGGTTTCGTCCGGCAGGGTGAATATTTGGGTACGCACGGACTCGGCCAGGGTTTCGGAACTGCCGCCCGGAAAGTCGGTGCGGCCCACGGAGCGCCAGAAGATCAGATCGCCCACAAAGGCGCGCCCTGCTTCCGGAAAATAATACGTCACGCTGCCGGGGGTGTGCCCCGGAGTGGGCAATACGCGGCACTCCAGGTCTATAAAGCGGTGTACGCCCGGTTCCAGAGGCTGGAAGTCGAACGGCTCCACCGTGGGCAGGCCCATGACCCCGCCCTGGCCCACTTCGGTGTCCAGCAGGGAGGCGTCGTTTTTGGGGGCCAGCACCGGAGCGCCCGTGGCCTCGGCCAGGACTCGGCACCCGTAGATGTGGTCGAAGTGTAGGTGCGTGATCAGAATGTGGGTGAGTTTGAGGTCGTCGGCCCGGAGTCTTTCCAGCACCTCGGAAGGCTCGCCGCCTGGGTCCACCACCACGGCCTCGCCGTTGCGGGAGCAGAGATATGTATTGGTGCCCAGGGGGCCGAGCACCAGCGTGGTCACGTTCATCATCGGACAAAGTCCTCCAATACGTATTGGGAAAGGGGGACGCGCTCGGCGCTGCCGTTCTGGTCCGGGTGTCCCAGGGCCAGTACGGCCTGGAGTTCGTAGTGTTCCGAATCCAGATGCAGGGCCGCCAGCACGTCGGGCTCCTGGTTGATGATTTCCCCGAGCCAGACCGCGCCGAGACCCAGGGCGTGGACGGCCAGCAGCATGTTCTGGGCTGCGGCTCCGGCGGCCTGGTGGTCCTTACGGGCGTTGTAGAGTTTGCCCTTGTCCAGCAGCAGCGCGATCATGACATGGCAGCCGCGCACCACATGGGCGTATTTGGTCAGCCCGGCCAGGGCCTCGCGCCGGGGGTCGTCCTTTGCGATCACCAAAAAGCGGCAGGGCTGGTTATTCAGCCCGCTGGGGGCCCACCGTCCGGCCTCCAGCACGGCGAGAATCTGTTCGCGGGTCACGGGTTCATCCGTGAAGCGCCGGATGGAGCGGCGTTGGCGGATGGCGGCCAGCACGGGGTGGTCGTTCAGGTCGTGTTCGGACATGGAATCCTCCTTTTACGCTGGCGTACGTTAGCTCAAGGTCTGCGTCGCGGCAAGGGCGGCGTGCCGCATGAGGCGGCGGGAAGTCCGCTTCGGAGCTAGGAAAACACGGCGAAGCAGCGTATGCTGGGCCCATGCGGAATCCGGTCCTCTTTTTTTTATCGGCAGTCCCGTGCTTCGGGAACAGACGGAACAGGGTGTTCCCTGGTTTTGCCGTGCCGTTGTGGGCCGTGGTCCTGGCGGTGGTCCTTTTGATGTGGCCCGGCCCGGCCCCGGCATTGCCGGAATCAGGGAGTGGATCCGGGGCCCGGACCGAATCCGGACCAGCGTTTTTGTCGGAGTTTTTTGGGGACGGGAGCAAGACCTCCGGCCCGCTGGCGATATTGCGCGGCGCAGACAACGTCCCCTGGCTGCGGCTGCGTCCTGCCGGGGCCCTGGAATGGGACAACGGCGCTCTGACCGGCGAGCTGCGGCT
>JAQVYA010000158.1 GCA_028708865.1 Desulfovibrio sp. | reverse complement strand
CGCGGGCCTGCACCGGTCCGGACGTACATAATCCCCCCACGGCAAAAAGCAGATACAACAAGCGGCTGGCCACGGCATCCCCCGGTTGAACATTAACCAGAAATACTATATTCTCTCTTGCCCTTGGGGGAACCGCCTGTCAAGCGCAGGTTGACCTTGCCCGCGTTGACTTGTATCGATTGCATGCGTCCGGCAAAAGTGGGGCCTTGTGTGGTCAGGCTTGGAGCGGGCGCTCCCTTCAACACCCATCGACATGACGAACTCAAAATATATACAACACATTCATCGTGAATCGGACGGCCCGGCAGAGGTTTCCCCGGAAGAAGCCCTGCCTGAAATTTCCTTTGACCAACTGCCCGAGCCCTTGCGCGCCGCCTGTGAGCGCGCCGGTTGGGACCGGCTCATGCCGGTGCAGTCCAAATCCATGCCCTACATGCTGGCGCGGCGGGACCTCATGGTCCAGGCCCGCACTGGCAGTGGCAAGACCGGTGCCTTTGTGCTGCCCCTGCTTGACCGCATCGACCCAAGCAAAAACCACTGCCAGGCCCTGATCCTGCTGCCCACGCGCGAACTGGCCAAGCAGGTGGCCCGCGAGGCGGAAACCCTTTCCGGAGGGACCATCCGCACGGTGGCGGTTTACGGCGGCGTCGGCTACGGCGAACAAATCGAAGGATTCAAGCAGGGGGCGCACATCGTAGTGGGCACCCCGGGTCGCGTGCTCGACCATCTGCTCAAGGGCTCGCTGTCCCTGGACAAGCTGGAGACGCTCATCTTCGACGAAGCCGACCGCATGCTTTCCATCGGCTTTTACCCGGACATGAAGCAGGTGCAGCGCTATCTGCCCAAGCGGCGGATCAACTCCTTGATGTTCTCGGCCACGTTCCCGCCTCTGGTGCTGCGTCTGGCCGAGGAATTCCTCACGGATCGGCTGTTCATCAGCCTTTCCGGCAAGCAGGTCCACGTGGCTGCCGTGCACCACGTCTATTACGAGGTCCCGGCCATGGGCAAGGACCGCGCCCTGATGCGCATCATCGAGGTGGAAAATCCCTCCTCGGCCATTATTTTTTGCAACACCAAGGCCAACTGCCACTACGTTTCCGAAGTGCTGCGCCAGTTCGGGTATGATGCGGATGCTCTGTCCTCGGACCTGAGCCAGTCCAAGCGGGAACAGATTCTCAACCGGGTGCGTTCGGGCGCGCTGCGCTTTCTGGTGGCCACGGACGTGGCCGCACGCGGCATCGACATCCCCGACCTCTCCCATGTGGTGCTCTACGAGCCGCCTGAGGATCATGAATCCTACATTCACCGCGCCGGCCGCACTGGTCGCGCCGGAGCCGCGGGCGAAGTGCTCTCCCTGGTGGATGTGATGCAGAAACTGGAGCTTAACCGCATCGCCACCCAGTACAGCATTGAGCTGGAAAAACGACCGTTGCCGGAAGACGAAGACGTGCGCCAAGTGCTGGCCCAGCGGGCCACGACCCTGCTGGAATCCAAGGTGCGCTCCCTGCTGCCCATTTCCAGGGAACGCATGAGCCGGTTCATCCCGCTGGCCAAGGAGCTGGCCGCCTCCGAGGACGGCCCGGCCATCATCGCCACCCTGCTGGACGAATTCTACCACGAAAACGTGCACGCCAAAGCGGTTCCCGCCCCGGAGCGCCAGGACGCCCCGCGCAAGGGACGCGGCGCAGAACGCCGTAAGCCCGGACCCCGCAGCGGACAAAAAAGCGGAAAGAGTGAACGCGCTCCCGAAAAGCGTGAATCGCCCAAGGAGCCCGCAGCCCCCAAAAAACAAAAGGCTTCCGCAGAATCGTCCGCGGACAATGACCAGGCTAATCCCAAAAAGAAACGGCGTCGCCGTCGCCGCAAAAAGCCGACCGGTAACGATTCTTCCTCCGGCGGCAACCAGTCCGCATAAGTTCCGGGGCAAAGCCATGGGACTTTGCCCGGACGCCTGACCCCGGCAGCAGGAAAACCTGCTCTGGAAGCGCCCCGCCCTCCTGGGCCGGGCGCTTTTTTGCGAGGCAACACGCAAGACGCAAGCCCTGAACAGGCAGAGTCTCCGGCACCCCAAAAAAAGACGGCATTCCCTCACGGAAACGCCGCCTTTGCTTTTTCGCTCATGGTCGCCAGGTCGTCATTCGGAAACCGGTGCCGAACCAGGGTAAGCCCGCACAGCGAACGCCCTAGTGCAGCCCTAACCCGCTATTGCTCCAGCCGAATCAAAGCCCCTCAAGCAAGGTCCGGGCCCGGGCCGCAAAGTCTCCGTCAGGCTGCACTTCCAGCACACGGCGGGCATACCCCTGCGCCTGTTCCGCATTGCCCAGGGCCTGGTGCACCTCGGCCAGGTGGTACAGTACGGCCGGGTCATCCTGCTTCATGTCCAGGGCCCGCATGAGCGTGGACAGGGCCTGCTGCTGGTTGCCGTTCTTGTGGTACACCCAGCCAAGGGTGTCCAGAGCCTCGGGCGCTCCGCGCCCCGCTGCTTGCAGGGCCAGTTCCAACGCGGTCTGCAACTGGGCCGGATCCGTGGAATGTTCGGCATAGAGATAGGCCAGGTTGTTCTGGGCCGGAACAAAGTCGGGCTTTTGATCCAACACCATGCGGTAAAGTTGCTCCGCTTCCTGGAATTCGCCCTGATCCTGCAACAACATGCCCAGCACAAACGCGCTACCCGCGTCTTCAGGATTTTTTTCCAGGGCCTCGCGGAACCGGGCCTCGGCCGTATCCGCCTGGCCTGCGGCTAGGTACATGCCCCCGATGCGGGGGTAAGGGTTAAATCCGGGAGCCGCGTCCGCCCCGGACAAAAAGTACGTTTCCGCCTTGGCAAAATCGCCCCGGGCCGCTTCGATGCGGGCCATGAGCTGATACGCTCCGGCTCCGGGCAGAGTCTGCCGGAGACCGGCCGCAAAGGCCAGGGCCCCGTCCACGTCCTGTTCCGCCAGATACGCGGCCACCACGGCCTCGGCCGCAGCGAAATTCTCCGGGCCTGCCTCGTGCAGAACCACGAAATACTGGCGCGCCTGGGCGTAATTCCCGCGGGACATTTCCAACTGTCCGAGCTTGAACGCGCCAAGCCCTGCGGTCCGTGGATTTTCCAGGAGCTTGCGGTATTCCACCTCGGCCACGCCAGGGTTGTCCTGCATCATAAACACGTCGCCGATGGCGGCCTGAATAGCGGGATTGTCCGGCTCCTGCTCCTGGGCGTTCCGCAGCTGGGTCATGGCCTCGCTGTAGCGCCCCTGGGCCAGGAACATGCTCACCAAGGCCCGGCGGGCCGGAGCATAAGCAGGCTGCTGTTCCAGGGCTTCCTCCAAGGCCTTGCGAGCCAGTCCGGGCTGGTTCGCGGCCATGTGCGCCTGGGCCAGCAGCCCGTAGATGGGCAGGCTGTCGGGCTGGTCCCGCAACACCTCCCGATACAGGGCGATGGCCTGCTCATACTTGCCGCGCCCCATGAAGACCCGTCCCTGCAAGACCTTGGCATCCAAATCCTTGGGTTGCAGCTCAAAGATCGCGTCCAGGGCAGCCTGGGCCGCATCGTAGTTCAGACGGGAAATATGAATCTCGGCCAGGGCGCGGCGCGCAGCCAGCGCAGTTTCATCCGGGGCCTGGCCTTCCACGGGCTCCCCGCTGGCCGCAGCCATTTCCTGCGCCAGGGCCACGGCATCGTCCAGCCGTCCTTCGCGGCGCAGCAGGTCCACCAACGCCAGACGCAGCTGGCCGTTGTCTTCCACCTGGGCCACGCCCTCGCGCAGGGCGCGCTCCTCGGCCGCCGCGTCCTGCCGCGCCCGGTGCACCGCGGCCAGGGCCAGCCGGTGGGTCGGATCGTCAGGGAAAGAGCGGACCAGGTCCTCGGCCACCCGGGCCGCATCGTCAAGCTGACCGGCCTTGAGATAAAAATCTCCCAGCAGACGGCGCATTTCCGGGGTTTCAGTATCCGAAGCGGCCAGTTCCTCGTAGACTGCGGCCGCCTCATCCAGCCGCTGCATACGCGTCAGAGTGCCGCCCAACTGGAGTTGCAGGTTGCGGCTGTCCGGCGCCCGCTCCAGCCCCTGGCGCAGGGTGGCCACGGAAGCCTCATCCTCTCCGGCCTGCAATTGCAGCAAAGCCAGGAACGCCCAGACATCTTCGCTTTCCGGATGCTCCTGAGCCAGGGCCTCGGCCTGCTCCCGGGCCGGTTCCAACTCGCCGCGCCGGGAAAGGATCACCGCAGCCAGCAATCCAGCCTCTGCATTGTCGGGCTCGGCGGCCAGCACTTCCTGAATCAGGGTATCGGCCTGCTCCGGGTCGTTGTTCATGAGGTGCAGCCGGGCCAACTCCACCCGAGCCTCGTGCATGGAGTCGTCTTTTTCAATGGCGTGGGTAAAATTGTTAAAGGCGCTGCGCCAGTTCTCCAATTTGATGTTGATCCGGCCAAGCAACAGCTCCCCGGGTGCAAAGGTCTCGTCCACCTTGAGCGCATTGCGCACCTGCACCTTGGCTTCACTGTAACGCCCCTGGTCGAACAGTTCCTGGGCACTGTTGTAAAATTCGTTGCGACGTTCCTCGGGACTGCCGCAGCCCGCAAGGATCAGAAGCACAACCGACATCACCGCCAAAACAACTACTTTGCGCATATCGCCTTCCATACCATGCTGATGGTTGCGTGGCCGTCCATGAATCACCTACAGCGCGCCTTTGCGCCGCAGCACCACGAAGATGGTCTTCCAGATGATTTTCAAATCATCGAAAAAACGCCAATTGTCAATGTACGCCAAATCGAGCTTCACCACTTCGTCAAAACTATTAATTTTATTGCGCCCGGAAATCTGCCACAGTCCGGTGATGCCGGGCTTCATGCTCATGCGCCGGAAATGCCAGTCCTCGTAGCGTTCCACCTCGTCCACGGTGGGAGGCCGCGTGCCCACGAGGCTCATCTCCCCCTTGAGCACGTTGATGAACTGGGGCAGTTCGTCCAAAGAAGTCTTGCGCAAGAAGGCGCCCACACGGGTCACGCGGGGGTCGTCCCGCATCTTGAACATTTGCCCGGCCTCGCCGCCCATGAGGTTTCGTTCCATGAGCGCCTGTTTTCGTTCTTCCGCGTCCACGTGCATGCTGCGAAACTTGTACATGGAAAAAATACGCCTGTTCTGGCCCACTCGCAGCTGGCGAAACAGTACCGGACCCGGGGACTCGCGCCGGATGGCCACGGCCACAAAGGGGTAGACCAGTGCAAAAACGGCAAAACCGATCAGCCCTGCCAGGTAGTCCACAATGGTTTTGTACAATAACCCACTGGCATTGATGCGTACCGAATTCCAAGACAAGGTAGGAATGCCCTGAATGCGCTCCACGGACAGGGGGCGCAGGTCATGGGGATCGTACATGGACGGCACCACCCGGTAGGAAAGCCCCAGACGACGGCATTCGTCGATCATGGGGCCGAGATCCCCGGTGCGGGGAAGCACAAAGACCACCTCGTCCACGCTGTGGGAGTGCAGTACGGCGTCAAAATCCTCCACCAGTCCCAAATCCGGCACGCCGCAGAGGTTGGAGGCGTCCCGCCCCGGCCGCAGACAGCCCACCACGTGGTGCCCCCAGCTGCGTTGCCGCCGGAGCGCCTCCACCATGTTGCGGGCCCGCTCGTCCGAGCCCACCACGAGAATCTGACGCCGGTTGAAGCCCCGGCTGGCGCGCCGGTCCATGTACAGGTCCAGCACGGCCCGGGCCAGCAACAGCGAGGCATACAGCAATACCGCGTAAATGAGCAGGAACAACCGGCCGATATCGTCGTATTTAAGTGAAAACAGGCCCACGAACAGCGCCCCGAAATCCACGGCAACCACAATGCCAAGCCGCCAGGCCACGTTCAAAAACGAGCCGGGCCGCTTGTCGCTGTACAGGCCCACACGCCCGACCATGAACGAATTCACGAACATGAGAAACAGAATAATGCCCACCAAGGCCGCAGGGTCGGCCCGCCAGAGATAGCCGCTCGCCAGCCAGCGCAAATACGCGGCCAGATAGCCGCAGCCGATGACGATGGCCCCCTCCACCAGGATCATGAAGGAAATGACGATTTGGACTTGTTGTGCATACATGGACGGGTATTCCTCAGCGTCCCGGCACGTGGGGGGCCAGTTCGCGGAACAGGTCCGCGTTAAAGCGGTCCAAAAGCTCCTGGCCCTGTTCCGGGGTCTGATCCGGGTTAAGGTACAACTCCACCCGGACCAGGGCTCCGTCCGAACGGCCCATGCTCAGGGAATCCGCCACCAGCCAAAGCTTATTCAGCCACTCGCTGGTTATGATCCGGCCCCGTTGCTGGAACCAGAAATTGGAGATCACCGTGGCTCCGGGCTTTTGCAGCAGGAGCTGGACCACGGGGAAGCTGCGTCCGGCTTTGGGAGCGGGAGCCAGGGTCCGCCGGGAGGTCAGGTCCCATCCGCCGCCCAGCAGGCAGGAGGTGGGCGCGTGCGCCGTGTGCTCCGTTGTCTGGTGCCCGTAGTAGGAAACCATCAGGTGCAGGGAGTTGCCGGTATGCGTGTTGCGGTAGTTCCCGGTGACGTAGTCGTCATGTACATTTCCTGCCAGTTACCTTGTGAATCTTCGGTGTTTATTATCTCATCAGACCTGGGTGTAAGAGGCTTGCGTTCCTTTTTATCAA
>JAQVYA010000157.1 GCA_028708865.1 Desulfovibrio sp. | reverse complement strand
CCAGGAAATACGCTATTCCCGTACTGGAATATCTGGACAGAGAAAAAGTGACCGTGCGCGTGGGGGATGTACGTCGATTGCGGAACGTATGATGCGTTTGGGATAAGGATACCATACATCCGGAGGGCAAGAGCGTTGGCGCCTGTGCCGAGATATATTGCAATAGCACAAGGCACGGTCTTTGCTGTAACGCTGTTCATGTTTGAACGTCCGGCAGTTTATGCCGAAGAGCTTCTTGCGGCCGGGAAACCGCCGGAGAACGCCCTTGCAACGGAGGGAATATGTTTCAACAACGCGTGGCCGTTTTTTTGATCCTGGCCTCTTTCGGCATGGCGGCATGCGCCATGCACCATGGGGAGACCATTCCACGAATCTCCTATGAGCAGCAACTGGTGGACGGCGCTTCGCAGGCAGTACGCGACATGCGTACGGCAACGCGGCCAAACACTTTTGACTATGCCTTGGACTGGGCTCAGGGGGTGTTGATCTTCCCGAGTTTTAAAAAGCAGCACTGGCTTTCCCGGGTGGAGGGGCGGGACGGCGTGCTGCTGGTGCGTCGGGAGGATGGCAGCTGGAGTCAGCCCGCATTTTACAACATCAATAATGACGGCGACGGGCCGCAACATGCCATGCAAGCTGGCATGCTCATTTATGTGTTTTTTGACCGCGAATTGCTGCTGGACGGATTGAGTTCCGGCTATCGCCTGCCCCGGGATATCGGCATGATTGTTTCCCATGGTGACGGCATTGCCGAGGAGTTCAATTTGGCCGAGGACTTGTCCGTCCTGCTCTTCGTAGATCAGCCCGGCCAACCTTTGGACGGTTCTTTTCTCAGCGGTTGGATTTCTGCCCGTCCCACGCCCAATGAAGCATACTACGGAACAGACCCCGTTCCCCCGGCCACGCTGGACACACCGGCCACACCGGAAAATATTCTGCTCAAGGGGTATTTTGCGTCCCGTCCGGTGCAACATCTGTTCAATGCTTTGAACAATGTGCCGGAGCAGCCCGCGGAAGTGGAGCAGGCGTCGGCCGATTAGCAACGGCCAAATCGCCGAATCGGGGAGGGCCGGGCTCGGCAGGGGAGACTCCCTCGCAAGGAGCAATGTTCATCTTCGGAATTCTTGCTTCGCTTCATGGGCTGGGCTATGCTCGGCCCATGTTGCTTTTTGGGTATGATAGCTTTTCTTTTTTAGGGAAACGTGCCAACGGGGCGCAAGCGTTGACGTTGAGCGGATCTCTGGTGACCCTGTTGCTGTTGTTGCTTTTTTCAGGATGTGCCGGGAAATTCGATTCGGCCAGCGCGTCCAAAGCGCATCATAACCTCTCGCCGCAGCAACGTCTGGTACTACGGTCGGCCCGTGCTGTATGGGAATTGCGTGGATCCTCTCTTTACCCTGGTTTTGAACAGGCCTTGGCCCGTGCGGAAGGAATTCTGATTTTCCCTCAGTATTTCAGGATGGCCTTGCTTGGGTCCCTGTCTGGAGGCAATGGAGTGCTGCTTGGTCGCGATCTTTTCGGCGAGTGGAGTTCGCCTGCGTTTTATGAAATGGGTCGGGCCGGATTCGGGATGCAGGCCGGGGTGTCCTCCGGAGCATTGGTGTATCTTTTCTTTGATCGTGAGTACATGCTGGAGGGGTTGGAACAGGGCTTTGATTTGTCCATGGGGACGGATGTGGTGGTCTTCGGATCGGTGGATCGTGCCGGAGTGTCCCGTTTGGCAACGGATCAGCCCGTTCTTTTGTATTCGGAAATGCTGGGCATGTATGCCGGAGTGTCCTTTGACGGCGGATTTGTACGCCCCGTGCCGTCAGCAAACAGGGATTACTACGAATGCGATGGAGCCGCGCCCGAGCATATCGTGGTGCGCCGGATGTTTTGGAACGATGCGGCCGCCCCCTTGCGGGAGGCGTTGATCGTGGCGCCGGGCGAAGCAGAGCAGGATTGGCAGAGAAGGCCGCGTGATAAGATTCTGGCCGCAGGCCTATGAACAGGGTTGTCTTGGGATATTTGTTAGGGGTGCCCACGGGGCAAGTGGTCATGGCTGGACATAAAAAAGGACGAAACCGGGGTTTCGTCCTTGGTCGTCTCAATGGGGTGGCTGGAGGGATTTGAACCCTCGGCCTTCAGGGCCACAACCTAACGCGCTAACCAACTGCGCCACAGCCACCATTTGATTTCTTCTCAAGTGGAGTACCGGATTGACACCGGCGCGGGACTGAGCCAAAAGAAAGCCGCTGTTCGCGTTTTCCCCACGTGAGGAATGTGTCATTAGCGAAGCTGAACGGCTTGGTCAAGTCTAAAATGGCGCAAAAGTCAAAATCACGATGAAATTTCGTCCGTGAGGGCGTCAACTCCAAACGGAAGGTTGCATGGAAAAACTGGTGATCGAAGGCGGGCGTCCGCTCCAGGGAAAGGTCCGCGTAAGCGGTTCCAAAAATGCGGCATTGCCGATTCTCATGGCCTGTCTTTTGCCCGGCGGCGAGGTCCGTCTGCGCAACGTGCCCCGGTTGCGGGACATACATACTTCTCTGCGGCTTTTGAATATTCTTGGTTGCGAAACTGAATTTTCCGGCAATGAGGTTACGGTTCAAGTCCGCGAGTTGAAAACCGAAGCTCCCTACGATCTGGTCAAGACTATGCGTGCTTCGGTCCTGTGCATGGGGCCGCTCTTGGCCCTCAAGGGAGAAGCCAAGGTTTCCCTGCCCGGCGGATGCGCCATCGGCGCTCGCCCCGTGGATTTGCATCTCAAAGCGTTAGAGCAGATGGGGGCGCAGTTTGAGCTCTCCTCTGGTTATATTCATGGCCGCTGCAATGGGTTGCGTGGGGCGCACATCACTTTTGACTTCCCCACGGTGGGGGGAACCGAGAACCTGCTGATGGCGGCCAGTGTGGCCGAAGGGGAAACCATCCTGGAAAACGCGGCCCGGGAGCCCGAAGTTCAGGACCTGGCCGAATTCCTCAACGCCATGGGAGCCAAAATTTCCGGTCACGGCACCTCCGTGATTCATATTCAGGGGGTGCCCCGATTGCATGGTGCCGAATACCGGGTCATGCCGGACCGGATCGAGGCCGGGACTTATCTGGCTGCCGCTGCCATTACCGGCGGCGAGGTGGTGCTGGAGGATTGCCCCTGCCGTGAACTGGACGCGGTATTGTCCAAATTTCGCAACATGGACGTGGAACTTGAAGAGCGGGGTTCCGATCTCCTGGTTCGGCGATCCGGCACGCTGCGGGGGGTGGACGTGACCACCCAGCCCTATCCTGGGTTCCCCACGGATATGCAGGCTCAGATCATGGCCTGTTTGTGCCTTGCCGAGGGGGGCGGCGTTATTGAGGAGAAAATTTTTGAAAACCGGTTCATGCACGTACTGGAATTGGTGCGTTTGGGAGCGGATATCCGCCTCAAGGGACGTTCGGCCATGGTGCGCGGTGTTCGTTCCCTGGTGGGGGCTCCGGTAATGGCCTCGGACTTGCGCGCCAGTGCCTCCCTGGTGGTGGCCGGATTGGCCGCTCGGGGGCGTACGGATGTGCTGCGGATTTATCATCTGGACCGGGGCTACGAAAATATTGAAGAAAAACTTACGGGTGTAGGAGCCCGCGTCTGGCGGGAAGAGGAGTAGCCATGCCAAGGCCGGGCCTTTGCTTTGAGGGATGAAAGTGCTGGGCCGCGAGCTTAAACCGGACCGGCCCCGAGTACGGTCTGCTCGTCCCCAGGTGCCTGATTGCCCGGGCCTGCTGGGCTGGCAGATATTGCTCCTGGCGTTTGTCTGCGGTATCGCCGCGGTCCGTTGGACCGTTCCCGCTCTGACTTGTCTGGCCGTTGTGACGCTGCTGAATGTGGGGTCACGACGGCCAGGGTTGTTTTATCCGGCATTGTTTTTTTCGGCCTTACTGGGAGCCGGGTACGCTTGGCAGGTGTACCCGGAAAACCCGGCAACCACGATCATGGAAGATTCAGGCCACGAACGGGGGCGGCTTTCCGGTCTGGTGCGCAGCGTGGAAGGCAAGCCTGACGGACGCTGGCAGGTGGTGGTGCAGCAGGCGCGGTTTGAACTTCCGGGACAGACCCCGAAGCTGCTGGACCAGGATGTGGTCTGGTATTGGCATCATCCGCAAACGCGTCCCTGGCCTGGGCAGGAAGTCGATTTTTCCACTACATTGCGTCCTGTTTCCGGTTTCGGCAACCCTGGCTCTTGGGATTACGGGTTGTATTGGCGAATGCAGGGCGTGGGGCATACCGCCTATTGTAGCGGGATGAAGGGCGTATCTCTGGGGCCGCGTCCTGCGTCCATGCTTTCCGCCTTGCGGGACAGGTTGCGCTCGGCCGTGCTTTTAGCCCCGGCCGGGCAGGGCCGTGGTCTGCTGCTGGCTTTGCTCATGGGGGACCGTTTTGAACTCAATCCGGAAACCGTGGACTTGATGCGCCAGGCAGGGTTGGCCCATACGCTGGCCCTTTCCGGGTTGCACCTTGGGTTTGTGGCGGCCTTGGGGTGGGCACTGGCCTGGCTTGCCGGAGCATTGCGACCCCGACTGTTTTTGACGATACCTCGGCCCAAACTGGCTGTATTGCTGGCTGCACCTCTGGTTTTGGCGTATGTCTGGTTGGGGCAGGCCTCTCCGTCTTTGGTGCGCGCGGCCCTGATGTTCGGTTTTTGGGGTCTTCTTCTGTTGTGTGGTCGTGGCCGGGTTTTGCTGGATGGTTTATTCCTGGCACTGGCCTGCATCTTATTTTTTTCTCCTCTTTCGCTGTTTGATATCCGCTTGCAGCTTTCCATGCTGGCTGTTGGTGGTATTGCAGTCCTTTATCCCTGGCTGCATGTCTGGATGCCCCGGGGAGGCGGAGTTCGGCGCGTTGCGGCCTGGGCCTTGGGACTGCTGGGCGTTAGCTTATGCGCCAATTTGGCGCTTCTTCCGGTGACGGCGCATTTATTCGGCATGCTTGGCCCCAATCTACTGCCCAATCTGTTTTGGCTTCCATTGCTCGGCTTCGTGGTCATGCCTGCGGGGGCGCTGGGGATGTTGCTGGGGGCTTTGCCCGGTGGGACCTTTGCGGGGGGACTGCTGGTCTCCATGGCCGCGGGTTTGCTGGAGTGGATGCTCGGCGTTGTGGAGGGTGCCGAGGCTTGGGGCCTGCTCCCTCTTTGGCGTCTGCTTCGGCCGCTTTGGCCTGAGATGCTGGGCGTCACCTTGTTATTTCTTTGTGCCCTGCGTTATGTCCGCAAGCCGGGAAAATTGTCCTGGGCGTTGGTCCTGCTGGGGGTCTTGTTCATGAGTGCGCCGCACGCGATGGCGCTTTGGCAGGATGCGACGCAAGGTATGCGCCTGGAAGCCCTGGATGTGGGGCAGGGACAAGCCTTGTTGGTGACCCTGCCTGGCGGGCGGCGAACGATCGTCGATGGCGGGGGGCTGCGCAGTAGGACATTGGAGACCGGCCGTGACGTGGTGGGGCCGTACCTATCGTTGGGCCGGGCGCCGCGTCTGCATACGGTCGTGCTGACTCATCCGCATATGGATCACTATAGAGGGCTTGTGCATCTGCTGGAATATTTCGGGGTGAAACGATTCGTACACAACGGGAAATGGCCCTCGGGCCGTTGGGGCGAACGCATCCGTGATATTTTGAGCGAACAGGGAATTCCGGCCCGGACCGTTCGGGCCGGAGATACCGTCTCTTTGGGGCCCGGGGTGAGTCTGGACATCTTGATGCCGCCTGAGGCCCCGGACCCGCCCAGTACCAACGACGGCTCCTTGGTGACCATGCTTCGCTGGCATGGGCGCAATCTGGCATTGCTCCCCGGCGATGCCGAGGAATGGAGCCTTTCCCTTTTGGCGGAAAAGGAAGCGGACCTGAACTGCGACGTGTTGGTGCTGCCGCACCATGGGAGTGCCACGGGTAGGGTCTCCGACTTTTTGTCCCGGGCGCGGGCAGAAACGTTCTTTTGCTCTTGTGGTCGCTATGGCCGTGTTCCGCTTCCTTCGCCTGCACTGCTGGCCATGCCTGAATTACAGGGCCGCCGGGTGGTTGATACGGCCCGCAACGGATTGTTGCGGGCGCAGTGGCTTTCCCCTGATGCTCCGCTCCAGGTAGAGGTGGTCCGCTCATGGTGAAATCGTTGGCAAAAGGGCACCCGTACCAGGGGACTTCTTGTTTTTTCTCGGGGAACGTGTTCTCCTGGAGTGAGGAAATCCTATGTCCGTTGCCGGGGAGATGTCCGTGAAAGATGAAGAATTGCTTCAGGCCGTGGAAAAGATGCCCGGTTTTCCCAAGAGCGTTCAACGTGTCCTGGAATTGACTTCTGATATCAACTGTCCGCAACGGGAGTTGGTGGAAGTCATCAAAAACGATCCAGTCTTTACCCTTAAGATTTTGCGTATGGTCAACTCCGCCTGTTTTTCCCTGGCGCAGGAAGTGACCTCCGTGAATCAGGCCAGCGTGTATCTCGGGTTGAACACGTTAAAGAACGTGGCTCTCGGCCTTGCCGCCATAGGCACCTTGCCCATGCGCAACAAGGCGGGGTTCGATATGAAGCGGTTTTGGCTGCATTCCCTAGCCGCAGCTTCTTTAACCCAGATTCTTGCACGGAGCACGGTGGGGCTGCATTCCATGAATGTCGATTTCTTCTCCGCAGGGTTGCTG
>JAQVYA010000024.1 GCA_028708865.1 Desulfovibrio sp. | reverse complement strand
CCGAGCCTTCGCCAATGGCCGTGACGATCTGTTGTACTCCGCCCGTGATGTCGCCACAGGCAAAGAACATTTTTTCACTGGTGCGCATCTGCTTGTCCACCTGGACGAATCCGGCCTGGTCCAGGTCCAGGCCCAGCTCCCGGGCCAGTTCGTTGTGTGGGGTGTAGCCAATGGCGATGAACAGGCCATCCAGCTCCATGCGGCTGGTTTGGTCGCTCTTCAGGTGACGCAGGGTCACGCTGTGCGCCCGGCCGTTGCTGCCGTGAATCTCTTCCACCACGGTATCCCGGATCACGGGAATATCCGCCCGCTCCAGGGAGTCCTGAAGGTGCTTTTCCGCCCGGAATCCGTCGCGGCGATGGATGACGGTCACGTCAATGCCCAGGTTTTTGAGGTGCAGGGCGTCGGTAAGGGCGGTGTTGCCGCCGCCCACCACGGCCACGGTCTTGCTTTTATAGAGATAGCCGTCGCAGGAGGCGCAATAGTTCACCCCGGCACCAAAGTATGTCTCCTCGCCCGGAATGCTGAGTTTACGGTAGGTGGCTCCGGTGGCCAGGATCAACGCCTTGGCCCGGTAACTGCCACGGGGCGTTTCGCAAACAAACCCGCTCTCCTCCCGCCGCACCGAAGTCACGCCTTCGCCCTCCTGGATGATGACGTACTTGCGTGCGTGATCGGTCATGATCTCCATCAGGGTCTTTCCCGGTACCGACGTGAATCCCGGATAGTTTTCCACCACCGGGGTGAGGGTCACCTGGCCGCCGATGACACTCTTTTCCAGCACCACGGTCTTCAACCCGCTGCGGACCGCGTAGATGGCGGCCGTGATGCCGGCAGGCCCGGCCCCGGCAATGACCACGTCGTACTCTCCAGGTTCGGCCTGGGGCAGGTCCAGGTCTTCCTGGTCCTGAAGTTCCTCGGCGCCTTGAAGCCGGGTCAGTTCCAGGGCGAACCGCTCTTCAGGCATGAGTCCGAGCTGCTCGTGTTCACCGTCGTTGAATACGGTGTGCGGCACGGACCCCACGTTGAAGCGGGCGGCCAGTTCGGGGTTTTCGTCCGCCTCCACGCATTCGGCCGCCACCAGTCCGGGCCGTTCCACGGCGCAGCGAATGGCGTTGAGGACTTGCCCGGGGCAGTACGGGCAGGTGGGCGTGACAAAAACCTGGGCCTTGCGGGGTTTGTCCAACTGCCTGAGAATGGCCCGGGAGGTTTCGGACAGGCCGCTGTTTCCCGTGGAAACGTGCAGCAGGGCGGAAAGAAAGGAACGCCCTTCCTCGCCCACGGGCGCCCCCACGAAGCGGATATGGTACTGGTCCGGCGCCATGAGCACCACGGGGGACGACTGCACGCCGTAGGTTCTGGCCGCTTCATCCTCCAGGCCGTGGAATTCCGGGCGGATGCGGCTGTCCAGCCGGGCCATGTCCGTGACCAGCTGCACCACGTATTCATTGTACGCGTCGTTCAGTCCCGGCGCGGTAAAGACCTTGAGGGGCACTTCGGCGTCCAGGTTTTGAAACAGTTCGAGCAGTCGGGTACGGGCGTCTTCAGGCAGGAACCATTTCTCCTGGTCTGTTGCCTTGGGGCCATTGTTTTTCATGCGGTCATGTTCGCTCATCTCCATTCCTCCCACAGCCGCACCGGGATGCCGCGGCCTTGCTGGTTGCCGATTTTTCGTTCTGAAATCCTACCTTCTCCAGAGGTAAACGCAACCGGGACGGTCACAAAGAACCAGCCTTTCTTGCTGCCAAAGCAAAAGTATTGTTGCTTTCCCATTTATTTTTCATATAGATTCCAATGGAACGTCTGGCGATCGGTTGTGAATCGGTTTACAGATGAAAAAAAAGATAGTAAAAATAGTAATTATTTTTGTTACTATTGACATATAATAAAGCGAAATAATGAAATTCATCTACTCGTTGCTGCTATTGGGCGGGATGCTTACCGTTGCCATGATTACCGCCAATTGGGGCGTTGATTTCAGCAAGCTCACCCGCTCCCGGCCCGACGTCCGCGTCACCTGGCACCTGCCTGAAGTTTCCGGGGGCCACGCCTCCGTGGACCGAAAGGGCATGACCCGCACCCTAAGCATCCTGGAACGAGAGGCCGCAGCCTTGCAGAGCGCCGAACTGCTCGTGGACCGTAAGCTGCCCACGGCCTCTACCCGGCTGGACGGCGTTCCTCCCAAGCAAGCCCGGTACCGCATTCATCTGGTCCTGGCCGATGGCACGCGCCTGGAAACCCGCGAGCGCCAGAGCGACTGGAATCATTTGGACGCGAACATGGCCCGCACCGTGGAACATTCCTTGCGTGAATACCGGGAGCTGCGAAAAAAACACGACCTCCGTGGACCCATTCGGGAAATCAAGAATTTCTGACCTGTTGCCTGGGGTCATTCCTCGGCCATGCCGCAACTCTGCTGAAGGGTGCGACGCAGCTGCACTAGGTCCACGGGTTTGGCCAGGTAGTCGTTCATGCCCGCATCCAGAAATTTTTCCCGGTCTCCCTCCATGGCATGGGCCGTGAGGGCCACAATGGGAATATCCTGGGGATTGATGCCGCTTTCTCCGCCGCGAATTCGGCGTGTGGTTTCCACGCCGTCCAGTTCGGGCATCTGCACATCCATGAGCACGCAATCAAAGCGTTCCTCGGTCAGGGCCTCAAGGGCCTGCTTGCCGTTTTCCACGCAGTGGGCCTTGTAGCCCAGCCGCTCCAGGAGTCGGCGGGCCGTGATGCGGTTGACTCGGTCATCCTCGGCCAGGAGCACCAAGCGGGTGTTGGGCGTGGGCGGCAGTTCCGGCCGGGCGCGGGAGTCAATTCGGGTTTGTGCGGGCAGGGGGCGTACCTTGACGAAAAAGCTGACCTTGGTTCCCTGCCCTGGGGAGCTCTTGATGCGCACCTTGCCGCCCATGAGCTGCACCAGTCGGCGCACGATGGACAGGCCCAATCCGGCCCCCTGGTGGCGGCGGGTATGGGAGCCGTCCACCTGGGTAAAGCTTTCAAAAATCCGTTCCAACTGGTCTTCGGGGATGCCGATACCCGTATCGGAAACGCTCAGGTGCAGGCGGTGGCCTGTTTTGTCCTGTTCCAGGGAGGCTTGGACCGCAATGGTGCCGGTTTCCGTAAATTTGATGGCATTGCCCAGAAGGTTGAACAGGATTTGCCGCAGCCGGCCCTGGTCCGTGCGCACCACGCAGGGCGGACCGCCCCGGACCTCGCTGGTCAGGAGCAGATCCTTGGCGTCGGCCTGGGGCCGGAGGGATTCCACCACCAGACTGATCATTTCGCAGAGGTCGAAATCTTCTTCGCGTAAAAACATATTGCCCGATTCCACCTGGGAGAGGCTCAGGATGTCGTTGAGCAGGGTCAAGAGGCTGCGCCCGGAATTCAGGGCCACGTCCACCATCTCCTTTTGTTCCTCTTCCAGCGTGCTGAGCTGGATGAGCTGGAGCATGCCCAGCACTCCGTTGAGGGGAGTGCGGATTTCATGGCTCATGTTGGCCAGGAATTCGCTTTTGGCTTGGTTCGCGGTTTCGGCCCGTTCCTTGGCCCGCTCCAGACGCTGGTAGATGCTCCGGCGTTCGGTGATGTCGGTAACGAAACCTTCAAAGATCATTTCCGCTCCGCTGCCGGACCGGCTTGCGCGCAGGGATTCGCTGACCCAGATCACGCTGCCGTCTTTGCGGCGCATGCGCACCTCCTGCTCAACCACGCCGCCGCCCCGGCGTACCAGCTCCTTGAGGCGCTGTTGCTGGCCTGGATCCACATAAAGTTGGCGGCTGATGTCCGTGATGCCGGCGATGAGATCGTTGGGGGAGGTGTATAGCAGAAGGCGGGCCAGGGCCGGGTTGGCGCTCAAAAAGCGCCCCTGCTCAGTGCAGCGGAAGATTCCCACCACCGCGGATTCAAAGAGATGCAGGTAGCGCTGTTCAGCCTGCACCAGGGCCTCCTGGGTGCGCCGCATTTCCGTCACCTCGGTGGCCACCTGGAGCTTGGCCAGCCGTCCGTCCACCCAGCGGATCAGGGTATCCTGGCTCAGGAAGACTTCTCCGGTGTCCTGGTCGCGGGTTTCCCGGGTCAGTTGATTGGGCTGGTCCGTATCCAGAAGCCCGGGCATGGGACAGTCGGGGCAGGGCCCGGACTGATGCCGCAGGACCTTCCAGCAGAGCTTGCCCTCCAGGCCGTGACCAAAGCGCTCGCGCATGCGCCGGTTCATGAACAGAATTTCAAAGGAGTGGGCGTCGGCCACGAAAACGTCCGCCGGAATGCTGTCCATGACGCGCACCAGCATGTGGTTGGAGCGTTGCAGGGTCTGCTCCATTTCGTGACGGCCGGTCACGTCGTTGAACATGACGGCCACGCTGCCCGGCCCGGTCTGAAAGGCAGCTACGGAAAATACCCCGTTTAAGGCGGAGGAACGGTATTCCAGCCGCTCCTGTTGCCAGGTGGTACCTGTGAGGGCCACTTCGCGGAAGATGCGCCCAATGTTTTCCAGCCCGGGGAAAGCGGATTCAAAGGTGCAGCCGAACAGGGACGCGGCAGGCACGCCTGTGATGCGTTCCGCGGCCGGATTTCCGGCCACTAAAACCAGATTGTTGTGTTGCAGCTTGTAAAAGTAAATGCCGCTGGGACTTTGTTCAAAAAAAGACCGGTAGTTGCGTTCGCTGTCCTGGAGCCGCTGCTCGGCTTGGCGCTGTTCCGTGATGTCGTGCAGGATGCAATGGGTCTGAAGGAATTCTCCCTCGTCGTCATGGCCGATGCGTCCTTCAAAGGACGCCAGAAGCGGGGAGCCGTCCTTGCGGCGCATGAGGAATTCCACGCCGTGGATTTCTCCGACTTCCTTGAAGCAGGGAAAATTGTCCTGAAAATGTTCCAGAAAGTCCGGATCAAGGAAGTGGCCGAACCAGCGTCCGATGACCTCTTCCCGTTCGTATCCCAGGGCATCCAGCCAGGCTTGGTTTACTTCCAGAAACAGGCCGTCCTCGTCCAAGGACTGATACCCCAGGGGGGCCCGTTCAAAGAGCATCTGAAAGTACCCGCGGGAGTTTTCTACTTCCTCGCGCAGCCGTCTGTTTTCCTGTTCCAATTGCCGAAGCCGCGTCTCCATGGATGCGCTGGAGCCGCCTTTCCCCTTGTGCCCGTGCATTCGTTGCCCTCTGTTGGAAAAGGTTTCGATACAGAGCGTAGCATAACCGCATAGGTCTGCAAAGCCGGGGGAAGGGAAAAGAGGTCCTGGCTGGGGCAGACCGGAAGGAGGGTCAGGCCGGAGGGCGGAGCAGATTCCAGGCGTCGCGCAGGAGCAGCAAGCCGAACGCGGCCAGCAGCAGGGCCAGGGCCTTGAGCAACAGCCCGTAGGCGCGCCCGCGGAGAAACATACGGGAGCGGGCGGCCAGCAAGGCCAGGCTCACCTTGGCCAGCACGATGCAGGCATAAAAGGCACCCAGAAACAACATTGGAGCGGCCGGGCCGTGCTCCTGGTAGCCCCGCACCAGCAGGGGCGCGCCCACGCCGATCCAAAAAAGGTAGGGGTGGGGGTTGAGCAGGTTGGTGATCACGCCTTTGCGCAGGGAGAGGCAGCGCCCTTCCATGCCCGGCGTGAGCGCGGGCGGGGCGTTCCATGTTTGGCGGGCCATGTGGAGCACCACCAGGCCGCCCGCGGCCGAAAGCAGGCCCAGCGCCCAGGAAAAGCGGGCCAGTTCCGCCAGCAGCAGGGTGCTGAGCAGGATAATGGGCGGATCGGTGAGCAGAGGGGAAAGGGCCACACGCACGCCGCCCCGCAGTCCCTGGGTCAGGGTTTCGGTGAGCACCAGGGTCAACAGGGGGCCGGGGGCGGCTCCGGCGGAAAGGCCGAATACGCATCCCGCCAGAATGCTGGAAAGGATCGGGTCGGGCATGGGTGGGGTATGCCCTGGTCTCGCGGGGATGGCAAGGCCGCCCGGCTATTGCCGGGGCATGGCCTTGAGGAGGGCAAAGCAGAGGGTGTCCATGTCCACGGGTTTGGCCAGGTAGTCGTCCATACCCGCGTCCAAGAAGGCCTCGCGGTCGCCCTGCATGGCGTGGGCCGTGAGCGCTATGATGTGCGTTTCGCTGTTTTTTCCGGCTTCGCCGGAGCGGATTAGGCGCGTGAGTTCCAGACCGTTGAGCAGGGGCATCCGGATATCCATGAGCACGGCGTCGAACTGTTCGCGCCGGAGCAGTTCCAGGGCCTCGCGTCCGTTGGCCGCGGTGGTGGGCGTGTGCCCCAGGCGGTGCAGGAACCGGCGCATGGCCAGCACGCTGACGCGATCGTCCTCGGCCAGCAGGATGCGTAGGGGCTGTTCCTTGATCATCCGGCAAAGTTCCTCGCCCATGTCGCAGTCGTGCTGTTCACGCTCCAGGGGCAGGGAAAGGTAGATGCTCGAACCGTGCCCGGGCTCGGACTCCACGGCAATGGTGCCCCGCATCATGCGAACGATACGGCGCACGATGCCGAGTCCCAGACCTGTGCCACCGTAACGACGGGTAAAGGAACCGTCCATCTGGGTGAAGTTTTCGAACAGGTGGTCCACCCGTTCCGGGGGAATGCCGATGCCGGTATCGCGGATTATGATGAGTACGTTGACGTGGTCCGGGGTGGGGGAGTGGGGCAGGGCCTGAGCCGTAACTTCCACCTCGCCTTCGGGGGTGAATTTTACGGCGTTCCCTACGATGTTGAAGAGGATCTGCCGCAGCCGGGCGTCATCTCCAATCAGGGTGGGCGGCACGTTGCGGTGCACCACCGAGTCCAGCCGCAAATTCTTATTCTGGGCCTGTACCGAGAAATTGCCGAGCACAGTGCGCAGACTGTCGCGCAGGGAGAAGGGGGCCGGGTGCAGCCGCATCTTGCCCGCTTCCATGCGCGAGAGGTCGAGCAGATCGTCGAGGATGGTCTTCAGGTTGCGCGCCGTGGACATGGCCGTGGCCACATACTCGTCCAGTTCCGGGTCCAGTTCCGCTGTCTGGGCCAACTGAAGCATGCCGAAGATGCCGTTCAGCGGGGTGCGGATCTCGTGGCTCATGTTGGAGAGGAATTCGTCCTTGGCCTTGCTGGCGGCTTCGGCCCGTTCCTTGGCGGCCAGGATGCGCTGTTCCTGCTCCTTTCGTTCGGAAATATCCTGAATGTTAGCCACGCGGTAGAGCACGCCCCCTTGTTCGTCCCGGATGCTGGTAATGTCGATCTGGGCAGGGAACTGGCTGCCGTCCTTGCGTTGCCGGGGCATTTCAAAGGTGTAGCTGTCCCGTTCTTCCAGGGCGCGGATGTGTTCGGACAGGGTCTTGCTGTATCCGGCGGGAAACAGTTCCGTTGCGGATTTCCCCAGCAGCTCTTCCTGTTCATATCCATGCATGCGTGCGTAGGCCGGGTTGACCATGGCCAGCTCGTATTTTTTCCCGGTAACGGAAACGCCCATGCCCGTGTATTTGAAGATTTGGCCCCAGCGTTCCAGGTCGCTTTCGGACTGCTTGTGCTCGGTGATGTCCGTGGACAGGGTCAGCTGCGCCTTGCGGTCATTGCCCCAGTCCAAAATCCGGGTCTGGTTCTGGTACCAACGGTTGTCCCTTTCGCTGAACGATTCCCAGACCATGGGGGTGGTTTCGTCCAGCTCCCCGCGGTTTTCCTGAGTCAGGGGGCAGCCAGGGCAGGCGGAATTACGACCGCCAATGGCCTCCCAACATTTACGGCCCGTGATTTCTCCTCCGAGTTTTTGCCGCATGCATTCATTGGCAAAAAGCACTTCGTTGGTTTCCAGGTCGGCCACGTAGAGGTGGCTGCCAATGGCATTCAGGGTCCGGTGCAGGCGCTCATGCACACGCAGCAGTTCCTGGCTGCAACTTTCCAGCCCGGCCGCGCCCGTGGATTTGTAGGCGGCCAGTTGGACGGCCTGTTCCTCGCGTTCCAGCAGCACGGCCAAGTAATCCATGGCCTGCTGCACCAGGGGCAGTTCGTCCTCGGCCACGGCCTCTTCCAGCGGCCCTTCCACGGCCACGCAGCCGTAATCGTCCGTGACCGTGTGCAGGGGGAATGAGACGCACTCGGGCGGGTCCGCCTCGGGCGAATGGTAGCGGAATTGCAATTCCGGAAAGATTTCTCCCATGGAGCCGCAGAACGCATTCAGGATGCGCGTCCTGTCGTTCTGGGTGGACAGGCCGAGCATGAGGTCGAACAGATCCTGAAGGAGGCCCAAACTCATGTTCCGCATTCTCCTTTTTTTTCCGGGCAGGCCCGGTGGTTGACCGTCACGCCGCGGAGCCGTGAAACGCTGCGGAGTCGTCCTGGGGCGGTCCGCTCCGCCCACGGCAAAGGCATATTCGTATCTATCATATTTCAGGTTTGGTATTTACTGTCAATGCGGGTTGGGCCTGGTCGGGCCGTCTTGACATCCCTGCCCAGCGGAAGCATTTTCCCTGCACGTCGGGATTCCGGCGGGAAATACAGGAAGCGATATGCAGCAGCAGACCATTGTGGCCGGAGTGGACACCGGCGGCACCTTCACGGACGCGGTGATTCTTGAAGCCGGGGGGCGGGTATTGGCCCGGGCCAAGCGCCCGACCCGGCATCACGACCTGGAGGCCGGGACGGTGGAGGCCCTGGGCGCGGCCCTGGAGCAGGCCGGGGTGCCCGGTTCGAGCATTGCCATGGTGGGCGTTTCCACCACTTTGGCCACCAACAGCGTGGTGGAAGGACGCGGCGCGCGGGTGGGGTTGTTTCAAATCGGCGTACGCAAGCCCGTGCCGCTCCCCGTGGTGGGTGTGGAGTTCGTGCAGGGCGGCCACCTGGTGGGCGGGGCCGAGGAGGCCCCCCTGGATGTGCAGGCCCTGGTAGGCGGGGTGCGGCGGTTCCAGGGTCATGTGGACGCCTATGCCGTGGCTGCTTCGGGCAGCTGTTTTAATCCCGCTCATGAATTGGTGGCGGCCAAGGCCGTTTCCATGCTGGATCCCCTGCCGGTTTCCTGCGCCCATGAGGTCAGCGAGCTGCCTTCCCATGAGGAACGGTTGGCCACGGTGGCCCTGAACGCGGGGCTGCTCCCGGTGATGAAGCATTTTTTGGAGCGCCTTCAGGCCGGACTGGCCGGGCTGGGCGTGGCCGCGCCTGTGCGCGTGGTCTGCGGGGATTGTGAGAGTCTGACCCCGGATCAGGCCGTGCACAGGCCGCTTTCCACCTTTGCGGCCGGTCCTGCGGCCTCGGCCCTGTACGGCGCGCGCGAAGCCCGGCGGCGCGGCAATGCCGACGCCCTGGTGCTGGACGTGGGCGGCACCACCACAGACCTGGTGACCATGCGGAACAGCGTTGTGCCCGTCCGTTCCGGCGGATCCGTCATCGGCCGCTGGGAAACCCATGTGCGGGCCGTGGAGCTGCGTACCGTGGGCATTGGCGGAGACAGCCACGTCCGCGTGGAGCGCGGCGCTTTGCGCGTGGGGCCGCGCCGGGTGCGACCCTTGGCCCTGCTGGGCGAGGAAGCGCTGACGGCCTGCGTTCTGGATTTGTTCGGCAGGCAGGAGGCGGACCGCGTGGTGCTGGTGCCTCCGGAATGCGCGCAGCGTGCCGGGGAAGCCGCGGAACGCAGTCCGTTGTTGCGGCATTTGCTGACCCACGGGCCGAGCACGGCCGGAGAATTGACCCGCGTATTAGGGCGCAACCTGGTGGAGCTGGAACTCCGGTTGGAAGAGCTGGCTCGGCGTCGGCTGCTGGTGGAGGCTGGTTTTACGCCTTCGGACGCCCTGCATGTGCTCGGCCGGGCCGGATTCGGCAATGCGGACGCGTCGCGGAGCGGGGCCGAGGTCTTGGGAGGGCGTCTGGGGACCTCAGCGCAGAATCTGGCCGCCGGGGTCATGCAGTCCGCGTCCCGGGACATTGAGGACGCCCTGGTGGAGCATCTGCTGCGCTGTGAGTTGGGGCACGACATGGCCGGGCTGGTGCGTCGCCGCCGGGAGCTGCGGCTTTTGCGGCTGGATGTACGGCCGATGGTTCCCGTGGTGGTGCTTGGCGCGGCCGGGAAGGCTCTGCTTGCGGATTTGGACGAGCGCCTGGGCGCGGAACTGATTTTTCCCGAGGAGCACGAGGTGGGCAACGCCGTGGGCGCGGCCCTGGTGGCGGCGCAGGCCGCGGCTCAGGCAGAAGAGCGGACGGCCACAACTTCCGCCCATGGGCCGGACGACTGTTGAAAACATACCAGCGGGCCGTTGGTCCCGCTGTTGAAGGAGTAAGACGGATGACCCGCAAACACGATGAGCAGCCTTCCGCCTCCCGGCCCGGGGAGCATGGTGCGGATTGCGGCTGCGGCTGCCATGATCATGATCACGCGCATGGCGGCTCCCATGCGCACGGCCATAGCCATGAACACGGACACGACCATGGCCACGACCACGGGGACGGCCAGAAGCACTACCGGCCCCAGAGCTTTGAGGCCGTGCTGGAAGTGGTCAGCGAAAACGAGACCGCGGAAGCCGTGCACGGCTGGCTCTTCAACGGTGCGGAGTGGTATCTCCATGCCTGGGCCGAGGTGGAGGGCCACGTGTTCGATCTCACGGAGTCCCGCCAGCCCATTGACCGGGAAACCTACTACCGGGCCAACCATGTGCGCGAGTCGGCCATGCGTCGCTACTCCCGGGTGGAGTTTTTTACCAACATGGCTGAACAGGGGCATGTGGGACCGTTTGATACGGCCTTTTTCTATACCACGGTGTCCCGTACCGATCCTCTAAAGCGGTAGAGGCCGGACCGGGGTTCCGGCCGGAGTTTTGGTCTGGCTCGAGGGGCGGGATCATGCCGGATGGATGTCTGCAAAGCAGCGGATATGCACCTGGGCCGCGAGGTCCGGATTGGCATAGGCCCAGAAGGGAATGCCCGCGTTTCGGGCTGTTTCGGCGTCCACGGCAGAATCGCCTACGAACACCGTTTGATCGGGGGTGAGATCGAATTCCTCCAGAATGAGGTTCGGTCCGTCGGGCCAGGGCTTGCCGCGCTCCACGTCGTCCGCGGTGACGATGCGGTGGAACGGGGCACGCAAACCGTGATGTTCCAGAATGGTGTGCTGCTCCTGGCCGCCATTGGTGGAGACGGCCAGCAGCAATCCGGCGCCGCGCAGCCGTCCTAGGAGTTCCGCAATGCCCTCGTGGGGCCGGATCAGGTCCAGGATTTCCGCCAGATCAAAGGACTTCCAGGCTTGTTCGGCCTCGGCGCGCCGGGGGGCCGGGATGATCATGTCCAGGCTTTCGGAGATGGTGCGCACAAAGCAGGCCTGTTCCTCTTCAGAGGACATGGGGCCCAGGCCCACGGCCCGGCGCATGCTGTTGAAAAAGTGCAGGGCCGCGTTCCAGGAATCGATGAGCACGCCGTCGCAATCAAAAATCACGGCGCGGGTGCAGGAAGACAGTGTGATGTGGGACATGGTGCCCATGTGGCCCGATTGCGCTTCTGTGTCAACGTTTTCCGGAAAAAACGAGCTGGAGGCGCAATCGGGCCTGGCCCTGTTCGTCGGTATGGAGTCAGGGAATATTCGGCCCCGGGCCAAAGGCATTGGGGCCAGAAATGCCTGGACCACAAATATCTGGACCAGAAACGTCCGGCTCAGAAGTATTTGAGGTCGGGGCATTTGAAATCGGAGCCGAAGAGGTTCCAGTGGAACCGTCCAGAATTTTAACCAGGGTGACCTTGTGGTCTCCCATGGCGTAGAAGTCACGCTGAAAAGCGTCCACAGTGTAGCCACAGCAGCGATAGAGCGCCCGGGCCGGGGTGTACCGGTCCAGGGAAGAGGTCTCCACGTAGGCGCGCTCGCCCCCTTTGGCGCGAATGGCCTGCTCCCCGGCGTGCAGCAGGGCCTTGCCCAGACCCTGGCCATGAAAGTCCGGGTCCACGGCCACCCAGTAAATGTCCCAACGGCCCGGAGCGCAGCCGATGGGGCCGTAGCAGATGAATCCCGCCAGTACGGCATTCCGCCGGTCCAGCAGAAAGTGGTATTCGCTGGCGATCCCCCGTTCCAGGCGTTCCCGGATCAGGGATTCGGCCACGTCCACTTCTTCGGCGCTGAATACGCCGGTACGCTCCAACAATCGCCGCATTGCGCCGAGGTCCTCGAGGCCGGGCTCGGTACAGAACCCTGTTTCGGTCCCTGTCCCGGGTTCGGAGTTTTCGGGCATGGTTTTTTTTGACATAATCAATCCTAGGCAGAGCGGCCGGACCGTGCGCCGGCTTTAGCGCAGAGCCGCGCCCACCACGGCGTCCACCAGGGCGGTGTAGTCCATGCCGGCCTGTAGTCCTGCCGCGGCAAATCCCGCATCCGGGGCTAGGCAGGGATTGGGGTTTACATCAATGATCTGGGGGCGGCCCTGTGCGTCCACGCGCAGGTCGATGCGGGCGTATCCGCGCATGTCGAGCAGTTCCCAACATTCCATGGCCAGCTCCCGGCAACGCTGGAGCAGTTCCTTGTCCGACTCCGGAAAACGAAACCGTCGGGGCGTGTGCTGGTAGGCAAAGCTTTGCCCGTCCCATTTGGATGCATAGTCCAGAATGCGGGGCGCTTGTTCGCCGAACTCACGGTCAAAATCCTGAAACAGAATTTCCGCAGGGGGCAGGGCCATGGGGCGGCCATCCCGCTCCAGCAGTGCCACGTTGATTTCCCGGCCCTCCACATAGGCTTCGGCAAAGAATTCCAGCCCGGTTTCCCGTTGACGGCGGCGCAGTGCGTCCAGCAGGTGGACGCGATCCATCACCGGCACTACCGCGTCGATATCCAACCCCACGGAGCCGTGTTCATGCACGGGCTTGAGGATGAAGGTTCCGCAGGGATCCACAGCATCGCGCGCCAACCGCCGCAGGGTGAACCATTTCGGGGTGCACAGTCCGGCCCGGTGCAGCAGTCGCTTTACGCGCAGCTTGTCCGAGGCGGTCAAGAGGGCCCAGGCCGGGCAGCCCGTGAACCGCAGTTCCCGGCTTTCCAGCAGGGCCGGGACAAAATGCCCCAGGCGAGGCTGGCCGGCACAGGCCTCCACTAGGTTGAAGACCAGGTCGGGCCTGTCTTGCTCCAGGTCCCGGGCCAGTGTCGGGATATCCAGCCCGGCCCCGGTGCGGACCACCTCGTGTCCCAGAACTTCCAAGGCCTCGGCCACGGCCCGGGCCTGTTCCAGGTTGTCCAGCTCGTCCTGCCGGGCCGTGACGGAATCCATTTTGTCGTGCAGCACCCGAATGTTCATGCGCATTGTCCGAGTCGGGCTTTTGCTCCGGGCGCCGGCGTCGGAGGCTGGTCCATCTTCCGCTCCCCGGGCAGGCGCTCCATGGCGGAATGCAGGATGCGTCGGATCAGCTCTCGGTAGCTCATGCCGTTCAGCCCGCAGAGGATGGGCAGGTCGGAATGGGTGGGGTGCAGCCCAGCCAGGGGATTGATTTCAATGACGTTGGCCACGCCCTGGGCATCCAGACGCACGTCCACCCGGCCGCCATCCCGGCAGCCCAGGCCGCGCCAGGCCGCCAGGGCTGTTTCCTCGGCGGCCCTGGCCGCGGCGTCCCGGGGCAGGTGGTAGCGCACCCGGGATTCCCACTCCTCTTTGTTCACATAGGAGTAGACACCGGGTTCGGCCCGGCCGCCCAGCAGCACTTCCATGACTCCGCAGCTCTGGGCCTGGTCGCCTGTGCCGAGTACGCCCACGGTGAACTCCCGGCCCGGCAGATAGGTCTCCACCAGCACGGGCTGACAAAAACGTTCCAGCAGGCGGCCGCAGACTTCTTCCAATTCGGCGCGGGAATGGATTATGGAGGCCGCGTCAATGCCCTTGCCCGTGCCTTCGCTCAGGGGCTTGGCAAAGAGCGGGAACGGCAGCCGAAGCTGGTCCAGGTCCCCGGGGGCGCGGACCACGGCAAAGTCGGGCGTGGGGACGCCAAGGTCGCGGAAGACCCGTTTGGCCATGGATTTATCCAGGGTCAGACACATGACCAGGGGATCGGAGAAGACATAGGGCACGCAATAGGCGTCCAGCAGGGCCGGGACCAGGGCTTCGCGGCCGAGGCCGTGCATGCCCTCGGCGATGTTAAAGACCAGGCCCCAGCGTTCGCCGGCGGCCAGTCGCTGCACCAGCCGCTGGGCATTGCCGATGAGTTCGGCCTGGTTGCCCAGCTCTTCGATGGTGCTGCGCAGTGCCTGAATGGTTTCCGGGGAATCGAATTCCGCGGAATCCTCCGGAGAAAGTCCTTGCCCCAGGTAATCTTCCCGCAGGTCATAGGTGATGCCGATGCGCATGGGGTTGTTCCTTTTATTGAGCCGGGTCCGGATGGCCCGCGGTATCAGGGTAACGGAAGCTCCGTCCCTGGTAATTGGTGAGCAGCAGGTCCTGGCCTTCCCGGCCGGAGACATAATTGGGCAGCAAGGGGATCTTTCCGCCTCCGCCGGGCGCATCAATGACGAAGTTGGGCACGGCGTAGCCCGAGGTGTGCCCGCGCAGAGCGGCCATGATTTCGAGCCCGCGGGAAACCGGCGTGCGAAAATGCCCCGTGCCTGGCACGGGATCGCACTGGTACAAATAATACGGCCGCACACGCTGGCGCAGCAGCCCTTGAAAGAGCCTGGTCATGACGCCGGGATCGTCGTTCACTCCCGCGAGCAGTACGGTCTGACTGCCCAGGGGAATGCCTGCATCGGCCAGCCGGGCGCAGGCCTTGGCCGATTCCGGGGTCAACTCGTCAGGGTGGGCAAAGTGCAGACTCATCCACAGGGGGTGGTGACGATGCAGCATGCGCACCAGACCGGGGGTGACGCGCTGGGGCAGCACGGCCGGGACTTTGGTGCCGATGCGGACCACTTCCACATGAGGTATGGCCCGCAGACGGGTCAAAAGCCAGTCCAGGGCCGCGTCTTCCAGGGTCAAGGGGTCCCCGCCGGAAAGCAGCACGTCCCGCACCTGGGGCGTGGCCGCGATATAGTCCAGTCCGGCCTGCCAGCGTCCGCGCTGGTCCCGGGCTCCGTGTCCCACGCTGCGGGAGCGGGTGCAGTAGCGGCAGTAGGTGGAGCAGAAGTCCGTGACCAGAAACAGGCAGCGGTCCGGGTAGCGGTGCACCACACCGGGCACGGGGCTGTCATGATCCTCGGCCAGGGGGTCGGCGCACTCGCCCGGGGCGGGCCGCCATTCGGCGCAGACCGGAATCACGCAGCGCCGCAGCCCCTGGGTGGGGTCAAGCGGTTCCAGAAGGGAGGCGTAATACGGGGTCACTGCAAAGGGGAGCCCCTGCCCGGTTCCGGTAAGGGCGGCCTGCTCTTCGGTAGAGAGGCGGAGCATGGAGCCGATGCGTTCCGGGGTTTGGATGCGGTTGGCCAACTGCCAGCGCCAGTCGTTCCACTGGCGCATGCCTGCGCCGGGAAAGTGGCGGCGCAAAAACGCGGCCACATTGCCGCGCGGCGCGGCCGGAGTGTGGAAGGGCGGCGTCCCGGTCAAAAAGGTGGAAACGGCGTCCGCAGCTCCCGGTTCGGGAGGCACGGCTTCCTCGTAATCCTGATGCGTGCTGTTCACGTCGGTTCTCCAGAGCACAATGCAATGGTTGCTTGGGTGGTGGTCAGTCCCGGTACATGGCGTATTCGTCGTAGTCGTCTTCAGGGTCGGCCATGTCGTCATAATACTGGCTCACGATGCGGTACTCCTGCACCGTAATGGTCTTCATGCCGTCCTGATGGCCCAGCTTGCCGCGCAGAAAGACCTCTTCCTGGCAGAGATTCACGAGATCGTTCATGTAACGATCCGTGAGAACAAGATATTCGGTCTCGTCCATGGCCGAGAGCATTACGCCCGTGATGTTGTCGAAATCTTCATCGTACACAGGATACAAAATTCCGGACACGGATATTGTTTTGCCGTTTCTGGACATACGCTTTCCTCCGGCGCTTGCGCCGTTGATGTTGTTGAACGATGCCACCAGGGCAAATGCCGTGCCGTACTTGAAATCTTTTTTATATCAATTTGTTGGGTAAAAAATGGAGACGAGTGCATCGGAACCTCGGATTCCGTTTTCAGGGTCCGGCTCTGGAAGGTTATGGATTTTTTTTGTTGAAAATCGTTTTATTTTGAATAGTTATAGAAACAAGAACAGCCAGTTCCTGTGGACGGGAAACAGGAACCCACGATTCCTGCCGGGGGAGCCGGGGAGAGTTGGCGGGGAAATCGTTATCCTGTTAGTGATACAGGAGAAGGCGCAGGATGTGGTGTCAAACCGTGCAAAAGATGAAAATGGTGCCAAGAAAAGCGGAATGGGCCAAGGTGCCTTCACTGTTCGTGATCACGCTGATCCTTGAAATCTTCTTTGTGCAGGCCATGTTTGGTCATCAGCTTGTGCAGTTGACGGGTGGTGATTCCGGCATGGGCGGCGCTGTGGTCGATGCGGCCGTGATGCCGTTCCAGAACCCGGCGCAGGTAGGCCAGTTCCACTTCCTCCACGGCATGCCGCCGGACTTCCTCCAGGGGCAGGTCCGCATTGAGCAGGGTAACGGGCACCACGCCTTGGTGGTCGAATATTTCCGCTGGAAAACTCTCCCGCGTCAGGTAGGGGCCATTTTCCAGAATCAGGGCGCGCTCCAGGAGGTTTTCCAGCTCGCGGACGTTGCCGGGCCAGTCGTACCGGCGCAGCGCTTCGAGCACTTCGGGAGCCACCTCTAGGACGGGGGCCGGTTCTCCGGGCTGCAAACGGCGGAGCAGGGCGTCCACAAGCAGGGGCAGGTCGGCCTGGCGCTGCCGAAGCGGAGGAATCTCCAGCGTGAACACGTTGATGCGGTAGAACAGGTCCTTGCGGAATCCGCCTTCGCGGCAGAGCGCTTCCAGGTCATCGTTGGTGGCGGCCACGATGCGGATATCCAACTCCAGGTCCCGGGTCCCACCAACGCGTTGAAAGGTGCGGCTTTGCAGCACGTCCAGCAGCTTGACCTGGGAGGAAGGGGGCAGCGTACCCACCTCGTCCAGGAATACCGTGCCTCCGTTGGCTGCCTCGAAACGGCCCGGCTTTTGGCGGGTCGCTCCGGTAAAGGCTCCCTTTTCATGCCCGAACAGTTCGCTCTCCACCAGGCTTTCGGGGATGGCGCCGCAGTGGATGGAGACAAAGGGCTTGTCCGCACGGCTTGAGAGGTCGTGAATCAGCCGGGCCACCGTGGTCTTGCCCACGCCGGTTTCTCCGGTGAGCAATACAGTGGTGCGTGTGGGAGCGACACGGCCCGCCTTGGTCAAAATTTCCTGCATGGCCGGTGTCCGGGTACGCGAGAGCGCCGAGCCGCCAGGCCCGCCTAAAGCGGCTGCTCCGCGGCGCGGACGTCCTGGGATCGGGGATCCGGGCTGTCTCTGCTCACATTGGTCCATGCCGTGCACATCCACCAAAGCGGGCCAAGTGTCAACGGAGAAAATGCATTGTTTCAGGTTTGATCGCGTCGTTAGGGCCGTGGGGGCCCGGGAGGGCGTGAACCATGTTGGTAATCTGTCGTTGGCGATAAAAGGTATTCATTCTAACAGGTTGTAATGCAATTGATGTGCTGTGAAAGTTCGTGCAGAACGTTCATAAATTCACATATTGCTTGCGAAAATGCGGTGAACAACGTAAAGCCGCATGGGTTTCCAAGACCGTTCTGCGGGGGGGCGGACGGGTATCCTTCCAGATTCTGGCGCGCGTCGGCGGGTTCGCTGTCCGCGAATTTCGAGAGCGCGCTTCCTTCCCCGGCGGCATTGGAACATGACAACGGCTGAGGCAAGTGCGTGCACTGCCGGCTGCGGTCTGCCGGCGTTGGACGCACCCAGGCATTCATTTTGAAGCGAGGTGTCCATGTCCAACCTGCTTTCGATCCTCATTCTCCTGCCCGTGCTGTCGGCACTGGCCTGCTACATCGTGCGTTCCGGCGCGGTGCGGCGGCTGGTGGTCACGGTGACGGGCGGCGTGCTTTCCGTGGCCTCGGTGGCCCTGCTTTTGCGGGGTAGCTTCGAGGCTTGGTCTCCGGGCACGCTGTTCGGCCTGAGCTGGGATCTGATCATCACTGTGCTCGATTTCGCATTGCTCGGTGTGATCCTGTATTATGGTTTCAAGCTTAAGAGCCTGTTCATTCAGATCTTCACCCTGGCCCAGATCGTGCTTTTGAGCGTGTTCGAATTCATCATCGTCGAACACGTGGCCGTGCCCGCCTTTCGGGCGGACAACCTGTCCCTGATCATGGTGTTGATCGTCTCCATCATCGGCTCCTTGATCTGTATCTTCGGCCTGCCCTACATGAACCGGCACGAAAAACATTTGAACCTGCAAAAAACCAAACAGCCCGAGTTCTTTTTTTACCTGGTCATCTTCCTGGGGGCCATGAACGGGCTGGTGCTGGCCAACAACATCCTCTGGCTGTACTTCTTCTTTGAAGTCACGTCCCTGTGCTCCTTTCGGCTCATTGGTCATGACGGCACCAAGGTGGCCGTGGCCAACGCCACCCGCGCGCTGTGGATGAACAGCTTTGGCGGGTTGGGGTTCGTGGTCGGCATGATGCTGGCGTACAACGCCGTGGAGACCCTTTCCATCGCCGCCCTGCTTACTGCCGGTCCCCAAGGGGCCCTGGCCCTGACGGGCGTGGCCCTGATCTGCTTCGCCGGATTCGTCAAGGCAGCCCAGGTGCCCTTCCAGAGCTGGCTGCTGGGGGCCATGGTGGCGCCCACCCCGGTTTCGGCCCTGCTGCACTCTTCCACCATGGTCAAGGCCGGGGTGTATATCGTGCTGCGGCTGGCTCCCGCCTACCAGGGCACGCTGCTTTCCGACACCATCGCCATCTGCGGGGCCTTCACCTTTGTGGCCTGCGCGGCCCTGGCCATCGGCCAGAGCAACGGCAAGAAGATCCTGGCTTATTCCACCATCTCGAACCTGGGGCTCATCGTGGCCTGCGCCGGGCTGAATACGCCTCTGGCCATCACCGCGGCCATCATGCTGATCATCTTCCACGCCGTGTCCAAGTCGCTGCTGTTCCTGTGCGTAGGCACCATTGAACAGGAAATCGGCAGCCGGGACATCGAGGACATGCGCGGTCTGTACGAGCGCATGCCCCGCACGAGCTTCCTGGCCATTACCGGCGTGCTGACCATGCTCCTGCCGCCTTTCGGTGTGCTGCTGGGCAAGTGGATGGCCATTGAGGCCGCTGCCGGGTCCATCTGGGTCATCATCATGCTGGCGCTTGGTTCGGCCCTGACCGTGGTCTACTGGGCCCGCTGGGGCGGCGGTATGATGGGCTCCCGCAAGCCGGGCCAGCCGTCCGAATCCCTGCCCCTGCTCATCAACCTGCCGTTGATGCTGCTTTGCATCGGCGCGGTGGGGCTCTCCGCGGCTACGCCCGCCATTTACGCCAATCTGATTCAGCCCATGCTGTCCTCCGCGGCCCTGGCCGTGAACACGACAACGGGCAGTTTGGGAGCGTTTGCGGTGTACGGCCTGTACATCGCCCTGGGCCTGGGGCTGTTCGTGGCCTTCCGGGCCGGGCGGCGCGCTCCCGTGCTGCGCAAGGTGGGGCCCTACATGGGCGGCGCCAACCTGGGCGAGGACGGATCGTTCAACGGTCCCATGAACCAGCCCGTGGCGTTCGGCGCAGGCAACCTCTACCTGTCCGAGCTGTTCGGCGAGCAAAAGCTGACCATGTGGGTCAACATTGCGGGCGCGGCGCTGCTCGTGCTCATGATCGGAGGGGGGCTGTAAGATGAAATACGTGATTCTCGCTTTTATCGGCCTTGTGGTGGCCCCTCTGGCCGGCGGACTGCTGGCCGGCATTGACCGCCGCATCACGGCCCGCCTGCAATCCCGTCAGGGACCGCCCATCCGGCAGGCCCTTTACGATGTGCTTAAACTCTTCGGCAAGGAAGGGCTGGCGCTGAACAAATGGCAGATCATCTGCGCGTGGGTCTATCTCATTGCCGCGGCCCTGGCCTGCACCCTGTTCTTCCTTCAGTCTGACCTGCTGCTGATCTTCTTTGTCCAGGCCGTGGGAGCGGTTTTTCTGGTCATGGGCGCCATGGCCGGACGTTCTCCCTACAGCCAGGTGGGCGCTCAGCGCGAACTCATCCAGGTGCTGACCTATGAGCCGCTTCTGGTGCTGGTTTTCGTCTGCATGTATCTGGCGGCGGGCAGTTTTAACATCAGCGACATCCTGGCCGTGGAGAGCCCGCTTCTGGCGCAGCTTCCGCTGGCCTACATCGTGCTGACCTACATTCTAACCATCAAGCTGCGTAAATCGCCCTTTGACTTCTCCACCTCCCACCACGGACACCAGGAGCTGGTCAAGGGCGTGCTCACCGAGTATTCCGGCCCGTACCTCGCCCTTACCGAAGTGGCCCATTGGTACGAAACCGTGCTCCTGCTGGGCGTGTGCGCCCTGTTCTGGACCACGAACTGGCTTTGGATGGCTGTGCTGCTCATGGCCACCTACTTCCTGGAACTTGTCATCGACAACACCATGGCCCGCATGACCTGGCGTTGGATGCTCAAGTATGTCTGGGGCATTGGTCTGGCCATGTCCGTCGTGAACCTCATCTGGCTGTACGCGGGGTAGGGATATGTTCAAATCACTCATCAAGAATTCTCGAGCCAAGTCCCCGTGGATCATGCATTTTGACTGCGGGAGCTGCAACGGCTGCGATATCGAGGTCCTGGCCTGCCTCACACCGCTGTACGACGTGGAGCGGTTCGGGGTGGTCAACGTCGGCAACCCCAAGCACGCCGACGTCCTGCTGGTCACCGGTACGGTGAACCATCGCAACAAGAAGGTGCTCAAAAACCTCTACGACCAGATGCCCGAGCCCAAGGCGGTCATCGCCATCGGGGCCTGCGGGGCCACGGGCGGCGTATTTCGCGACGCCTACAACGTGGTGGGCGGCGTGGACAAGGTCATCCCGGTGGACGTGTACGTGCCGGGCTGCCCGGCCAAGCCCGAGGCCATCATCGACGGTGTGGTGGAAGGGCTGAAGAAATTCCAGCAAAAGGTGGAGCAGGCCGGTTAGGCGGCTCCGCAAGGGGAAAATCGACGTGAAAGGTAAGGAAATCGCCGTGACCCGCGACAATCTCGTCAGCGAGGTCATGAATATGAAAAACGAAGGGTGCCGCTTCGTGACCATGTCCACGGTCTTGACGGCCGAGGACGCAGTGGACGTGCTCTACCACTTTGAGAAGGACTTTGAGGTGACCCACCTGCGGCTCGCGGATCAGCCTCTGGCCGAGCCCGTGCCCAGCATTTCCGGCGTGTATTTTTGCGCCATGCTGGCCGAGAACGAACTGCGCGACCTCTTTGGCATGCGGTTCACCGGGTTGGTGCTCGACTTTAACCGCACCCTGTTCCTGGACGAGGAGGTCACTACGGTGCCCCTCGTGAACAACTGCAAAATCACGCCAACCAACTAAAGGGGGACGAACATGGCACGTACCGTTATTCCCTTCGGTCCCCAGCACCCGGTTTTACCGGAGCCCATCCACCTCAAGCTGGTGGTCGAGGATGAAATCGTCAAGGAAGCCGTGCCCGCCCTGGGCTACGTGCACCGGGGCCTGGAAATGCTGGTGGCCAAGCGCGACTACCATCAGATGATCCAGGTCTGTGAACGCGTGTGCGGCATTTGCTCCATGATCCACGCGGTCTGCTATTCCCAGACCATTGAGGAGATGATGGGCATCGAAGTGCCCAAACGCGCCCAGGTCCTCCGCGTGATCTGGTCTGAACTGCACCGCATGCATTCGCATTTGCTCTGGCTCGGTCTCTTTGCCGACGCCTTTGGTTTCGAAGCGCTGTTCATGCAGATTTGGAAGATCCGGGAACGGATTTTGGACATCAACGAAGCCACAGCCGGAAACCGCGTCATCGTTTCCGTGAACGTCATCGGCGGCGTGCGCGCGGACCTGAACCCGGAACAGCGCGACTGGATCGAGAGCGAGCTGAAGATCATTGAAAAAGAGCTCAAGGAAATCCAGTCCACCGTGCTCAACGACTATACGGTCAAGGCCCGTACCGTGGGCAAGGGCATCCTGACCTACGAACAGGCTTGGGAACTGGGCGCTGCCGGGCCGACCCTGCGCGGCTCCGGAGTCAAATCCGACATGCGCATGCTCAAGTACGGCGGCTACAAGCTCCTGGACTTTGAGCCCGTGGTGGAAACTGCGGGCGACTCCTGGGCGCGGGCGGCTGTCCGCTTCCGCGAAGTGCTCCAGTCCATCGACCTGGTGCGCCAGGCCATCGCCAAAATTCCTCGCGGGGATCGCGACCTGGCCGCCAAGGTCAAGGGCAACCCCGAGGGCGAGGCGTTCATGCGCGTGGAGCAGCCCCGCGGCGAGTGCGTTTACTACATCAAGGCCAGCGGCAAGAAGAACCTGGACCGTATGCGCATCCGCACGCCCACGTTCGCCAACGTGCCGCCTTTGCTGGCCATGGTGCCCAATTGCGAGCTGGCCGACGTGCCGGTCATCGTGCTGTCCATCGACCCGTGCATTTCCTGCACGGAAAGGTAGGGGGACCGCCATGCTGTATTTGACGCCCAGCGTTTTGAAGAACATGGTCAAAAAACCCGCCACCCGCAATTATCCCTTTGCAGTGCGCGAACCTTTTGATCATTACCGCGGCGAATTGGTCATCAACCCCGAAGACTGCATCCTTTGCGGCTCCTGCATGCGCAAGTGCCCGTCCCTGTGCATCACGGTGGACAAGAAGGCCGAGACCTGGGAATGTGATCCCTATGCCTGCATTTATTGCGGACATTGCGTTTCGGTCTGCCCCACGCATTGCCTGAGCATGAAGAATGTGCACCGGGCTCCGGCTCCGCAAAAGGTGCTCATGAGCGAAAAGGGCCACCCGCCCCAGAAGAAGAAAAAGGCCGCGGAAGCGGAATAACGCTGTCCCGGTCATTAATGTGTTTGCGGGGTCGTGCCTGGGCGCGGCCCCGCTTTTTTTCAGCATGGCAAAGGAGAAAGCCGATGAGCAGAGATGTATTGAATCCGGGCGGCGGCGCGCTGCGCGTCCAGGCTGACCCCGATCTTGAATATTTGTATTACGATATTTTTAATGTTTACGTGGGGGCCGAGGAAGTGGTGCTGGAGCTGGGCAACCGCCATCGATCGGACCCGGAATCCGCCGTGGTGCATCAGCGTGTGGTGCTTTCTCCGGGCACGGCCCGCAAATTGGCCAATACGCTGGGCAAGGGGCTCCAGGCCATGGAAGAGAAGATTCGTTCCGCCCTGAACGAGGCCGGGAAATACCCGGCCAACTGAGGGAAACCGGACAGGGGCGGCCCGAAGGTCAGACCTCGGCCGTGCTATTTTCCGGAGCGTTCCAGCCGCGCAGGCGGTAGTAGTCCGCCACCATGCGGTCCATGGCTTCTTTTTTCAGGCTTCTGCCGTCGGGCAGGGCTTCCCGCGTCAGGCGGCGGGGAAGCCGGTCCTGGTCGGGGGTCAGGCCCTCGCGCAGGTTGAACTCCCGCGTGAGCTGCACGGCCCGGGCTCCCAGGCGTTGCAGCGCTGCTTTGTCTCCACCGGCCCCGGTGAGGCAGGTCATGAGCTGGCCCAGTTCCTCCCAGGTGTACATGTCCCGGTAAAAACGGCAGAGGATCAGGCAGTCGAACAGAGCCAGCCGGTCTTCGAAGTCGATGAGCAGTTCGGCCTTGCCCTCCACCTGGTCGGGAGGAATTATGCCCGCCAGTTCCGGCTTGTAAAAGGTGGTGCGCAGGTGGCAGGCCCCCCGGGCCGTGGTGGCGTAGGAAAGACCCATGCCCTGCAATGCCCTTGGATCATATCCCGGAGGCTCCATGCCTTTGACGTGCACGGCCACGTCCTCCAGGTCCCATTCGCGCGCTGCATGCCGTATGCCCTGGGCAAGCACCTCTCCGGCTCCCTGGCGGGCGGCCATGTCGCGCAGCAGTGCGGCGCACCCTTGCGGGTCGTTGTAGCGCAGCACGGGCGGGATGCGCCCCCGCAGTCCGGCCTCAATGGTCAGTCCGCAAAGGTTGCCCGCGGTAATGGTGTCCAGGCCGAGCCGGTCGCAAAGGTCGTTGAGGTGCACGATTTCGGCCATGTCCTCGATCATGCACAATCCGCCGAAGGCGTAAATGGTTTCGTATTCCGGCCCTTCCAGGCGCAGGCCGTTGTGGCGTCCGCCCCGCACCGTGGTCATGCGGCCGCAGGCCATGAAGCACTTGCGGCAGGCGTGGGGCCGCACGTCGTGTTCGGCGTGGAAGGTTTCGCCGGAGAGCCGTTCCCAGTGTTCGCAGGTTCCCTGACTCCAATATTTGGCAGGGAACGCGCCCGCAGTGTTCATCAGCGCCACCATGGCCGTGGTGCCGAACTGCTTGTATCCCTTGGCTCCGGCCGTGTCCTTGCCGGCGGCGAGGAATTTTTTGGCATAGGTGGAAGCGCCTTCCGGGTCGGCCAGGGGGCGCTTGCGGTCCCCGGCAAAGACCAGGGCCTTGAGGTTTTTGGATCCCATGACCGCTCCGGCCCCGCCGCGTCCGGCACTGCGCCAGTAGTCGTTTTCCAGCAGGGCGAAGCGAACCTGTCGCTCTCCGGCAGGCCCGATGACCACGGCTCCGGGCCGGGAGAACCCCACGGGCGCAAAGCGTTGGAGGGCCTGGTCCTCGGTCTCGTAGGTTTCCATGCCCCAGAGGTCTCCGGCCAGGTGGAAGTCGCAGCCGTGCGGATGAATGGCCAGCACCATGGGGCGCTCGGCCTTTCCGGTGATGACCACGGCGTCGTACCCGGCCGCGTCCATGGATTCCGGTGTTTTTCCTCCGGCATAGGACTCCAGGTACAGCCCGGTGAGCGGGGATTTGGTATAGACGCCGTAGCGGCTGCCCCCCCAGGTGGGGCCGTTGCAGGCCGGTCCGGTGGTGAAGATCAGGCCGTTGTCCGGGCCGAGGGGGTCGGTGCCGGGCGGGGTTTCATCCAGCAGCAACCGGGTGCCCAGAGCTTTGCCCCCGGGGTGGCGGGCCAGGGTTTCCTCGGAAAGGGGCACGATGTCATACCAGCGCCGGGTCAGATCAATGCGCAGCATGCGCCCGTAACAACCGAACATGACTCTCCTTGCTGTGTTTTGACGCCGCGCCCGCAGTTCAGCCGCTGACGGCCCGCAGCCCCTCCTCAAGAATGGACAGGCCGCGGTCCAGTTCCTGATCCGTGATCACCAGCGGCATGAGGGTGCGGATCACGTTGCCGAAATTGCCGCAGGCCAGGATGATCAACCCCCGGGCCTGGCAATGGGCCACCAGGGCCTTGGTTTTTTCCGCTGCCGGTGTTTTGGTCTCGCGGTCTTCCACCAGCTCCAGGGCGAGCATGGGGCCCAGACCCCTTACGTCCCCCACGATTTCAAAATCCCGGTGAAAGCCGTCAAAGGTGCGGCGCACGCGTTGGCCCAGCTCCCGGGCGCGATGGAGCAGGCCGTCCTCCAGGAGCACGTCCAGCACGGCCAAGGCCGCGGCGCAGGCAGTGGGACTGCCGCCATAGGTGCCGCCCAGGCCTCCCACGTGGGGAGCGTCCATGATTTCGGCCCGGCCCACCACCCCGGAGAGAGGCATTCCGCCTGCCAGAGATTTGGCCACGGTGATCATGTCCGGGGCCACGTTCCAGTGCTCAATGGCGAACAGCTTTCCAGTGCGGCCGAATCCGCTTTGGATTTCGTCCACGATGAGCCGGATGCCGTATTGGTCGCAGATGCTTCGCAACCGGGGGAAATATTCGGGCGGTGGTGTGGCGAATCCGCCTTCGCCCTGGATTGGTTCCACCACCAGAGCCGCCGTGCGCTCCGCAGCGACGTGGGAGACGAAAAATTCCTCCAGATAGTCGGCGCAGGCCGCTCCACAGGCCGGATGCGTCAGCCCCAGCGGGCAGCGGTAGCAATAGGCGTACGGCGCGCGGTAGACCTCGGGGGCGAACGGGCCGAACCGATATTTGTACGGCTTGACCTTGCTGGTCAGGCTCATGGTCAACAGGCTGCGGCCATGAAACCCGTTTTGAAAGGCGATGACTGCCGGACGGCCGGTTTCGTGTCGCGCGATTTTGACCGCGTTTTCCACGGCCTCGGCACCGGAATTGAGAAAGAACGATTTCTTGGCAAAGCGGCCCGGGGCCAGGGCGTTGAGTCGTTCGGCCAGTTCCACGTACCCTTCATACATAAAGACGTGAAAACAGGTGTGCAGGAATTTTTCCGTTTGTTCCTGCACGGCCCGCACCACCTTGGGGTGGCAGTGACCTGTGTTGACCACGCCGATGCCCCCGGCAAAGTCGATGTACTCCCGCCCTTCCACGTCCGTGATGGTGGCTCCGCAGGCCTGGGCCACAAACGCGGGCAACATATTGGCGGGCCCCCGGGGCACGGCCTCCTGGCGTCGCCGGAGCAATTCGTTGTTGCTGACCATAAATGTTCCTCCAGTGTCGAGGTGTTGTCAATGGTTGTATGACAAGTCCGTCAGACGCGTTCGATGATGGTGGCCACGCCCTGGCCGCCGCCGATGCAGGAAGCTGCACAGCCCAGTCGGCCCTGTTCGGTGTCCAGGATGCGGGCCAGCGTGCCCACGAGCCGTACTCCCGTGGCGCCCATGGCGTGCCCCAGGGCCAGGCCGCCGCCTTTGACGTTGACCCGCCCCGGAGGCAGGTCCAGCTGGGCCATGGCGTGGAGCACTACCACGGCAAAGGCTTCGTTGATTTCCCAATAGTCCATGTCCTCCACGCTGTACCCGGCTTTTTCCAGGGCCATGCGCGCGGCAGGCACCGGAGCCGTACCCATGACCGTGGGATCCACCCCGGCGAATCCAATGGACCGGATTGCGGCCAGGGGACGGATGCCCTGTTCCTGGGCGCGTTCGCGGGACATGAGCAGCATGGCCGCGGCTCCGGAGTTCAGGGGCGAGGCATTGCCTGCGGTGATGCCCCCGTTTTCCTTGTCAAAGAGGGGAGTAAGTTCGGCCATTTCGTCCAGGTTGGCATGCTCCCGCACGGCTTGGTCCTGATCCACCCGCCGGGTGGTTCCGTCGGCCTGGGGCGCGTCCAGGGGCAGAATTTCCCCGTCAAAGAAGCCCTGCTCCCGGGCCTTGACCGCCAGCTGGTGGGAGCGCACCCCGAAGGCGTCCATGTCCCGGCGTGAAAAGCGGCCTTGTTTCCAGAGCTTTTCCGCGGTGCGGCCCATGGCCATGGTGGTGTTCATGTCCCAATGGTCGTAGCTGTCGTCCGTGAACAGCGCCGGGTTTATGCTGATGGTGCCATTTTCAAACAGGGTCGGCCCCATGGGAACGCGGGTCATGTGTTCCATGCCGCAGGCCAGCACTGTATCGGCGTATCCGGAAGCGATTTCCAGGTACCCCATGTGGATGGCGGCCATGCCCGAGCCGCATTGCTGGTCGAGACAGCGGGCCGGCACGGTTTCGGGCAGATTGGCCTGGAAAATGGGGGTGCGGCCGCCAAAGGTCCAGTTTTCCGACACGCCCAGGGCGCAGCCCACCAGAAAATCATCCAGGTCCGCGCCGCGCACTCCGGTGCGTTCCAGCAGGGC
>JAQVYA010000156.1 GCA_028708865.1 Desulfovibrio sp. | reverse complement strand
GCGACGCATCCTGCCGGGGCGGCCCGTGGCCGTGCTGACCAATGCCAGCACCCTGGACCTGCCCGAGGTGCGCCAGGAGCTTTGCCTGGCGGATGTGGTTCTTCCTTCCCTGGATTCTCTCGTACCTCAGGAAATGCGCCGACTCAACCGTTGCGTGCCGGGTGTGGACCCGCAAAGCGTGACCCGTGGCCTGCTGGACTTTCGGCAGGAGTTTTCCGGCTCCATCTTCCTGGAGGTTCTGCTGGCGGCAGGGTACAATGACAGCGAGGAAAACCTCAATAAATTGAAAGAGTTTATTCCAATCCTGGACCCGGACCGGGTGGACGTGGTAACCCTTTCCCGCCCCGGCACCCTGGATTCGGCCCGGGCCGTGGACCAGGATACCCTGGCCCGCTGGCGCTCGGCCCTGCATGCGCAGCAGCCGCACGATCTGCGGGCCAAGGCCCGCGAACGTGAGCTTCCTTCCGGGGAAGCCTGCGCCGCGATTCGCTCCTCCCTTGCGCGCAGACCGCAAACCGTACTACAGTTGGCAGGCGGAATTGGGCTCTGCCCCGCGCAGGTTCGCCGGGAATTGGATCACCTGGATCAACAAGGCGAACTCGTGACCCGCGAGGGGGCTGGCGGTCCATACTATTCGATTCGCCGAGCGGACTAGTCGCGGTCCGGCGGAGTTTTTGCGGGGCGGAGGCCCCCATGCCGGAGTGCCATGGTTTTTTGCGGCAGACTGATGTCTGCCTGCCGCGAACCAGTGCGACCCGGTGCCGGATTCCGCCTTGCGGGCAGGCGCACGCTCCCGCTTGCAACCCTGCCGTGCCTCGCTGGTCGAGGTCGGCTTATGGGTGTCCCTTTGCATTGCCGCCGGTACGGCGTTGCCGGTCGGGACACTCCTGCCTTGCGGCCGACGGACCGGAACTCCGGATAAGGAAAGCCGGGCCCGGCCGGGCGCAACGCCGAAAGTTTTTACGGCGGACCCGATCCATGGGGAACGGGCCTGAGCCGAAGCCCCGCCGCTCAGCGGCGCGGGTCCAAATTTTTTATTTTTCAATTTTATAAAATTTCGCATCACGAGGACCCTATGACGAAGAAACGACAAAAGATGTTCATCAGCACACTGCCCGGCGAACAGGTCGAGGTGGTCCTTGCCGAGGAAGGCAAGGTCATGGAATATTATGTGGAAATGGCCCACATGGCCAAGACCAAGGGCAATATTTACAAAGGGTACATTCACAACATCGACGTGGGGCTGCAAGCCGCGTTCATTAATTACGGAGCAGAGAAAAACGGGTTTTTGCAAATCGACGAGGTGCACCCCGAATATTACCAGGGCGGCTACAAGCTCCAGAAAGGGCAAAAATATCCGCCTATCCAGAACGTGCTTCGCCCCGGGCAGGAAATGCTGGTCCAGGTGGTCAAGGAACCCACTGGAAAAAAAGGGGCCTTTCTTTCCTCCTATCTTTCCCTTCCCGGTCGTTTCTTTGTCTACACCATCGGCCGCGGCCAGGTGGGTGTTTCGCGCAAGATCGAGGACGACAAGGAACGCGTCCGCCTGAAGAAAATCATCGAGCAGGTGCAGACCGAAGAGGGCGTGGGACTTATTGTGCGGACCGCGGGCGTGGGCCGCAATAAGCAGGACCTCACCCGGGACTACAAATATCTCAGCCGCCTTTGGGAAGAAATCAAGAAGCGGGGCTTGCAGGCCAAGACCCCGGCCCTGATCTACCAGGAGATGGAGCTGGCCACCCGCGCCGTGCGCGACTATCTTTCCACGGACATGGCCGAAGTCTGGGTGGACGATAAGGACGTGGAAGGCAGCATCAAGGAATTCATGCGCCTGGCTTTTCCGCGGACTGCCGTGCCCCTGCGCCTGCACACGGACCCGGAAAAAAGTCTTTGGGAACGGTTCAACCTGCATCGTCAGATCGAGGAAATTTATTCCCGCGAGGTGACCCTGCCTTCCGGCGGCCAGCTCGTGTTTGACGCGGCCGAGGCGCTCACCGCCGTGGACATCAACTCCGGAAAAATCTCCGGGGAACGCAATTTTCAGAAAATGGTGCTCAAGACCAACATGGAAGCGGCCGAGGAAATCGCCAAGCAGCTCAATCTGCGCGACATCGGCGGCCAAGTGGTCATCGACTTCATCGAGATGAAGAACCCCAAAGACTGCCGGGAAGTGGAAAAAACCATGCGCCAGGCCCTTAAGTCGGATCGGGCGCGTACCGTGGTGGGCCGTATTTCCGAGTTCGGGCTCATGGAGCTGGTGCGCCAACGCATGGGGTCCTCGGCCCTGGCCGTGACCACCGAACCCTGCCCCTGCTGCGGGGGCACCGGGGTGCGCCGCAATATGGAGTGGCAGTCCCTGCAAATCATCAAGGATATCTACCGCCAACTGCGCAAGCCCGGCCACCCCTCGCCCATGCAGGTGCGGGTCAAGGAGGAGGCCGCCCTCTACATGCTGAATCACAAGCGGGAAAAGCTGCTGGAAATGGAGCGCCGTTTCGATACGCGCGTCGATTTGCTCATCGACCGCGAACACTGCGACTGAGCCGAACCATTCGACGCCCGGGCCTCGGGATGTTTCGGACAGGCGGCCGCGCCCCTGCCGGAGCATCCCGGCGTGCCGGTGGGCCAAACCAGGGATGCATTGGACATGACCTCCCATTCGCACACCTCGAACCCATATCACGCGGACCCGGCCCCAGGCGCGCGCGTCTTGCTGCACATCTGCTGCGGCCCCTGCTCCATTGCCACGGTGGAAATGCTTCGGGACGAGGGCTACCAGGTTACGGGCCTGTTCCTGAATCCGAATATCCATCCGCTTTCCGAATATCTGCGGCGTCGGGACGGCGCTCTGGAAGTGGCGGAACGCCTGGACTTCAAGCTCATTGTACGCGATGAGGAGTATGACCCCGTTGGTTACATGCGGGAGATCGCCTTCCGCGAAGCGAATCGCTGCATGCTCTGCTACCGCATGCGGCTGGAGCGCACCGCCCAGATCGCCAAACGCGGCGGCTTTGCGGCATTTTCGTCCACGCTGCTGTATTCAAAACAACAGCGCCACGACGATATCCGCGGGCTGGGCCGGGATTTGGCCGCCCGGGGAGTTCCGTTCCTTTACCGGGACTTTCGTACGGGCTGGCAGCGGGGCATTGAGGAGTCCCAACGTATGGGCATTTACCGTCAGCAGTATTGTGGCTGTCTGTACAGCGAGGTGGAACGTTTTCACAAGGAGCTTGGTCATGACCCCATCCGGCCGTATCGTGGATAAGATTTTTGTTCAGGAACCGACCCCGGTTCTGGGCTGTTCGGGCAGTCCGCGCAAGGGCGGCAACTCCGACCTGCTGCTTCAGGCCGCGCTTGAAGGCGCGGCCCGGGCCGGAGCTCCCGGGTTTGCCGCGCATTTGCCGGACTATCGCTTCGACCCCTGCGTGGGCTGCGAGCAGTGCCGCACGGCCAAGGCCTGCACACGCCTGCAGGACGGCATGCAGCTGCTTTATCCGCGTGTGGAAGCGGCTCGCGGTCTGATCCTGGCCTGCCCCACCCACAACTACAATATCACTGCCTGGATGAAGGCCTTTATTGACCGGCTGTACTGTTACTACGATTTCGACATGCAGGCCCGCCCCCGAACCTGGAGCAGCCGATTGGCCGGTCAAGGGCGCGTGGCCGTGCTCTTGGCCGTGTGCGAGCAGGCCGATCCCCGCGACATGGGCGTGACCCTGGAAGCCATGACCACGCCTCTGGAGGCCTTGGGATATGAGGTTCTGGGCCGTCTTCCGGTGTTGCGCATTTTTGACAAGGCCGGAGTGCGCGACGACGCCGCGAGCCTGGAACAGGCCCGTGAGCTGGGCGCGCTTTTGGGACGCCGCGTGGCGGCCGACGCAGCGGCGCGCTAGGGCAGGAGTTCGGCATGGCACGGTTCTTCGGCGAGGTTCCGGCACCGGACAGGCGGCAACGCCCGGCCGCTAGGCAGCGCATCTGCGAGGAAAAGTCCGTCCTTCTCTATGTGCATGTGCCGTTTTGTCGTTCCAAGTGCCGCTATTGTTCCTTTTATTCCAATGTGTTCGAACCGTCGGCTTATGCCTGGTACCTCCAGACCCTGCAACAGGAAATCCGGCTCTGGGGGCAGCGTCTGGGCCGTTTGCAGGTGGATACCGTGTATTTTGGCGGGGGCACGCCCAGCCTCATGCCCCTGGCCGATCTGGACGACGTGCTCAGCCTGGTGCGCGAAAGCTTCTGCCTTGCGGAGCAGGCCGAGATCACCCTGGAGGCCAACCCGGACTCCACGCAAGACGTGAGCTGGTTCCGGGGCCTGCTCTCCCTGGGGGTGAACCGTTTGTCTCTGGGGGTACAGAGCCTGGCGGACGAGGACCTGGTGCGCCTGGGGCGTCCCCATTCCGCCCGCATGGCCGTGGAAGCGTACGGCCTGGCCCGGCAGGCCGGATTCGGCAACATCAGCCTGGACTTCATCTGGGGCCTGCCCCGGCAGAAGCTCAAGCAATGGCTGGACCAACTCAAGACCGCGGCCAAGCTCGGGCCGGAGCATCTCTCCTGCTACGGTTTGAGCATTGAGAACGGCACCGAGCTGCACCGCATGTCCCAGGAGGTGGACCTGGAGCTGCCTTCGGAACAGGAACAGTCCAAGATGTTCGTCTATGGGGCCGAGCTGTTGGAATCCAAGGGCTATCTGCAATACGAGATTTCCAATTTTGCGCGCATGGGCTTTCAGGCCGTGCATAATAGCGGCTACTGGGAAGGTCGCGACTACCTTGGCCTGGGGCCGTCCGCAGTGAGCACCCTGGGCCGCCGCCGGTTCACCAATCCGGCCTTTATGGACGCTTATGACGCGGCCGTGCGCGGTGATTTTTCGGGTCTGGATTTTGAAGAACTTTCGGACCAGGACAGGGTTGTGGAGCTGGTCATGCTCTCCCTGCGTACGGCCCGGGGGCTGGAGCTGGCCCGGTACCGGAGGCTCGCGGGCGCGGACCTTATGAAGCGGCACGAACGGCTCATCCAGGCCCTGGTGCAGAACGGCCTGGCCCGCATCAACAGGGGCCGCCTGCGCCTGACCAAGGAGGGCATGGCCGTCTCCAACGTGATCATTGCCCGGCTCACGGAATGAATCCGTTTCCCTGCTGAATCACTTGCCGTTTTCTCGCCACAAGGGTATTCTTCCGGCCATGTGTGCTGTACTCATCACGGGCGGAGCCGGATACATCGGCTCCCATGTCAATAAATTGCTGTCCTCCCAGGGCGTGGAGACCGTGGTCTTCGATTCCCTGGTCACCGGCCATGCCGATTTTCTGCAATGGGGCGAGTTCGTGGCCGGGGACCTGCTGGACCCGGCGGCCCTGGACCGGGCCTTTGCCGGACCGCCCATTCACGCGGTGCTGCATTTTGCCTCGTTCATCGCCGTGGGGGAATCCGTGGCCGATCCGAACAAGTATTATCGCAACAACGTGGCCGCCACTCTGAACCTGCTGGACGCCATGGTCCGGCACCATGTGTCCGGTCTGGTCTTCTCGTCCTCGGCCTCGGTATACGGCGAGCCCGAGCAGGAACTGCTGGACGAGGAACACCCCATGCGGCCTCTTTCGCCCTATGCCCGGTCCAAGGCCATGGTGGAGCAGATGCTGGAGGACTACCACCGGGCCCATGGTCTGGCTTCCTGCCGTCTGCGCTATTTCAACGCGGCCGGGGCCGACCCCGACGGCCTGCTGGGCGAACGGCACGAGCCGGAAACCCACCTCATCCCCCTGGTGTTGCAAACGGCCCTGGGCCTGCGCCCTCATATCTCTCTCTATGGTACGGACTATCCCACCCCGGACGGAACCTGCATCCGGGACTACATCCATGTGCACGACCTGGCCCATGCCCATGCCCTGGCCCTGGACTGGCTGGAGCAGGGCGAAACCCGCGCCTTCAACCTGGGCAACGGCAACGGCTATTCCGTACGCGAGGTGGTGGAGACCGCCCGCAAGGTCACGGGCCGGGATATTCCCGCAGAGGAAGCCCCCCGCCGGGACGGTGACTCTCCGGTGCTGGTGGCCTCGTCGGCCCGTGCCCGGGCCGAACTGGGCTGGGCTCCCGGGTTCGGCGATTTGGAAACCATTATCCGGTCCGCCTGGGACTGGCACCGCAAGGACTGCCGGAACTGACGACCCCATCCGTTCGCTCCGATACAAGTACAAGGAAGCCGCGCCGGGGAAATTCCCGGCCCAGACCGCCCATGAGCACTGCAAGGAGGATTCATGGCCACGTTTCCCGCACCATTCGATCCGGCTGAAATCAACGGCATGCATCTGCGCAATCGTTTTGTGCGCTCCGCCACTTGGGAAGGAATGGCCGGACCGGACGGACTGGCCACCCCGGAACTGGCCCGCTGCATGGCCGACCTGGCCCAGGGCGGAGTAGGGTTGGTTATTTCCGGGCATGCCTACGTGCACGCCGACGGCCAGGCCGGCCCCCGGCAACTGGCTGCGAACCGCGACGAATGTCTGCCCGGGCTGACCCAACTGGCCAAGGCCGTGCATGAACACGGCGGCGCCTGCGCCTTGCAGCTTGCCCACGCCGGAGCGCATGCCCTGTCCGGCCCTACGGGAACGCCCGCTTGTGGTCCTTCGGCTCTGGACCTGGGCCAGGCCGGGTCTTGCGATTCCATGACCTGCGAGCATATCGGCCGACTGGTGGATGATTTTGCCGCGGCAGCGCG
>JAQVYA010000023.1 GCA_028708865.1 Desulfovibrio sp. | reverse complement strand
CTCATTGGAGCGGGGCATCGTGCATGCCCGGTCCCACGGGGTCAAAACATATTACCTGCTCAATGCCTATCCGGGGGAATATCAGCTGCGGCAGGTGGAAACCCAGCTGGACATGGTGCAGAAGCTCTGCGCCCTGGGACGCGGCCCGGACGGCATCATTGCCGCGGATCTGGGCGTGATCCGGCGCATACGCAAACGCCTGCCGGAACTGCCGCTGCACGTGAGCACCCAGGCCAATACCATGAACAGCGAGGCTGCCCTGTTCTGGCGGGACCTGGGCGCCCGGCGGGTGAACCTTGCCCGGGAATTGCGTTCCGAAGAGCTCAAAGAGCTGCTGGCGGTCTGCCGTCGATTGGATCCGCCCCTGGAACTGGAGGTTTTTATCCACGGCGCCCAGTGCATGGCCCTTTCCGGCCGGTGTTACATGTCCGCCTATCTCAACGACCGGCCCGGCAATTCCGGTCGGTGTTCGCATCCCTGCCGCTACGAATATCGCGTTACAGGGTTGCGCGTTGAGGAAGAAACGCGTCGCGGGCGGCCCATGTGGGAGCTGGAAGAGCTGGACGACGGGGCCGGGGAAAAATTTACACAGTTTTACGCGGCCGAAGATCTCTGCCTGCTGCATTATCTCGACTGGATGCGGCGCATGGGAGTGGCTGCATTGAAGATCGAAGGACGGAACAAAAGTTCGTCGTATCTGGCCCAGGTGACGGATGCCTATGCCTCGGCCCTGCGCGACCTGCGTGGGTCCAACTCCCCGTTTCACCCGGAAAGCTACCTGGCAGAACTGGCCAACGCGGCCTCCCGGCCATTGACGCGCGGCTTTTTCGATACCGCTGAACGCCAGCCCATGGCCGTTCCTCCAGAGCCGGAGTACGCCCGGCCCGTGCTGGCGCGCATTGAAGCGGATCTGGGCGGCGGCCGCTGGCGGGCGGAAATCAAACATCGCTGGGATGTCTTGGATTTCGCTGTGGAGCTTTTGATGCCCGGTCTGGAACGTCCGGCCCTGCCCGTGGAGGATTTTGGCCTGGAAAACGAACAAGGCGAGGCTTTATCCGTAGCCCACCCCGGGCAAAAGGTTATTCTCATCAGCGAGCGGCCCGAACTGCGCAAGGGGTTGTTTTTGCGCAAGGCCTGGACCTTTGATCTCTAAAAACGTATCCCGGAAAAGCCGTCAACAGCCCTTTACAAGGAGAGACATCATGGTCCGCACGTTGCCTGGGTTTTGCATTGTGTCCTTGCTTCCATGCCGTGTTTCAGCTCTGGTCCTGCTGTTGCTCCTTGGGCTCGCCGGTCTGGCCGGCCCGGCCCAGGCCACCGGCAAAGACGGCATCCCCCTGGCCACCGGGGGGGCGGATTTTTTTGAACAAGCGACCAAGGACGGCGTGCCCGCCGACTTCCTTTCCTCCCGTAGCGTGGCCGCGCGAATGGTGCAGTATAAACGTCCGCTGGTGGACATGCTCTCCGAACTGGAAGGAAGCCTGGCCTACAAACCATTGCAGCATGGTCATGCCTTGCTGCACCGCGTCTACTCCCCGGAACAGGGCGAATTCCTCAAGGTCGAGTACCGGTTTGTGTATCATCCGGAAACCAAGGAAGCAGAGCTGACAGACGTGCTCGTGAATGGGCTGGTTCTGGATAATTACGACTTCTACAACTACGCCGATGAACTAGGACGGCCTAAACGTCCCTGAATTGACAGGAAAAGCTTACTTTCCGGGGGAAAACCTTTCTGAAGAAAGGTTCTTCCCCCGGGCCCCCTTTCCAAAGACTTTTATCGCTCGCGGCTGTCGCCGCTCGAAATTATCACAAGTTATTCCTGAGAAACGCCCCCGGACGCGCGGTAGCGCGTCCGGTAAATGGGGTTCCAAGGGGCCGGGGGCCCTTTGGTCGCCGAAGGCATGCTTTTTATCCAACTCCAGGCCACCATTGCTTTGAGGCCCATTGGGGAAGCCAGGACCGTGCGTTGACCGGGGAGGGTCTTTCCGGCTATCTTGTGTTTTCGGATCATTGCAAGGAGAAATCGTAATGCTGAATGGATTCCCTAAATATGTGGGCATGTTTTTCGCTGCAACGCTTTTTTTTGTTTTGAGCGCCTGCGGCGGGAGCCAGGACCAGCCTTCCGGCGATCCTCTGGCCGTGGCCCGCGAGGCCGTGGAAGTGGCTTTGGCGTTTGATCTGGACGGTCTGAGCCAACTTTCTTGCGAGAAAATGCGCGAGGAGATTGAGGGACAGCGGGCCGACTTTGAGGAGACCATGAACATTCTCAAGGGCATGGGGGTTGACCTCAGCCAGGTGCGCTATGACATGAGCGGCGTGACCTTCGAGCTGATCAGTCAGGAGGAATACACGGCCACGGTGCACATGGGCGGGGTGCTCTCCGTGAAGGTGCCCGGGCTGCCCGAGGAGTCCCAGGAGCAGGACCAGGACATTGACCTGCGCAAGGAGGATGGCCGCTGGCTGGTATGCAGCGAAATTCAGCCCTAAGGCATTCGGATATTTATAGTCTGCTCAAGCGCCGCCTTGACGCACGAAAAAAACGCCACCCTTGGGTGGCGTTTTTTGTTTTTGTCCCCAGGGGTGAAGGTTTTCTTTTACTGTTGTCAAAAATTCGAACATCTTTTGTTTACAGCGTTCAAATGATTGAAGGAAGATTTATTGAGTAAAGGTGATGGTTGTTCTTTGTGCTGCAAGCAGAGTGGCTGTTGATTTGCGAATAGTGTGGAAATTATTTTTGAACTGGTTGCCGTGCTGGTCATGGGGGAGTAGGGTTGAGCATCTGGCGTTGTGCGTCCAGGCATGCTGTGGATTTACCGCATTGTGCTGTATTGCGTGGCGTTTTATACAATTCTGGGGGGCAGGGCATGGGCAAAGATATGCCGGGAGGCCGCAATCGTAATCAGGGGAAATGGGCCGCGCCAGGGCGCTAGGCATGTTGGTTGACCCCTGAAGTGACTCCCCTGTATAGCGGGCGGACACCACTGCCTTGAACGGAGACTGCCCATGCCGCGTTGTTTGTCCATTTTCCCGGTTTTCTTGTTTTGTTGTGTTGTTGCCGCTGCCCCGGCCCGGGCTGAAACCCAGCCAGGAAGCCCGGAACATGCCGTGCGTATGGTCTATGAAGGGGGCCACAGTCTCAATTACGCCATGATGGCGGAGCATGCCTGCATGACGGAACAGGAACGCGCTGAACTGAAGGCGTTTTTTGCAGCCCAGATTCAGGAATTGCGCGCCGCTGGAGTGGATTTCGATGCCATTTCCTATGATTTTTCACATCTGAAATACACGCTGGTGGAACAGGACCGCGACCTGGCCCGGGTCCGCATCGAAGGGCCGTATGCCATTATCGGACCTGGCGGAGCGGATTGGGATCAGGACCCTGACCTGGTCATTGCACAGCGTCTGGACGGGCAGTGGAAGATGTGCGGCGACCAGACCCGTTCGGGCATGCCGTTGGCGCAATACCGGGCCTGGCTGGAGGATCCCGCGTCCGTGGCGGGCAGCGCTCCGGTTGCCGGGCCTTCCCCGGTGGAGGTGACCCGTGCTTTTTGCGAGGCTGTGTTCAGCATTGACGCGCCGGGCATGCGCCGGAACATGTGCCGGGCCATGCGAACGGCCGGGCTGGCGGAAATGGCGGAAGGCGCATTGCAAAAATTTGAGGGCATGGGCGTGGACTGGAATGACGTGCGGCACGACTTTTCCGGCCTGCACTATGAACTGGTCCGCCAGGAAGGGGGCATGGCCGAGGTGCGCCTTTCCGGGACCTATGTGCGGGAGCATCCAGTGGTGGGCGGCCGAGAGCAGCACGAAAATCAGATATTCACCCTGAAAAATGAGGATGACCGCTGGGTTATTTGCGAATAATCCGCTGCGGTTCCTCCCTGCAAATTTGAGCTTGCCATGACGTTTCTATTTGGCTATTTTGCCAAATAGCAAATCGTTGCAGCTTGGGAAAGAGCGGCCACAAAGCCCGATCCGTCAATCAACCAAAGGAAAATCATGAACCAATCCACCTCCGGCATTGCGCCGCCGTCCAAAAAACAGATCGAGGCCCAGTCCGCCGTGTTCAAGGCCCTGGGGCACCCGGCCCGCCTGTGCATGGTCCATGCATTGGGACAGGGAGAGCGCTGCGTATGCGATTTGCGGGATCTCGTGGATCTGGACATGTCCACGGTTTCCAAACACTTGGCCGTGCTCCGGAATGCGGGCGTGGTCAGCGGGGAAAAGCGCGGCAACTGGATGTTTTACCGCCTGCGGCTGCCGTGCGTTGCCGGGTTTCTGGATTGTCTTCAAAAACATTTGTAACGCGGCCCGGGCAGGCCGCTGCCGCCCCAAGGCGGCGAACGAGGGAACACGATGCGGGATTTGATGCAGGACTTGAATGCCGAGGTGGCATCCCAACGCAAAGGGGCTGCGGAAGAAGGCGGCGCTTGTTGCTGCGGGCAGGGGGCGGCCGCCCAGCCCGAGGACGGGGGCAAGGAAAACACGGACACGAAACGCGGGCTGCGGGGACGGTTGGCCCTGTTGGCGGCCGGGTTGGTGCTCTGGTGGATCGTCTACGCCAATCTTGAGCGGGCCGCCTTCTGGGTAACGGAAACGGTTCTGGGACTGAGTACCGCCACCCATCTGGGTGAGGCCGTTCGTTTTTTCATTTATGATACGCCCAAGGTTTTCCTCCTGCTGGCGCTCATCGTCTACGCCGTGGGCGTTGCGCGTTCATTCTTTACGCCCGAGGCCACCCGCCGCGCCCTAGCGGGCCGCGCCGAACTGGCGGGCAATGCCATGGCCGCGGGGCTCGGCGTGCTCACTCCGTTTTGCTCTTGTTCAGCGGTGCCGTTATTTGTGGGGTTTGTTACCGCGGGTGTTCCCCTGGGCGTGACATTTTCTTTTTTGATCAGCGCGCCCATGGTCAACGAGGTGGCCCTGGCCCTGCTTCTGGGCATGTTCGGCTGGAAGGTGGCCTTGCTCTATGCCGGAACCGGGCTGCTGGTGGCGGTGCTGGCCGGGTTCGTCATTGGCAGGTTGCGGCTGGAATCCTGGCTGCAACCGTGGGTCCGCAACATGCTGGCGATGGGCGGAGACGCTGCGTCCTCGGGTTGCCGGACCTGGAACCAGCGGCTGGACGCGGGCCGCGAGGCCGTGCGGGACATCCTGGGCCGGGTCTGGCTCTACGTGGTGCTGGGTATTGGCGTGGGAGCCCTGATCCATGGCTATGTGCCGGAAAACTTCATGGCCGGTCTCATGGGCCGGTCCGCCTGGTGGTCCGTGCCTGCCGCCGTGGTCATGGGCATTCCCATGTACACCAATGCCGCCGGGGTGGTGCCGGTGCTGGAGGCGCTCATTGGCAAGGGCGCGGCCCTGGGCACGGCCCTGGCCTTTATGATGAGCGTCATCGCCCTTTCCCTGCCGGAGATGCTGATCTTGCGCAAGGTGCTCACCACCCGGCTCATTGCCGTGTTCGTGGGCGTGGTGGGCTGCGGTATCCTTCTGGTGGGCTGGCTTTTCAACCTGTTGATTTAAAATCAGATGCCCGCTGTCCCGGCATGCCGGGCAGCGGGAAATCCGAGAGGGGAGCGGGGCGGCCGGGACCGCCCCGTTGTTTTTTTGAGGATTTGGCCCCGTTCCCTGGTGCCGGAGCTGGCTCAGGCAGGAGGGGCCGGCAGAGAAAGCCTGGCAAAAAGGCTTTGCATGCTGAATCCGCAGGGACCCGGACTCAAGAACCGACCTGCTCCCGAAGGCATTCGCGCACCAGCTGGATCAGCACCACCGTGTCCAGGGGCTTGGCAATGTAGTGCGTGGCTCCGGCCTGAAGGAACCGCTCCTGGTCGCCGGGCATGGCGTGGGCCGTAACCGCCACAATGGGCGTGCCCGCCACATGGTGGAAGCGGTCATCGGTTTGCAGGGTTTGCAAGACTTCCTCTCCGCTCATGCGCGGCATCTGGATGTCCAGAAACACGATGTCAAAGCGTTCTTCCAGCAGGATATTCAGGGCCTCGTCCCCGTCCGCCGCCTCCTGCACTTCCATGCCCAGCCGGTTCAGCAACCTGCGGAGCACGAAACGGTTGATTTCGTCGTCTTCAACCACCAGGGCGCGTCCGTCCCGGCATTCCTCGCAGGGTGGGGGGCCTTGGTCCCGGGTCTGCATTTCCTGTCCTTCGGGCACCGGCTCAAAGGGCAGGCTGCAATAGAACGTGGACCCTTTGCCGGGTTCGCTTTCCACGGAAAGCACGCCGCCCATGAGCGTGACGATGCGCTTGACGATGGGCAGGCCCAGGCCCGCGCCCTGGAAGGAACGGCGGTACGTGCCGTCCACCTGGGTGAAGACCTGGAACACGTAGTCGATCTGGTCGGACTCGATGCCGATGCCCGTATCCGTGACGCGAAAGAGCAGGCGGACATACCGGCCCGGGGCGCGCAGCCTATCCACACGCACGTCCACCCCGCCTTTGCGCGTGAACTTGACCGCATTGCCCACCAGGTTGAAGAGCACCTGCCGCAGCCGCACCGCGTCTCCCACCAGCAGGGAGGGAAGCTCGGCATCGGTGTGGAAGTGCAACTCCAGGCCCTTGTTGTCGGCCCGGTCCTGGAAGAGGTCGCGCACGTCGTTCAGCACTTCCTGAAGCTCAAAAGGTTCGGCGCGGATGGGCAGCCGCCCGGCTTCAATCTTGCAGACGTCCAGGATGTCGGTGAGCAGGGTGGTGAGCCGGATGCAGGACTGTTTGGCCGCGAGCACGAATTCCTTTTGCGCATGATCCAGCTCCGAGAGGTCCAGCAACTGCAACATGCCCATGACCCCGTTGAGGGGGGTGCGGATTTCGTGACTCATGTTGGCCAGAAATTCGGATTTGGCCTGGTTGGCGGCCTCGGCAAGGTCTTTGGCGCGGATCAGTTCTTCATGGGCCTTGCGCACGTCGGTCACGTCGCGCAGTACGGAAGCCACCCGGGCGTTGCGGCCGTTTTCCCCGGGAATGTGGCTGTAGGTGGCTTCCAGGTGCCGCTTGCCCAGCAGCGGGTATTCCACGGTAAGATCGAAGCGCAGATGTTCCCCGGCCAGGCAGCGTTCCAGGCGCGGGCGTATTTCCTCGTAGGTCTTGCGGCCCACCACATCCCGGATGTGCTGACCGAGCACGCGGTCCCGGTGGCGTCCACGCTGGCGCAGCATGGCCGCGTTGGTCATGCGGTACCGATGGTCCGCGCCCACCACGGCCATGATCTCCTGGGAGTGTTCCACCAGGGCGCAGTAATCCTGAAGTTGGCGCTGGTTGGCCTTGCGGCGGGTCACGTCCTCAAGGATGGCGATGACCCGGCAGGGGGGCGTTTCGTTCAAGGGCTGGAACAGGGCGCGCAGATGCACGGAGCGTCCGCCCGTGGCCGAGGTATACGGCGCTTCGAATAGGGTCTGTTCCCCCTGCCTGGCCCGGCGCAGGCATTCGCGCATGCCGGGGTGCGCGGCCCCGTGCAGGAAATCGAAGTCCAGAAGCTTTTCCAACCGGGTGCCCATGAGCGTTGCCAGCTGCTGGTTGCCGTGAGCAATGGTTCCCTGGGCGCTGAAGAGAATCAGCCCCATGGGCGAGTGCTCGAACACCACGCGGTAACGTTCCTCGCTTTCGGAAAGGGCCTGTTGATGGGCGCGCAGCTTGCGGCGTCCAGCAATGAGGGCGCCGATGCCCAGCCCCTGGAGCGCGATGATGACCATGCCCACGAGCAGGGACCAGAAAAACGTGGAGCCGAGTCCGGGGTTGTAATTGCAGAATTCGGCGTCCTCGGGCACCCGATAGTGTGGAACACCCAGCCGCTTGAGCTGGTTGGCGTCAAAGTAAAATCGGTTGGCCGGGTCTCCGCCGAGCACGGGGAGGGCAGCCGGGGACGTGCCGTCCAGAATGCGCTGGGCCAGTTCTCCGGCCAGGCGGCCCTGCTGCTCCTGGCAGACGATCTTGCCGCCCAGAAGGCCCTGGCCGATGCCGTGTCGCCAGAGGTGCAGCACCGGAGCCGTGCAGTGTTTGAGGATCAGGGCCAGGCCTTGGTCAAAGGGACGGGTGTGACCCTGGGCGTCCCGATAGGGGGAAAGCAGCAGCAGGGTGCCCGTGGCAGGATCAATGGCCTTTAGTTGTTCCGGCAGCTCGTCCCAGCGTATTTCTGAGAGGTCGATGAATCGAAGGTCCAGACCCCGTTGCCGGATTTCCGGCTCCAGAGCGCGCACGCGGGCCATGTCCGCCCGACCGGAGCGGGTGGCGTCGCTGAGGGCGTACACTGTGGAAAGGTGGGGCAGCATGCGGCGGGCCGCCTCCAACGTGGGCAGGACGGAAATTTCTTCGCGTACGCCGGTGGCATTGCCCCGGGCCGTGGCCTGCTGCGCCAGATGGGGGTCGTTGACGCCAAAGAAAACCATGGGCGCGCCGGGCAGCAGTTCCTGCCCGTGGTCAAGCATGAATTGCAGGGCGTTGTCATCGGCGGTCAGTACCACGTCATAGGGCGGCAGGTGCGCGAGCTTGTGGGCCAGGGTCTCCCGGAAGAGCCGGATGCTTTGGCCGTCATGGAACCGTTTGGAGTCCATGAATTCCACGTCCAGCCGCACGTCCTCCGCAGACAAGCTGGAGCGCACGCCTTGGATTTGCTCAAAGAAGCTGGGGTACTCCGGGTGGTAGGAACTGATCAACAGGGCTCGTTCGACCTTGGCGGCCTGGGCCGTAGCCGCCAAAGCTGTAGAAACCGGAAGGAGCACGAGGATCAGCGTGCACAGGCACCATAGGGTATGGCCTCTTAGGAGGATGGGCCGCGTCCCGGAAAGGGGCGGCATTTCGATCATGACCGTCGAACGCAAGGAAACCCCCTTTACTTTTTCCCGTGCCGCGGGGGGGTCGCATGGCCCCCGGCACGTTTATCCGTACCACCGAAAAAGCGATTCATGTACGTTGCGGATGGTATTTTTTCCAACAATAGTTCGAGGTTCATGCTTCTGCACTTTGTCGGACCAGTCGTCGCCACCAGGTCAGGCAGAGCACGGTCATGGGCAAGGCGATGAGCAGGCCCAAAAAGCCCAGCAATTGTCCCCAAACCGACAGGGACAGCAAAATGACCCATGGAGAAAGACCCATCTGGCGGCCCATGATCTTGGGCACCAAAAACAGGTCCTGGATGGCCTGGACCACGGCGAACACCGCGGCCACGGGCAAAAACGCCTCCCAAAAGCCAAGCCCCTGTTCCAGAGCTTGGAGCACGGCCATGGCAAAGGCCGGGACCATGCCCAGGATTTGGAGGTACGGCACAATGTTCAGCAGGCCGATGAACAGGCCCAGGAGCACGCCCAGGGGCAGACCGATGAAGGAGAACCCCAGGGCAAAGAGAATGCCCACCAGCCCGGCCACCAGGGTCTGGCCCCGGAAGTACCGGCGCATGCCGTCCTCGAATTCTTCCACGGCGGCGCGGACGCTGCTGCGCCATTGCGGAGGCACCAACTCCAGCCACATGCCGCGTATTCTGTCAAAATCCAGCAGCAGGAACAGGGCGTAAAGGGCAATGACCAGCAGTCCGGCAAGGGCCAGCACAGCCTGCCAGGCCCCGGCCACCACGTCCCACAGTCCGGGCAGGAGATAGGCGGCCACCTGTTTTCCCAGGTCCAGCAGTCCGTCCGAGGTCAGAAAACGCCGCACTTCCTCGCGTTGCATCAACTCCCGCGCGGCCTGCCAGAGGTCCGGAGGCAGGCGTTCGGCTGCGGCCCGGGCCAGCTTGGAATCCCCGGCGAAGTTGGCCACCACCTGCCCCATGTGCGCCAGTTCCGAGGCCACCACGGGCAGTACGATGCGCAGGGCCAGTCCGGCCGCCAGGAGCGAGCCCAGCAGGGTCAGCACAACGGCCGGGCCTCGGCGGCCCTTGAAGAGCCGTTGCAGGGCGCTGGCCACCGGGTCCAGCAGGTAGGCCAAGACCAGGGCCACGGCAAAGGGGATCAATGCTCCGCTGAGGTGGTCCAAAAGACGCACCGCGGCCCAGACCAGCACTGCTCCCAGAGCGATGCGGACCACACGGTCAAAGGTGAACGGCTTATGCGATATCAATACGGCCTCCTGTTGCTTTGCGCCGAAATTCGAACATTTTTGCCTATGAACAATATCGGGTTGCAAGCTGCGACGCAAATAGGGAACCGGATCGGACCGTGAAATGGAAGCGCAAGTTTCATAAGCGATACTATATCGTAGTTTTTTATAGTTGCAAAGAGCGGTTGACGCCGCAGGGGCATCCGGTGTTGTATGTGGTATGGAAGAGCAAATAAAATCGCAGAGCTGCGCCAGGGAACGTCCGGGGTTGGCAGAGTTGTTTTTTTCCCTGCTGCGGCTGGGATGTACCGCTTTTGGCGGTCCGGCCATGGTGCCGCACATCAGGCGGCTGGCCGTGGAACGGCGTGGATGGCTGAGCGAGGGGCAGTTTCGTCTGGGCATGGCCGTTTGCCAGTTGGTACCCGGGGCAACAGCCATGCAGGTGGCCGCGTATGTGGGGCTGCGGGCGCGCGGCGGGGCCGGGGCGTTGATGGCCTACCTGGGCTTTGGGTTGCCCGCGTTTTTATTCATGCTCGGCCTCTCGGTGCTGTATTTTCAGTCCCGCGATGTAGCCGCGGTGCAGTCCGCCTTTGCCGGGCTCAAAATCGTGGTGGCGGCCTTGGTGGTGGATGCGGCTTGGAATTTTTCTTCGCGCTACCTGGAGCGGTTCCTCCACGTGCTTCTGGCCCTGGTCACGGGCGTATGGCTGGGGCTTGGGGGCAATCCCATCTGGGCGCTGGTGGCCTGCTGCCTGCTGGCGTTGGTGCTTTTCCGCGAGCAGTCCGCCGGAGCCGGGGCGCCGGGCGACGAGGCCGTGTCTGCCGGTACGCCCCTGGGCTGGGGCCCTGCCGTGGCCGCGAGCCTGTTCCTTTTGATCGGGCTCGGCGTGTTGTACCTTCTGGACCGCCCCCATTTTGAGTTGGCGGCCATGATGGCCCGCATCGATTGCTTCGCCTTTGGCGGGGGGTACGTGTCCCTGCCGCTCATGCTGCACGAGGTCACGTCTCGCGGGCTCATGGGCGAGGCCATGCTTATGGACGGCATTGCCCTGGGCCAGGTTACCCCCGGTCCCATTGTGATCACTTCCGCCTTTGTGGGATATTCGTTTTCCGGGGTGGTGGGGTCGGCGCTGGCCACGATTTTTGTATTTGCCCCGTCGTTTTTGTTTCTCTCTCTGGCGGCTCTGGCCGGGGAGCGGCTTTCAGGCTCGGTCTGGGCCCGTCGCGCCCTGCGGGGCAGTCTGGTCAGCCTGGTGGGACTGATGGCGGCCATGGGGGCGCGATTCCTGGCGGCTGTGCCCTGGGGGCCATGGGAAGTGGCCATTGGTCTGGCCGCGTTCACGGCTCTGCGATGCCGAGTGGATGTGCTTTGGGTGGTGCTGGTGGGGGCGACCCTGTCCGCCCTGGTGCTCTGAGCCGGGTTTTTGCCGCTGCTACGAGGGAAGGGCCGGAGCGTCAAGGAGGGCACGGCTTGCGCATGACCGGAAAAAGAGTCAATAATGAAACGAACCCTCTGGCCGGAGACGGCGGGAAACGGGAAGAAGCTTGACTTCCGCGGGCTGGTTGCGTGGCCGCGGCAAATGGAAACAGGAGAGCGCATGAAGACCATCGGGCTGCTCGGGGGCATGAGCTGGGAATCCACGGCCGAATATTATCGCATCCTCAACCAGGAAACGGCCCGAAGGCTGGGCGGTCTGGCCAGTGCTCCGGTGCTCCTGCATTCGGTGAATTTCTCGGAAATCCACTCCCTGCTGGGCATGGAGGAGTGGGAAGCCATTGCCGCGCACCTGGGCTGGCTGGGCCGCGGTTTGCGCCTGGCCGGGGCGGACTTCCTGCTCATTTGCACCAATACCATGCACCGCGTGGCCGAGGAGGTGGAGATGGCGGCGGAGCTGCCCGTGCTGCACATTGGCGACGCCACATTGCAGGAAGTGACGCGGCAGGGTCTGGATTGCGTCGGGCTTTTGGGCACACGCCCCACCATGGAGCAGGAATTCCTGCGCGACCGTATGCAAAAGCAAGGCGTGGAAGTGGTGATCCCGGAAGAAACGGACCGGGAGCTGGTGCACCGGGTTATTTTTGAAGAACTCTGCCGCGGCGTGGTTCGCGAGGAATCGCGCGCCGCGTTCGCCCGCATTGTCCAGGGCCTGGGTCGCGCCGGAGCCCGGGGCGTGGTGCTGGGCTGCACCGAGATCCCCATGCTGCTGCGTCCCGAGGATGTGGACCTGCCCCTGGTGGACACCACCCGGGCCCATGCCCTGGCCGCGCTGGACCGCGCCGGTGTGGCGGCGGCGAACGCCGGAGCCTGAGTCCGCCCACCTGTAGCAACTTTTTTGGGACCGCAATTGCCGGATCTGCTTGCCGGGCTTTGGCCCGGGGGCCGCACTTGACCGCGGGCCCGTGCTGGTGCATGCCTCCCTGCGGAGGATACGCATGAACGAATTGCTCTGGATCGGCTTTGCCCTGCTGGACCTTTCCCTGGTCCTGCTGGTGTACCGTCTTTTTGGACGTACCGGTCTGTTCGGACTGGTGGTCTTCAATCTGATTATCTGCAACATTCAGGTTTTGAAAACCGTGGAACTGTTCGGCTTGACCGCCACGCTCGGCAACGTGCTCTATGCCAGCGTGTTTCTTTCCACGGATATCCTGAGTGAAAAATACGGCAAAAAGGCCGCGCAAAAGGCGGTGCTCCTGGGGTTCACCACCCTGGTCATGACCACGCTGTACATGCAGATCGCCCTGCGTTTTTCCCCGGCGGGCAGCGATTTTGCCCAGCCCCACCTGGAAGCCCTATTCGGGTTCCTGCCGCGGGTGGCCCTGGGCAGCTTGTGCGCGTATCTGGTCTCCCAACTACACGATGTCTGGGCCTTTCATGCCATCAAACGCCGCACTGCGGGCCGCCATCTCTGGCTGCGCAACAACCTCAGCACCGTGTTCAGCCAGCTGTTGGATTCCAGCATCTTTTGCGTGGTAGCTTTTTGGGGCGAGTTTGAGCTGGCGGTATTCCTGGAAATCCTGCTGACCACCTTCTTGTTCAAGTTCACGGTGGCTGTGGCGGATACTCCTTTTATATATCTGGCCAAGCGGATCATTCCCCGAGATGAGCGTCCCGGCGCCGGTGAGGATGGCTCCGGGCAGAGCCCGGAAAACAGCGGAACAAAACGCACTGCTGACTGCTGCTGACGCCGGCCCCCGGCGCGCAGGCCCGAAAACACAACAGGCCGTCCCTCGAGAGTGAAGGACGGCCTGTTGTGTTGCGGCGTTGCCTGGAGGCCCCGGGTTATTCCTGCGCGGGCTTTTTGCTCGTGCGGATGGGCTTTTGCCCGGTAACATCCTCAATGGCGTTGCGTAAGGGAACCGTTTGGGACGGGGTGCCCGTGAACCGGACCTTGACCCGGTGCCAGACCGTATCGCCCACAGCCCCCTCGGCCACGGCCGCATCCATTTTGCGTTCGCGGAGCCGGTCGCGCAATTTCTCGGCCGCATCTTGGTCTTTAAAAGCCGCCACCTGATACACATAGTGGAACGGGGTCTCGCCCGCTTCCGGAACGGGCACGGCAAAGGAATCGGAATCCCTGGCCAGAGCCTGGGCCTGCGTTTTTTGGGGCGCGGGGGTAGCCTTGGCGGTTCGTCCCGGCGTTTTCCGGGCCGGGGTGGTGTCTTTGTCCCTGGCGTCGTGCTCGGTCTGTGCCAGCTTTTCAGGGTAATTGAGGTCCTCGGGCTGGAGCACCACGTCCTGCTCTTCGGCCTGGGGGGCTTGCTCAGCCTCAGCGTCGGTGGTCCCGGCTGGGCCCTGGTCCGTGGCCTTGGCGGTCACGGCGCCGGGCGCGGCTTGCTGCTGCGCGTGCATGGTGTCGGATACCGGGGCGGGTTCCGGCGTGGCCGCCACATATCCCCGGCCAATGAGCAGGCCGAAGAGGAAAAAAATGCTCAGGGCCAGGGCCGTGCCCACACCGAGCCAGACTAGGTCGGAAAAGCGCAGGGTTAGGGTGTAGGTCTTGGGGTCCCTGCTGCGTTTTCCCGCCACCACCTTATTTACCATGGGGTCTCCCTCTGTTGGACGCGGCCAGTGGCCGCACATCCGCAGTGCGCGGGCTGCTGAACCGTGCGCGGCGGCCCGGATTTACGGGCGGCCGCCCAGGGTTGAACAACCCGCAGCGTCTTCCCGGTCCAGCCCTGTGCGAGCCGGACCCGCACCGGATGGGCGGACCGGGAAGCGCCATCGCCGTTGTTACATGCTTTCCGGCGCGCTCACTCCGAGCAGGTGCAGCCCGGCGGCCAGCACTTCGGCCACGCAGTGCATCAGCAGCAGACGTGCGCGGCACTGTTCGGGCTCGGCGGAAACCACATGGTGCATTGTATAGTATTTGTGGAGATTCGAAGCAAGCTCTTGCAGATAATTACTGATCACATGCGGGCTCAATGTCTCGGCCGCGGCCTGCACCGCGTCCGGGAAGCGCTCCAGAATGCGCAGCAGCTCCATGTCTTCGTCCGTGTCCAGCTTTTCAAGGAATTCTTCCTTGATGGGCGCGGGGCCCATGTTCAGCTCCTCGGCCTTGCGCCGCACCGAGTGAATGCGGGCGTGGGCGTACTGCACATAGTACACGGGGTTGTCCATGGTCTTTTGCTTGACCAGTTCCAGGTCGAAATCCAGCTTGGAATCGGACTTGCGCGAAAGAAAGATGTACCGGGCCGCATCCGCTCCCACTTCTTCCACCACGTCCTTGAGGGTCTCGAATTTGCCCGCCCGGGTGCTCATGGCGATCTGTTCGCCGTCGCGCAGCAGATTCACGAGCTGCACCAGGATGACTTCCAGCCCGCCTTTGCGGCCCAGGGCCTCCACAGCGGCCTGCATACGCGGCACGTAGCCGTGGTGGTCCGCCCCCCAGATGTCCACCACCAGGTCGAATCCGCGTTTGAACTTGTTGTCGTGGTAGGCGATGTCCGAGGCGAAGTAGGTGGTGTCACCGTTGGACTTGCGGAGCACGCGGTCCTTGTCGTCCCCCAGGTCCGTGGACTTGAACCAAAATGCGCCGTCCTTTTCATAGGCCATGCCCCGGGCCTCAAGGTCGGCAAAGGTTTCCTGCACCTTGCCATCCTTGACCAGGCTGGCCTCGGAGAACCAGACGTCGTGCCGCACGCCAAACTCTTGCAGGTCCTGCTGGATGCCTGCGAGAATGGCCTTCATGCCGTACTCGCGGCATAGGGCCACGGCCGGTTCCGGCTCCATGTCGGGCAAGTCCGGATATTGGGCCAGCACTCCGGCGGCAATGTCCCGGATGTAGTCGCCCCGGTAATAGTCTTCGGGTTCTTCGGGGCAGCGTCCCAGGGCCTGGAGCACACGGTAGTGGATGGACTGGCCCAGGATGAGCATCTGGCGTCCCGCGTCGTTGACGTAGTATTCGCATTCCACGTTGTGGCCGGTTTTTTCCAGGATGCGTGCCAGGGAGTCGCCCAGGGCCGCGCCCCGGCCATGGCCGATGTGCAGCGGGCCCGTGGGGTTGGCAGAGACGTATTCCACCTGCACGCGCTTGCCGTGGCCCAGGTTGGACGTGCCGTATTTCATGCCCGCGTCCAGAATTTCCTCCAGGGTGCGGCGCCAGAATTGCGGCGTGAGGAAAAAGTTCAAAAAGCCGGGGCCGGCGATTTCCACCTTGGCCACGGCCGGGTCGTTTTGGTTGTTGACGTCTTCAGCGATTTGTTCGGCAATGCGGCGCGGAGGCATTTTGGCTTCCCGGGCCAGCATCATGGCCACGTTGGCGGCCAGGTCGCCGAATTTCCGTTCTTTGGGCGGCTCGATCACGGCCTTTTCCGGCCAGGCCCAGCCTCTGCCCTCCACAATGCCCTTGAGCAGGGCTTCCAGATGCTGCTTCGCTCTCATGTAGAAATGTTCCTTTGTCCGTCGCGGCTCAGGCCAGGGCCTGGTCCATGTCGGAAATGTTTTGCGTGACGAGTCCTTCGCGACCCTTGAGGTTTTGCCCGGCCAGCTTGGCCAGCACGCTTTTGGGCCCCACTTCCACAAAGCGCCGCGCCCCCGCGTCCCAGAGCTGGTTCATGATTTCGATCCAGCGCACCGGTGAGACCATCTGGCGCTGCATGGCTTTTTCCAGCTCCTGCGGATCGGCCTCGGGCCGGGCCGTCACATTTAAATATACGGGAAAAGTCGGCTCCCGCCAATCCAGGCTCTTTATAAACGAGGCAAACTCGTCCGCCGCCTCCTGGATGAGCGGGCTGTGGAACGCCCCGGAAACCGCCAGGGGAATGGCCCGGCCCTTGCGTTCCCGCACCAGGGCAGAGGCTGCTTCCAGAGCCTGGACCCGGCCGGAAATCACGTACTGACCCGGGGAATTGTAGTTGGCCACCAGCAGCAGTTGGTTTGATTCCTGCCGGGCCAGTTCCACCACTTCCTCCACGGCGTCGCGGTCCAGCTTGAGCACGGCGGCCATGCCCTGGTCCTCGCCGCCGCAGTCGGCCATGAGCCGTCCGCGCAGCACCACGGCGCGCACCGCGTCCTGGACTTCCAGGGCTCCGGCCGCGGCTAGGGCGGAAAATTCGCCCAGGCTGTGCCCGGCCATGGCCAGGGGCGCGGACGCTCCGCTAAACCGTTCCCGGGCCAGGGCCCAGAGGTTCAGGTTCACCACGGTAAGGGCGGGCTGAAGGGCGCGGGTGTCGGCCATGTCCTTGGCGTCCCCGTCCCAGTAAATTTCACGCAGGGGCAGGCCGGACTCGCGTTCAGCCAGCTTCCAGAGATCCAGGGCCCAGATGCGGTCCTCGGCAAGGTCGCGCCCCATGCCTTGTTCCTGCGATCCCTGGCCGGGAAAGAGTATGGCGGTGTCGCTCATGATGCGTAGCTCCTTGATGAATCGGCGGATTGACGGATCCGGCGGAACACGCCCCAAAGGGCGGCCCGCTTGCGGCCCCGCGCTCGCGCACAGGGTGAGTGTTCATTACCGCTTTTGGGCCATGGGTCAAGTTCCCGGGCCGTTGCCTGTGCGGCGGGAGCATAGTACACCAGCTCGGCCGGGATGGCTCGGCACCCGGCATGAGGCCGGGGTACGGCCATTCAGGACAATCGCAATTTCAAACCGGTAGCGGAAAACAGTATGCAGCATACAAGCCAAGGCGCGCGCATGGAAGAAAATCCCGGCCCCCTGGTCGGGTCGGGGCTGGTGGTTCTGCATCATGCCCGGGCAGAGCTGGAACCAGAAGCCGTTGTGGAGGTCTTGCGGTCCATGGGGGGGCAGGGACCTTTGCGGTTGGTCTGGCGGGAAGGGCCGGGCCGGGCGTTGCAGACTGCGGAGCTTTCCCTTCAGGCCGGAGTGGACCACGGCCGACTGCCCGGCCGGGTGGAACTGCTGCTGGCAGGGTACGGCGGGGCCTTGGTGAGCGTGAACCGTGAACCCGGGACCGCACTGGTGCTGGACGGGGGGCTCTGCGCTTCCAGCGGGGCCGGAATCGGGATGGAAGCCGAGCCCGAGGCGCGCCCATTGCTGGACCGGCTGCGGCGCAAGGGGGTGCACGTTCTCCAGGAGCTTTGCGGCCAGTGGGGGCTGGCTCTGTTCGATGCAGAACAAAATCGGCTGGCCCTCTCGTGCGACAGGATCGGGGCCCGCACCGTGTACCATTGTCGCAAGGGTGAGCTGTTCGCGGCCTGTTCCCATCCTCGGGCGGCCCTGGCCCTGGCCGGAAAACCGGCGGCCGCCTCGGGGCATGCCCTGCTGGGGTGCCTGGCGGCCGGAGCCTGTTGCCTGCCGGACAGCGGAGAAACGCCCTGGGCCGGTCTCCGGCGCCTGCGGCCGGGGCTGATTCTTCAGGCCCAAATAACAAAAGAAAATGTTGAAGTCGATTTTGTAAAATTCAACACCTTTGAATCTTTTATTGATTTACCTGTTGATGCGCAAAGAATGCGGGAGCATTTGCGCCTTGTAGTCCAGGACTATTGCCCGGCTTCGGGGCGGTTGGGCCTAGCCTGGAACGGCGGGCCCGGGTCCTGGGCTGTGGCGGCCCTGGCTGCGGAAACAATGCATGGCTCCCGGCCCGTGATCTTTGCTTTGGAGCATCACCGCACCTCTGCGGATGGCCGGGCCATGCCTGCGGACCCCCAGGCGGCTCGGGCGGCCAAAGCCCTGGGCCTGGAATTGCGCCTGGTGCCCTGGCCCGGGCATGCGGAATTGGAGCAGTTGCGCCAGGACCTGGTGCGCACCTGGGCCATGCCTTTGCTGGAACCGTTTCCCCCCCTGCATCTGGATATTCTGGGCCAGGCCATGGCCGAACAGGGCCTGGACACCGTGTGGACCGGCAATGGCGCGTATTCGCTTTTGGGCGTGGAGCCGGACCTGGCCCGGGAGGCGTCCCGCGCCCTGGAGCGCCGCCGCCGGATTTTGCCTGCTCTGCTGCTGCGCCGCGCCCTGGACCCGGAAGACCACCTGGGAGCCACGGTTCGGGATATGGCGGCTCTGCTGCTCAGCGCCCTGACGCCGCGTCCCTACCGCTCCACCCAGGAGCAGGCCCGTATTGAGCTGTTGTCGCACCACGCCCCTTTTGTAAACCAGGGCCGGTTGCTGGAATGGTACAAGACCGCGTTTTCCTGGCGCGACATGAAAAGCGTGCGGCGCATGCAACTGCAACGCCTGACCCGCACCCTTGGCCCGGCCCGGCATGCGGCCCTGCATAGGGCCGCACAGCGTCGCGGCCTGCAACTGCAATTGCCCCTGTTGGATCAGCGTTTGGCGCGGTATCTGCGCCTGCCTTTGGCGGGGCGTCTGGCGCAGGGCCAGGGCTGCCCCCGGCTGTTGGAGGCCGCCTGGCCAGAGAAGGCGTTTGGGCCAGAGGGAGTGTTTCGACCGCAAGAGAAATTTTCGTCAAAAGAAACGGCCCAGGGCATCGCAGGGAACCAGGGGCCGTTGGTCGGACCTTCTGCTGACGATGCGGCCGAATCCGGCGTGGATTCGGGCCTCTATGCCCTGGCCTGCGCTCCGGCACGGGACGATGCAGCCCTGGAGGCCTCGCCCCTGTTGCAGAGCGTGTTTCAGGACGTGCCCGCCTTGCTGGAGAACCTGCGCCTGCACCTGGCGGATTCGCGCTTTGACGGGCTTTGGCCCGGGCTGGACGCCCTGGTGGAGTGGGAGCGGGTCTGCGGGGTGCGCCCTGCCTCATGATCCTGTCTGTTTTTTCCGCTTCGGTCCTGCTCCGGCCCTGCTAGGGGGCGCGGGCCAGGTCGAACTGCAAAACGATCCAGTCCCGGTCGTCCGGGTCGTGGTGCAGCACCAGGGCGGCCTGCCGGGTGCCGGGATCGGCCCGGGCCAGGAGCTCGGAAACACTGCGGGCTTCGTCCATGGCGTGGTGAATCCCGGTGCGCTCCAGAAATACATAGGCCAGTTCACGTTCTTCCATGCCCTGGGCTTCGTATTCCGTCATCTGCCGGGAGGCCAGCCCGGAGTGGGGCGCGCTGTGCCAGAGGTGCAGCAGGTCCAGCGGGGGGCGGGCCGACTGGAGCACGACCAGTTCAAAGCGTTCGTCCAGGGCCGCAAAGGCCCGGGCATAGACGGACCGCTCAAAAGGCGTGCGCAGGGAAACGCTGGTCAGCCCCTGGTTGTTGAAGGTCAGATCCAGATCCCAGCCCCGGTCCAGGAAGCGGATGCCGTTGACGCAAACCGCGCCGGAGCCGAGCAGGTCGGCGCAATCGTAGGCGCCCGGACGCTCCAACGCCTGGGAGCGGGGCATGCCGTATTGGTAATCCTGGAATAGGGAGTGCTCCTGGGCCGGGGCGGGCGTCCCCTGGAGGAGCAGGGCCAGAACCAAGAGCAGGGCCGCGGAGCAGCGGGCGGCGCAAAAGGGCAGGAAAGGCAAAGCCGTTGTGGACATGGAACCTCCTTGGCGGGGCCGTTGGACGCGCTGCGGCGCGTCGGCGAGGTTACCTGCGGAATGCGCAAGGCAAGCCGTCCGACATGAATAGAGTTCGGTATAAAAGGATACCCTTTGCGTGACGCCGCGTCCAGTACGTCAATGCCAGCAATATGTTCGACAAGACGCGGCCGTGTCTGGTAGAACCGTTCACGGCAGGGGATGCGCCCGTTGGGCCCTGCATCCCTGGAACGCCGCACTGCCGGAATACCGGACGGCGGAGCCCCCATGCTTGCGCCGCAGAAACCCGGGCCCGAGGGCCGGAATACGGAGGAACAATGCGCACCATCATGCTCACCGCCGCCCTGCTGGCGGCTTTGGTCCTGTCCGCGGGCTGCTCCGTGGAGCAGGGCGGAACCGAAGACCCTGAGGGATTTGACACGGTACAAGGGCTGGAGCAGCCTGGCGCGTCGTCCGCGCCCCCGGCGGATGCTTCGCAAACCCTGCCTGTCCAGGATATGGAAGACCGCCTGGCCGCCGTGGAAGGGGAGAACGCCCGCCTGCGGGCGCGGCTCAATGAACTGGAAGCTCGCTTGGCTGAACAGGTGGACGCCATGCACCAGCGCCTTGCCGCGCTGGAAGAACGCGGCCCCGCTTCCCCAGGAAGTCTTGGAGGCAAGAGCGGCAATCTGGATCGCGGTGAACCGCTCATCGACCTGGGCGATGACAAGGCTTTTGAAGAACAGGTGGTGCGCCAGGGACTGGAGCAGATCGTGAACATGTCCCGGCTGCTGCTGGACAAGATGGAATATGAAATGAACGAACAGATCGCGCCGGAAAATGGCGGAGAAGCTTCCGAAAGCGGCTCCGCCGGAAGCGGAACCAAGTAGATCCGGCCGTCTGCTTTACAGGCAATATTTGCAGGGGCCCGGTGCGTTGCGCCGGGCCTCTGACGTTGGGGCATCAGACTTTTCCCAGCAGGCTCAGGACTTGGTCCAGCATGTGGGCCAGGGCACTGCCTTCCACGCGGGCGTCCACCCGGGCGTACTGTACGCAAAAGACCACCACAGCGGCCACAACGGCCAGCGTCAGCACATCATAACGGTTGAAGGATTTGTTCACGGAGGACCTCCTGTTGCCGGCGGCGCCGGAGCACGTCTTTGGGAGTTCTCTGAACAGTGTTGACGACCTTTTCGGGATACGGTGCCGGGCCGGGCCTGTCAATGCGCGGTGGGTTTGCACCGTTGCTTTCGGCCTGGGGCTTGGGCGCGGAGACGCCGGCAGTGCCGGACGCAGAGCCGGGCGCGTTCCGAGCTGGAGGATTCGGACGGGATGCTGTTTATTTTGGCATACTGGTTGCTGTGTTCGTGACGGGGAATATTTTTCCGGAGGCCTCGCAGGGACGCGGGGCGCCGGGCCAAGGAAAGCGTCCGGGGAAGCGGGCGCGGCCAAGGAGTCGTCATGGCATTTTCTTCGCTCTACATCGGTGCTACCGGGCTGGTCAGCCACGGCAAGCGCATGGGTGTGATCGGCAACAACCTCGCCAACGTGAACACGTCCGGGTACAAGCGTGCGGAAACCCACTTCCAGACGCTGATCAGTTCGCAAATGGCCTGTGGTGCCAATCCCCGTGGGGATACGGCCGTGCACATCAGCCAGAAGGGTCTTGGCGTGGGCGTGGCCGAGGTCCGCACCAGTTTTTTGCAGGGGTCGTATGAAACCACCAACACGGCCACGGACATGGCGGTGGCCGGGAACGGTTTCTTCGGCGTGGTTAATCCCGAGGACGGCAACCTGTATTTTACCCGCTCCGGCGTGTTCCGGTTCGACAGGGAAGGCTATCTGCTTTCGCCCCAGGGCTACCGGGTACAGGGCGGAGCCGTGGACCGGGAAACGGGCACAGTGGGGGGCATGGAGGATATCCGCCTGCCGTTCCAGGATGTGGAATCCAACGGTCAGACCATTCCGGCCGTGGTTTCTGCGCCGCGTGCCACCACAGCCGCCGTGCTGAACACCAACCTGGACTACGCCACCGTGGACCACTATTCAGATGAGCAGGACCCGTTTTTTGCCATGGCCAAGGCCTGGAACGGTCTCCAGGAATTCCCGTTGGGAGCCGCCACCGGGTACGACACTACCCTCAAGGTCTACGACGAATCCGGCGCGGCCCACAACGTCACCGTGCATTTTGACCCGGTTTCCCCGGATGCGGTCAGCAATGCGGCACCGGGGAGCAGCTATTGGGAGTATTTGGTCACCATGCCGCCTTCCGAGGATGGTTCGGCCGCAGCCGGAACGTCCGGCGCAGGCCTGCTGGGCATGGGGGTTCTGACCTTCAACAAATACGGCGAGCTTACTGGGCAGAGCGCCTTCAGCCTGACGGGCGGGGACGCCTCGGTGCTCAGCAACTGGGCTCCCGCAGCCTTTGGGGAGGACGGCTCCCCCACGTTTACGGCCCAGTTTGCTGGTGGAGCGGCCCAGGAGATCAGCCTGAACATGGGTCTGACCACATCTTCGGCCTCTTGGACAGGGCAGACCGCTGCCTCGGCCGGAGCCGTGGGCCAGAACGTGGCCAGCCTGGGCAACATGACCACGCCCGGCAAGAGCGCCTACGCCACCACCAACTATGAGCTGGGTTCCCTGACGCGCACAGCGCAGCAGGACGGATATGCCGAGGGATTTTTGCGGGCCCTGAATGTGGATGAGGAAGGTTTCATTGTAGGCCAGTTCAGCAATGGCCAGAGTGAGCAATTGTATCAGGTCGGGCTTTACCGCTTTAACAGCGAATATGGTCTGCGCCGGGAAGGCGGCAATCTGTTCGCTGTGGGGCCTGATTCCGGAGACCCCCAGGAGGGCTTTGCCGGTGAAGGCGGACGCGGCAGCGTCTACGGCAGCAGCCTGGAGATGTCCAATGCGGACATGGCGGACCAGTTCGCCAAGATGATTGTGACGCAGCGCGGCTTTCAGAGCAATACCAAGGTGATCACCACCTCGGACTCCATCATGAACACCACCATCGGTATTAAGCGATAGCCCGGGAAAGCGCCCTGGGTTTGACTGGTCCAACGCCCCGGAAGCGGCATGCTTCCGGGGCGTTGTGCTGTGCAGTGATCAAACCGGCCTGGCCCTGACATAGGAATGCAACATCCCTTTGTTGGCTTTAACTTTGGCGGCGCTGCATTCCCAGGGGGTTGTACGGTCCGGGAGGAAAGCGCATGCAAGTGGGGAAGAACCGCCAAAGGCAGGTATGGTTTTTGGGAAAAGTCACAGCGATGATTATATGAAATAGTAGCATAAAAAATATTTATTTATACTTAAATGAATATTTCAAGGCGCAAATTTCTTACCATGTAAAAGAAATATCACAAAATTACTGCTGGATAACCTGCATGCGGTGAGGTTGTAAAAGGTGTCCTGTAGCAGGCTGCTGTGCGTATCCGTTTATTTTTATACGCCATTCTTATGCAAGAATAAGAGTAAAAATCGATAAAACGTGTTGACGGGAATTCAATTGGTGGCTTATATTCCACTTGTCGGGATTAAGTACCGTAATGCGGTATGTGAGGTGCCGTAAAAAAGTTTTCGTAGCACTGCCCCTTATTGGGAGCCGGGCCTGGAGTGGAATCCCCCATGGCCGGTTCAGGTAGGGTGGCAATGCTGCGGGGACAAAACGGAAAAAGTTCAACATGATTGTGAGTGGCATGGATTCCGGCGGGAACTTTGACGTCCATGCACAAACGAATGGAGGTGAGCCGTTCGCGGCAGGAGGGCCGCGATATAACCGCCCATAGGTCTCTGCTGAACAACGTCCGGCGCTTAGGGTGAGCGTTGGAGCGTATCGGAGAATAACCATGGAAGTGGTCATTATAAGGAGAGGATAATGACGACAGCGGAATCAACAACAATACATTACGAAAATGCCCCCAACGCGCCCATCCACCGAAAAATCATCTCCGGCGCGTTTCTCGGTCAGATAACCGATGGGTACATGCTGGGCATCGTGGGCATTGCCATGAGCTATGCCACCAAAGTGCTCGGACTCACCAGTTTCTGGCTTGGTCTCATCAACGCGGCATCCATGCTCGGCATTTTGTTCGGCAGCCTCTGTATCGGCTACATAGCGGACCGTGTCGGACGAAAGCAAATCTTCACCTACGTCATGCTTGCCATGGTGCTGCTATCCATCGCACCGTTCTTCACCTCGGATCCTTTGACCCTTACGCTACTGCGATTCGCCCTGGGTCTGTGCATCGGCGCGGACTACACCGTGGGCATCGCCATGCTGGCGGAGTGGGTGCCGGAAAAGAGGCGGGCCAGGGTGCTCAATACCCTGCTCGTCACCTGGTCGGTGGGATACGTGATTTCCTACATCACCGGTGTCCTGCTCAACACCATGGGCGTCACGTCCTGGCGCATGATCCTGTGCTCCGCGGCCATCCCGGCCTGCGTCGCCTTCCTGATCCGCATCGGCACTCCGGAATCCCCGGCGTGGCTGGCCAAGAACGACCGCATCAGCGAAGCCTTGGAACTGATTCGTAAACACATTGGAGCCGGTTACGGTCTTTCGCCGCAGGATGCGCAAGCCGAGGAAAAGGCCTCAGGTTCCTGGCTCCGTCTGTTCAGCCCGGAATTGTGGCGCAATACCGTGGTGGGCGGGGTGTTCTTTGCCGGACAGGTGCTACCCTTCTACGCGGTGAGCCTGTTCCTTCCGCAGGTCATGACGAGCCTGCATATCGACAGCCCCTACTTCTCGGGTGTGCTGTACAACGTCTGCACCATGGCCGGTGTGCTTTTCGGTACGTACTGGCTTGCAGACCGCATCGGCAGACGCACTTACCTCATCTCCACCTTCTACGTGATTACCGGGATTCTCGTCGCCATGTTCCTGTGGCGCTCCATGCCCGGCTACGTGGGCCTGCTGTTCATTTTGGCCCTCTCTCTGGCATTGGCCGTGTCCATCGTCATTGAGTTCTCCTACCCGGCGGAGCTGTTCCCCACCGAGGTGCGCGGATCGGGCGTGGGCCTGTCCGTGGCCATCAGCCGTCTCGGGGCGGCATCGGGAACGTTCCTGCTGCCGATCGTCGTGGAGCACTTCGGTGTGTACGCGGCTCTGGCGGGCTGTGCCGGGGTTACGCTCTTTAGCGGCATCATCTGCCAGATGTGGGCACCGGAAACCGCCAAACCGAAGCGTCGCGGCGCAACGCCCGAACCACAACCACAAACCGTCTAGAGGCCGGTCAACGCACCCGGCGGCATTGATGGGAATGCTTTTCGCGCCTGCGTGAAAATGGGGCCGTGGTCCCGTGCAACCTGTGGATGCCCCGGGGAGTGAATCACCAATGAGCGATATGGCTTCCGAACCATCAACCAATGGATCAAGGAGATTGTCATGGCTGAGAGAAAGGATTTGAAGCTTGGTTTGCATTCCTACACATTGCACCTCTGGGGCCTCGGGCAGAACTGGGGTATTCACGATGATCCGCGCCCAAAGGAAATGACCCTGCTCCAACTCATGGACAACGCAGTTGAGTGGGGCCTGGACGGTCTGCACATCACGGGCTGCGACCTGGAAACAAAGGATGACGCCCACCTGGCCGAGGTACGCAAGGAAGCGGAAAAAAGAGGGCTGTACCTTGAGTACAACTTCTCGCTGGACGAGGAGTTCGACTCCCGCCTGACGGACACCATTGCCGAGGGAGTGCGCATCGCTCATGGCCTGGGGTCCGACTTGGGCAAAATCAGTCTGGATATCCGCCGGCCGCGTCCCTTGTATGGAAGCTGCTTCCATCCGCAGGTCATGCGCCAGCTCTGCAACGTCTATGACGAGATCATGGAGGTGCTGCCCAAGCTGGAGGAAACCGGCGTTCGCCTGGCTTTGGAAAACCACACCGAAACCTTTGCCGACGAAGTGCTCTGGTTGATCAAACGCGTGAACCATCCCCTGGTGGGCGCGTGTGTGGATACTGTCAACTCCATGGGCGTGCTGGAAAACCCCGAATACGCCACGGAAGTGCTGGCACCCTACGCCTTCAGCAACCACTTCTGCGACCACAAGCTGGATCGCGACCAGTTCGGTATCCGCTTCCACGGCGTGGCCCTGGGCGACGGCGACATCGACTGCTTCAAGACACTGAACACCATTATTGAAAACTCACCCACGGACCGCATCACCTTTGAAATCGAGTGGGACATGGGAGAGGACTCGTTGGAAGAAGCTCGTGAAAAACAACTAGATGCCTGCATCCGCAGCATCAAGTACGCGCGTGAAGTGCTGAAGATTGGTCGGTAATCAAGAATAAGGGGGACGGCAAACGGTGCGGTCCCCCTTTCTCCTGGGGGAATGTAACAAGGAGAGGGTTTGTGGATAGTCACAGTGGACATTCAATCGGAAAAAGAGGGATTTTCAGCAACGTAAAACAAAAAATATTCTGGCCTCCGGCACTGCTGGTCATGGCGCTTTTGATCATCGGCATCGTGGATAGCGAGGGGTTCCTGAATGGTGCCAATGCCGCACTGGCCTTTGCCGTGGGAAGATTCGGCTGGATGTACTGTCTGTTCGTGTTTCTGTTCCTGGTTTTTGTGGTCTTTGTGGCCTTTTCGCCCATTGGGGATGTGAAGCTCGGAGGGGAAAAGGCCAAGCCCATACTTTCCTATTGGAACTGGTGGGCCATTGCCCTTTGCGCCGGAATCGGCTCCGGCATTGTGTTCTGGGGAGTGGCAGAACCGCTCTACCACTACCACACTCCGCCGAGCCTATATGGCGGGGATCCGGAGACCACGGCGGCGGCCTTGGATTCCATGAAGATTTCCATTCTGCATTGGTCGTTCCATCCCTATGCCATCTTTTCGGTCTTCGGGCTGGCCATCGCCTACAGCCACTATGAACTCAAACAACCGCTCAAGGCCAGTACGGCCCTGTACCCCATCTTCGGGACGCGGTTGCAGGGCTCCTTTGGACAGTTCATTGACGCGTTGTGCATTTTTGCCACCGTGGGCTGCGTGATCACTTCCACTGGATTCGGGACGCTGCAAATCACGGGTGGGATGGAATATTTGCTGGGGATTCCGCAGAGTGACGCCATGTACGTGCTGGTGGTCTGCGGGTTGACGCTGCTCTTTGCGTTTTCCAGCTATACCGGGCTGCAAAAGGGCATTCGGTTCTTCAGCAGCCATAATGCCAAGCTCTTCATCTTCCTGCTGGTGTTTATTTTCTTCACCGGGCCGACAACCTACTTCCTGAACCTGGGCACGGAATCTTTCGGAGGATTTTTGGGCGATTTGCTCAAGATTTCCCTCTGGACCGACAGTTTTCAGGAAGGCAGCAACTGGGTCGGCTCCTGGACGGTATTCTTCTGGGCCTGGTGGCTGACCTTTGCCCCCATTCTTGGAGTGTTTCTGGCCAAGATCGCTTATGGCCGGACGGTAATCCCCCCATTTCTAGGGGGCCTGAAAAGTAGAGCCTACGCCACCTCGGCCAGCCTCGCTCTCGGGGGGTACCCCCCGAGAGCGGAGTGCGGTCGCTCATTGTTGTAGGTCCACAACCACCTGGTTGCGTGGCTCTGGACCTCTTCGATGCTTTCAAACATGTACTGGCCGAGCCAATCGTATCTCACGGTTCGGTTGTAACGTTCGACGTACGCATTCTGCTGCGGCTTGCCGGGCTGGATGTGCTCA
>JAQVYA010000022.1:1697-27554 GCA_028708865.1 Desulfovibrio sp. | reverse complement strand
GCGCAGGTGGTTCACGCGGGTGGTGGTGCGCAGCAGCACCGGGGAACCGGTTTCGCGGGAGAGCAGCAGGGCGTCCCGGGTCATGTCCTTACATTCCTGGGCCGTGGACGGCTCGAATACGGGCATGCCGGCGATGCGGGCGTAGTAGCGGTTGTCCTGCTCGTTCTGGCTGGAGTGGCAGCCCGGATCATCGGCCGAAAGCAGCACCAGCCCGCCAGGGGTCCCGGTGTAGGCCAGGGTCATGAACGGGTCGGCCGCCACGTTCACGCCCACGTGCTTCATGGTGCAGAGGGAGAGCGCGCCGCCCAGAGTCGCGCCGCCCGCCACTTCCAAGGCCACTTTCTCGTTCACCGAGTATTCAAAGGTGTACTCGCCCTCCGGAGAGAGGCGGAAGAAGGTGTCCGGCACTTCCGAGGACGGCGTGCCGGGGTAACAGCTGACAAAGTTGATGCCCGCTTCCACGGCGCCGCGCACAATGGCTTCGTTGCCGAGAAGGAGAAGCGTCTCGCCCGGCTCCGCGGCCAGGATGGGATGAGGCATGTTCCCTCCAATAGGGTTGATGTTCAGCATGTCAGGCTGTTGCCGGAACGTGGTCAGAGGACCGTGCGCCCGGGCGGAGCAAAAGAGTGCTGCGCCCGGCGGGTCTCCCCTTAAATCCACCGCCGCCCTTTCCCTGGTCGGGAAAGGGCGCGTTCAACAAAACTTGCGGTGCACGCCAGCCGGCGGCCTGTGGTTGCTTGGATCGTGAAAATTTCGCCGTCCTTCGCTATTGAGCCTGCAACTGTTGGATTTTATATTGCAGGAACGGGGCGTCCGCGGCCTGACCACCGGAAAGCAGGGCCTGGTAGGCGTCCAGAGCGGTCTGGGTGTCTCCGGCCTGTTCGGCGGCCGTGGCCAGCAGCCTGTTCAGCGGCCCCTGAAAACTGTCGGGCGCCTGGCTTTGAACCGCGGCCACGGTCTGCTGGGCCTGCTCGGCCTGGCCAGACAGAAGCTGGCTGCGGGCCTTGCCCATTTGGGCGACGATGCCCAGTTCCAGAGACTGAATCCTTCCAGCGAGCTGGTCCCAGGTGGCGGTGGCCGTTTCATACTGCCCGGCGCGCATTTGCGCGTCCGCCAGCTCGAACAGGGCGCTGTTGCGCACTCCCTCCGGAGCATTGGCGGCAAAGTCGGTCAGCGCGTCAATGCGGTCCGCACCGTCCGTGGTCAGCAAAATCTTGCCCAGTTCTTCCTGAGCCGTGGACACGGAGTGCGAAGACCACAGGGTTACGCCCGTATAGGCCGCGGCCGCGATGATCAGCGCCAGGGCCACGCCGATGATGACGTTTTTGTACCGCAGCAGGGCTTCCAGCAGGCGGGAAGCCTCCTGGTTGACCTCACCGGCCAGGGCCTGCTCGTTGGCGGGCAGCTCTCTTGCTTGATCAGACATTCGTACCTTCAGCCTCCATTAAATAGATGTCAGTGGAAGTCGTGGATGCGGTAGTAAGCAAAATTGTAAAAAAGGTCAAAGCAGAAGATGACCGATCCAAGAAAAAAAGGAACCTCGGAGCAGCCTCTTTTGCTCTGGCGGGAAGCAATTTACAAAAAAGGGAATTAGCTGTCCACGAAAAGCGGCATATTTTCGTCCGCGTTGACACAACGCCCGGGCGGCGGTAGCTCATACTCTCCTGAAGGGCGCATGCGTGGCGCCTGCAACGCATCATCAGTATTCTACGGAGGAGACATGAGCGTCAAGCACGAGATGCGCGAAATCGGAAAAAAGGCTGCCCTGGCCGCGCGAAAGCTGGCCGCGGCCGACGGAGCGGCTCGCTCCCGGGCCTTGCAGATCCTGGCGGACCTGCTGGAAAGCGAGCGTCGGTTCATCATGGACGAGAACGGGCGGGATCTGGATCAGGCCGAGAAGAACGGTCTGGACGCGGCCCGCACCCAGCGTCTGACCATTTCCGACAAGGTCCTGGCGTCCATGGTCAAGGGATGCCGGGATGTGGCCGCCATGGCGGACCCCGTGGGAGAAGTGGAGTCCATGATCAAACGGCCCAACGGCATGCTGGTGGGTCGTATGCGTGTGCCCCTCGGCGTGGTGGCCATGATTTACGAATCCCGTCCCAACGCCACGGTGGACGCGGGGATTCTCTGCCTCAAGGCGGGCAATGCCACCATCCTGCGTGGCGGCTCCGAAGCGTTTCACTCCAATCAGGCCCTGGCTTCACTCATGCACCAGGCCTTGGAAAAAGCGGGCCTGCCCCAGGATGCGGTGCAGGTCGTTCCCACCAGGGACCGGGATGCCGTCAAGGAAATGCTGAAGCTTTCCGAATATATCGACGTGGTTATTCCACGCGGCGGCGAAGGGTTGATTCGGGCCGTCACCGAGCAGGCCACCATGCCGGTGCTGAAGCATTACAAGGGTGTATGCCATATTTATGCGGACGAATTTTGCGATACAGAGCGCGCCGTGGAGATCATCCATAACGCCAAAACCCAGTATCCCAGCGGCTGCAACGCCTTGGAATGCCTGCTGGTACACGAGCGCGTGGCTGCGGAGCTGTTGCCGCTCGTTGCCGGTCGATTGGGGCCGGACCGGGTGGCCTTCCATGCCTGCGAGCGCTCCCTGCCGTTTTTGGGCGACAAATATGCCGAGCCGGCCCGGGATGAAGATTGGGGCAAGGAATTTTTGGACCTGACCCTGGCCGTGAAGGTGGTGGATGACATGGATGAGGCCGTGGAGCACATTGCGCAATACGGTTCCAACCATACGGAATCCATCCTGACCAATGATCACGCAAAGGCCATGCGCTTTTTGCGCGAAGTGGATGCCTCTTTGGTGGTGATCAACGCGACCACGCGGTTCAACGACGGAGCGCAATTGGGATTGGGCGCGGAGATCGGCATTTCGACCTCCAAGCTGCATGCCTACGGCCCCATGGGCATCAAAGAGTTGACCTCCACCAAGTTCGTGCTGCTGGGAGACGGACAGATCCGCGAATAAACCTCACTGCCTGCTGCTGTTGCGGTCGGCGCGATGCTGAAAAAAAACAGGGCGCGGTTCCCTCCTGTTGGAGAGGGCCGCGCCCTGGTATTGGAAAGGTTCAATCAGTTGTTGTTCAGGAGCCGGGCCTTGGGGTTTACCACATAACGGGTGGCCGGGCCGCGTCCTTCCTTGATGAGCAGCCCTTTTTTCACAAGGTCCTGCAAGTCGTAGATGGCGGTGCGGGAGGCCAGTTTGCCACCGACAATTTCTTGATAATCGCTGCGGCTGACAATGCCGCGCTTGCGGATGATGGGCAGAGCCCGCTTTTGGCGCCGGTTCAGTTCCGGAGCGCCGGCCTGGGGCGCGGGGGGCTCGGCCGCGCGGGAGCCAGGCCGTTCCTGTGGGTGTGGGCGGTTTCCTGCCCGGTGCGGCGGGGCCTGGGGTTCGGTCGAGGGAGTTGAAACCTGGGCTTCACTATGCCGCGTTTCTTCCGGCTGACGGATATGACCAAGGGCGTCGTTGCCGGTCTCGGCATATTCCGCAGCTCCAGGGCCGGTATCGGCCGGATGGTTCCCTTCAGGTTCCGACTCTCCGTACTCCGGATATTCCGCGGTTTCGGTCCGGCCGCCATTGTCGTCCACAGGGCTGAGGGGGTCCTGGTCCAGAGGGGAGACATAGCTCAGGCCTTCGATTTCCAGTTTGATTTCATCCGCCTGGATTACTTCGGTCTCGGCCATGACCGCGGCTCTGGTGATGCTGTTGATGAGTTCGCGGATGTTGCCGGGCCAGTGGTACCCCGTCATCTTGCGGACCGCGCCCTTGCTCAGGACCAGTCCTTCCCGGTTGACCAGATGTTCGGCCTGGCGCAGGTAGTGGAGAGCCAGAACAGGAATGCTTTCAGGATGTTCCCGCAGCGGCGGGGTTTGGACCGTAAGCACCTTGAGGCGGTAATACAGGTCTTCGCGGAATTCGCCGTCCTTGATCATTTCCGCCAGATTCGCGTTGGTGGCGCAGATAAGCCGCACGTCCACGTCCACCTCCACATCCCGTCCCAAGGGTTTGATCTTGCGCATGGCAATGGCGCGCAACAGGGCCTGTTGAACTTTGGCGGATGCGGACTGGATTTCATCCAGGAACAAGGTGCCGCCGTCGGCTTCCAGGAAGGCGCCTTTGCGGTCGCTTTTAGCCTCGCTGAATGCGCCTTTGGCATGCCCGAACAGGGCGTCCAGAAGCAGGTTTTCGTCCAATGCGCCGCAATTGATGGAAATGAACGGTCGTTCGGACCGGCGGCTTTGCCGGTGCACGGCCTCGGCCACCAGCTGTTTCCCGGTACCGGTTTCACCCATGACGAGCACATCCACATCCACCTGGGCGGCGCGGACCACGTCGGTTTTGAACAGGGCCATGCGCGGGCCCACTCCCACGATGTCGGGCAGATCCCCTTGGAGCACCTCCTCCAGCAGGGCCATGTCTCCTTCCAGGCGGGCCGGTTCCTTGAGGTTGACATGTTCAATGGTTTCATCGCGCTGGCGAATTTGTTCCACTTGATCGCGTACGCGGTCGATCATGCCGTTGATGGCGGTTTGCAGCCGCGCGGTTTCATAGCCGGATTCCGGAAGTTCCAGACGCTGGAGCTGGCCCGTGGTCTGCATGGCGGTCACGGCCCGGGTCAGTCGGAAGATGGGGCCCATGGCCAGGCGGCTCATGATGTAGACCAGCAGGGAAAGCAGTAAGATACTGCCCATGGTGATGAGCAGCATGACGTCGATGTATTCGTAACCGGCCGTGGCCTTGAGCTGAGAGCGGTCCACAAAGGTGGCCCCGGCAAAGACCACGGGCGGCTTTCCCGGGGCCACGGTAAAGGTGACGGGAGCCCAGGAAAGGTAATAGTTGGACACTTTTTCTGAGTTGTGGCCATCGTCGCGCAAGCGCATGATCCCGGCGCGGCCCTCGGCTCCCTCGGAAACCATCTCCCAATAATCGGCATGGGACGTGCTGGGCCGGAACGCGCAGGGCAGCCCTGGTCGCCCCAGGGTTCCGTTATAGCCGGAACGGGCTAGAAAAGTACCCAAATCCGCATCGGGTTCGGCAATGTCGTCCGATTGAAAAAGAATCCATCCCTGGGGATCGAAAAGATAGCTGAAGCGTACTTCGTCGGAGCGGGGATAGCCCCAGAGCGGGGACTTGCGCGAGTTGTACAGGGAGAGGATGTTGCGTACGTCCTGGGCGCGCACGCCAAGACAAATATAACCCTGTCCCTTGAGCTCCGGCGCGGTATAGGGAGTGGTGAAGCGGATGACCTGTTCTTCGATGCGATGGTTGGCGTTTCCGTTTTGCGGAAACGGATATTCCATGTTTAGTATTCCGGAGGGGCGGACCTCGCCGGGCACCATTACGGGCAGGGAGTCCAGGTGCAGCAGGGGATTGGGCCGCAGCTCGCCCAGTTTCCCCCGGGGCACGCGGTACAGGGTATCGCCCTGGGCCACCACGAACAGATGTTCCCGTTCGTCCGGCATTAAGACGCTGAATTCACAATATTGAATGCCGCTTGTTTCCCGCAGGTTTTTGAAGAAATCAATCAGGGCGACCTCATCCAGAGGCTGCCGGGCTGTGAGCAGCAAATCCCGGCGTCGCTGGTCCAGATATTTTTCTACTGCGCGCGCCAGGGCCAGGTCACGGATACGCACGTTCCGTTCCAGGGCAATGTCCATGTACTCGGTGGAAAGCTGATACATGGCGTAGCCTGTTCCGGCCAGGATAATGGCCAGAAAAGGCAGAATTGTGATCAGGAGTTTGGCCTTTAAACCCAGGGAATGGAACAGTTGCATGGGAGTACGCCGGTGCGGCGTGGGAGGAGGCGTTTTACTGTTGCTCATGATTTCTCCGGACCGGGTCACGCAAAGGTTTCTTCGTGCCAAATCGTGATGTAGTTCACTTGAATTTAAGGCCTTTCGGTTGCCGTTACAACCATATACGCCATGCGTCAATGAGAAAGCGCAATGGCATGGGCATTGCTGCGTCATCATGCAAGGAAGACGCCGTGCGCGAAATACCGCACGCCCCACCATGCGGGCGGCAGCCACCGGGGAGGCCGCCATGGGAGGGCGGCGGTTTCGGCTGTCATGTATCGGGGAGGTTGACGTGGGGTTCAACGAAGCAATGGAAATTGTGTCCGGTCCGGAGGCGGAGTTCGCCTTTGGTGGCGGCACGGGCTGAGGCAGGACCGAGATGAATACGCCTACCATCAAGCAGAATCACGAAGAAGCGCGACATGTTCCTGGGTTGGAGCGCAATCCGTTTCAGGGCATCCGGCGCAAGCTGCTGCTGGCCCTGGCCGTGGCCACGCTGACTCCGTTCCTGTTCGTTTTGTTGGTGGGGCACGCGGCCTTCACCAATGCGGTGCGCACCGGCACCATGGAAACCATGCGGCGTATTGTGGAAGATCATGGCCGTATGATCGAAACGTATTTGCAGGAACGTCGCTCCGATCTGGAGAATGTCCTGGACTTCGATACCGCACAACAACTTTCGGACCCGGCGTTGCTGGCGTTGCGCCTGCAATGGTTGCAACGCAATTGCAAAGCCTTTGTGGACCTGGGCTACATTGGTCCGGATGGCCGACAGGTGGCCTATGCCGGGCTGCATCATCTCCAGGGCAAGGATTATTCTGAGGCATCGTGGTATCAGGCCACTTTGGCCAAGGGATTTCACATCAGCGATGTTTTCTTGGGATATCGCAATGAGCCGCATTTCGTGGTGGCCGTTGCCCGGCAACGGGCCGACGGCATCGTGGTTTTGCGGGCCACCATGGATCCGCATGAATTCACCGGCCTGGTGGAACGTATCCGCATGGGGGCGACAGGCGAGGCCTGGGTCTTGGACGCCCAGGGCCGGTATCAGACCGAACCGCGTAGCGGGGCTGCTTTGCTCACCGAGGCGGACCTGCCGTCCGAAGCGGCTCGTCCAGGAAGGGGCATCCAGGTGGTGGAGGCCCATGGCGTGGACGGTACTGCCTATCTCTATTGCACGTCATGGATCAATGACAACAAATGGTTATTGGTGGCCCGCCAGGAAGAGGGCGACGCCTTTACCGGGTTGCAGGAGGCTGCCAGCTGGATAGCCGCCATCCTGCTGCTGGGCGGGCTGATCATCACGGTTCTGGCCTATACCATCAGCGGGCGTCTGGAACTCGCTCTGACCCGGGTGTTCCACGAGAAGGAGGGGCTGCGGGATGACCTGTACCGGGCGGCCCGGCTCGCGGAAATAGGGGAAATGACCACCGGCATTGCCCATGAGATCAATAATCCCTTGCAAGTCATGAAGAGTGATCTTTCGTACATGGAAATGGTTATGCAGGACATGCTGGAAAAAGGGTCCTTGCAAGAAGGAGAAGACTACGCGGAAGTGCATACTTCCATGGAACAATTGCGATTGCAGATCAGCCGTTGCGCAAAAATCACGCAATCCATTTTGCAGTTCGGCCGCCAGGGGGAAAGCATCACCCAAGATCTTGAATTGCGCACCTTCCTGCCGGAAGTCGTTTCCATGGTGGAGGAAAAGGCCGCGGTCAACGGCATTGTCCTGAGTTATGACCTGCCGTCGCACCCCGTGTTTGTCCGAGCCGATCCCGGCCAGTTGCAGCAGGTGATCTTGAATTTGCTGAACAATGCTCTGCATGCCGTAGAAGAACAGCACCCCGAAGGCGGGGGCAAGGTCATTGTGCAGTGTTCTCTGGGAGAAAAGGGGCAGGTGGATATTGCGGTCAGGGATAATGGTTGTGGCATCACCCCCGACAATATGGAGCGTATTTTTGCACCATTTTTCACCACCAAGCCCGTGGGCAAGGGGACCGGATTGGGACTGTCGGTTTGCCACGGCATAGTAGGTCGTATGGGCGGAGAAATGAACGTGCAGAGCACACCCTGCCAGGGAACCAGCTTTACCATCAGCCTGCCGCGTCCGCGGTCCGAGGGCGGGCAGAAGTAGGCGTTGCCGCTTTGGATATACGGAGCCGTTGCCACGGGTCCGCCCTGAAAGGGGTGGGCCCGTTTTTTTTTGCCCCAGGATTCGTTCCAGGGACGGACCTGGGTGCCTTGTTTCCTTGGTTGGCCCGGTCAACGAATGCAGGAAATCTCGCAATGCACGCAACGCATCTCGCTTGCGTGAAAATACAATCTAACGACATAATATTAAAAGAAAAAATTCTGGCACATGGATTGCTTTGGAAAAAGGGAAGTCAGAGGGGGCCACCGGGTTTGCACAAAATCCGGGACGCCCGCAGGAAGCGAAAGCGTCCAAAACCAAAAGGCAACAGGAAGAACAACAAGAGTCGCTATGAAAATCATGATCGTGGATGACGAACAGCGCCTCCTCTACACAACGAAAAAGCTGTTCTCGAAAATAGGCATCGACGTACTTACCGCCTCCAGCGGGGAGGAGGCGTTGCGCCTGCTTGAGAACGAAACGGTTCATGTCGTTTTTCTGGATATCAAAATGCCGGGCATGGACGGCCTCAAGGTCCTGACGGAGATCAAAAAGATCAACCCCATGATCGAGGTCATCATGCTCACGGGGCATGCCTCTCTGGAATCCGCGGTGGAAGGGATTCGCCTGGGGGCGGCCGATTATCTGATCAAACCTGTGAGCATGAAGAGCCTGCTCAGCAAATCGGAAGAGGCGTTTGAAAGGAGGAAGAAACTCGAAGAAAAAATTTACTTAGCCAGGAGTCGGAATGTCGTCAGAGGTGATTGACGCCCAAAAGGAGGTAGATATGTCAATCAATATAAAATTACTGATGGTTGATGATGAGGAGCGGTTCCGCACCACCACGGCCAAAATCTTGGAGCGCAAGGGGTACGAGACCGTCATGGCCGCCAGCGGCGAGCAAGCCCTGGAAAAGATGAGCGAGAAGCCCGACGTGGTCATTCTCGACATCAAGATGGAAGGCATGGACGGGCACGAGACGCTCCGGAAAATCCGGGAGATTGACGCCGACGTGCCCGTCATCATGCTGACGGGACACGGAGCGCTGCCCAGCGCCCAGGAGGCGCTGGACTCCGGTGCGCAGGATTATCTGAACAAGCCCTGCGACGTGGATTTGCTCTCCGCCAAGATTCGCGATGCCGTTGCCGCGGCAAAGCAAGAACCTTATCGTGAACGGCTTGCGGAAGAAGTGATGATTCCGCTTACCAACTACACCACCATAACGGAAGACGAAAGCGTTCGCTCGGCCGTCGCCAAACTGCGCGACCTGAGTTCGCAGCTCGTCTCCACGGACAGAATCATGGATACCGGCCACCGCTCCATCTTGGTCTTTGACAAGGCGGGCGACCTCACCGGCATCATCGGTCCTATGGACCTGATTGCGGCTGCGCGTCCGCCATACCTGAGCGCGCCCAAGCCGTCAATGGCCGACAGTCTGCAATATTCCACCATGTTCTGGCAAGGGCTGTTCACTTCAAGGATTAAAGAGATCGCGGACATGAAGGTTCGTGAGATCATGTCCGACAGCCCGCCGGTGGTCGATGCTTCCGCAAACCTGATGGAAATCGCCGAAACCATGTTTTTCCAGCGTGCGCGCCGCCTGGCCGTTGCCAAGAACGGAAAGATCGTCGGCGTGGTCCGGGAGCAGGAGATGTTCTTTGAAATCGGCCGGATTCTTGCGGGATAGCCCCAAGCGGTCTGCAAAGGACGTCCAAACCAAGAAAGAGGTGTGAAATGGCTGAAGCTACCAAGAAGAAAGCCACCGGTTACGACAAGTATGTCAACTGGAAGCTGTTGATTATACCGGTCATCCTGTTCGCGGTCATCGTCATGCTGCCCGCCCCGCAGAGCATGCAAAAGGTCGGCATGCAGTATCAGGTGGGGCCCAAGGCGGTCATCAATTACCTCGCTCAGGAACTGTTCCAGAAAAAGTCCGCCGACGTGGATCAATGGCAGTTGGTCACCTGCCAGATGATGGAACAGAATATGCGCATGGGCGCCATGTCCAAGGAACGCTTCATGAAGCGCGACGCCAAGTGGTGCAAGAAGTACAAGATTCCTGTGGACAGCTCCAACCTCAAGCGTGCCCATGAGTTTGTGCAAAGCGAACTGACTTCCGAGCAGTATCTGACCCTGCTCAAGAGTGCGTTTGATCTGCGAATGAACCGCCTCAACTACGACGAATTGTCGGACGGTGACCAGGCCAAGGCGGACAAGGGAAGCTGGCAGATCAAGGTGGCCATCGCCCTGGTCGTGTTCGTGGTCTTCTGTTTTGTCACGGAATGCATGCCCCTGCCCGGCGTGGCCTTTTGCATCGGGCTGATTCTCGTATTCTCGGGTGTGGTCTCCCGGCGCGACGTTGCCGGGCTGTACTGGTCCGACGCCTGTTGGTTCATCATGGGTTCGCTCATGTTTGCCACGGCCTTTGTTAAAACCGGGGTGGACAAGCGCGTCTGCCTGATGATGTTCAAGAAGCTGGCCGTGCCCAACGTCCGTTGGATCACGTTGATCTTCTTCATCATCATCGCGCCGCTGGCCGCGTTCATTTCGGACCACGCCCTGGCCGCCATGTTCCTGCCGATCGGTATGCTGCTCTACCAGAACAGCCTGACCGACGAAGTCCCCGAGGACCCGGAACTGGCGAAGATGCTCATGATCGCCATTGCCATGGCCTGCAACATCGGTGGACCGGGCGCCCCCTCCGGCGGCGCGCGCAACGTCATCATGATGACCTACTTGACCGACATGTTCGGGTTCGACATCGGTTACTTCCAGTGGGTCACCTACTGCTTCCCGTTCGTTCTGGTCATGATTCCCCTTACCTGGGTTATGGTCAACTGGCGGTTCAAGCCGCGGATCACCTCTCTGGCCCCGGCCATGCGCCACCTGGAGAACGAGATCGGCAAGATGGGCGGCTGGAATAAGCACCAGATCTGGGCTTTGATCATCTTCGTGGTCATGGTCTACGGCTGGTTCACTGAAAAGATCTTCTTCAACATGGGCATTTACCCCGTGCGGCTGGGCATCGGCGTCATCGCCGTGGCCGGCGCGGTGGCCTACCTCCTGGCCGGTGTGGTCAACTGGCGAGATTACCAGGAAAAGGTGGACTGGGGTGTTGTCTGGCTGTATGCGGGCGCGATCATCTTCGGCCGCACCCTGGACAAGACCGGTGCCGCCTACTGGCTGGCCCAGTCCGTGGTCGACTTCATGGCGCCGCTCGGCATGGACAGCGGCTTGTCTCTGATGCTCACATCCAACGGTCTTACCGCTGTGCTGACCAACCTCATGGCAGACGGTCCGGCCGCAGCCGCGGTGGGCCCCATCACGTTGAACATGGCCGGCATCGTGCACCCCGGCACGACCTATCTGCCCTTCATGGCTATGTCCACGGCCGTGGCATCGTCCTTTGCGTACTGCCTGATCATCGGCACACCGCCGAATGCCATCGTGTACGCCTCCGGGTATCTGGAGCCCAAGGACTATCTGCGTGTGGGCGTTCCCATGTGGTTCCTGGCCAACATCGTGCTGATCCTGCTCACGGCGGTCTACTGGAGCCTGAGGGGGTTCGGCGATCTGCCGGGATTCTGACCTCGTTAACCCGTAAAATCCCCGGCGGCCTTTCGGGCCGCCGGGCCTTTGGACGGAAACCATATTTCAAGGGAGGCGACCATGCAGAGCCAAGACAACGCACAAAACGTTCAGGCCGGACAAAACCGCGAAAAGCAGCCGCTGTTCCGGTATGACAACGGCCGCATTTATTTTACCCGGCGCACGGAGCGCATGTTCTTTTTCCTGCTCACGGTGGCCATGCTTGTTCTCGGCGTGGTGGAAGGTGTGGGCGTATTCGGAGGTGGATCATGAGTCGCGAAGGCGTGGCCGTCGATGTTTCCCCGCAGGCCGGTACCGGACCTTCGGAGGCCCCCCAGGAGCGCCGCGTTGATACGTCGCGCTTTTTCGGCACCATGACTGAAATCATCCGGGCGCCGCGGCAGTTCTTCACTCACTTGGAGGACACCCAGGAAAACTACCGTAATTCACTGCGCTATCTGGCTTTTGCCGCCCTGTTTCATACCATGGTCAGCGTGACCTATTTCTTCAGCCACAAACTGGCCATGGCCGGAATCTTGATGATCAACGCCATGCTGTTGCCCGCTCTGCTGGCGCTGTTGTGCATGGTGACCATGAATATGCTCATGGGCGCGGGCGTGACGTTCAAGCGCGTGTTCAGCATTTACGCCTTTGCTTCGGGCACGGTCATGCCCGTGTCCTGGATTCCGTCCCTGCAAATCTTCACGGAGCCCATCCGGGCGCTGCTGGTCTGCGTGGGGCTTGTCAAGGCCTGCGGCCTGCGCTGGTGGCAGGCGGTCATGGCTCTGTTCATTTCCGTAGTGGTGTTTTTACTTTTGATCTGGTCGGCGCTGCCCGTGCTTATGCAGCTCAAGACCCTTGTGCTTGGAGCCTGATTCCGGCCCTGGAGACGCGTCGTGAAAAATCTGCACATGTTGCTTGTTGATGACGAAACCGAATTTCTCTCGCTGGTAACCCGGCGCATGGCCCGGCGGGGAGTGGAAGTCACCTCGGCCGAGAGCGGAGAACAGGCCCTCGAACTCCTGGAGAACGAGGAGTTCGATGTGGTGGTGCTGGATGTTCGCATGCCCGGCATGGACGGCATTGAAACCCTGCGCCGCATCAAGGCCCGGCACCCGGGCACGGAGGTGGTTTTGCTCACCGGCCATGCCGATACCAGTTCGGCCTATACCGGCATGCAGCTTGGGGCATTCGACTACATGATCAAGCCTGTGGCGTTCGACGAACTGTTCGCCAAGATCCGGGACGCGGCCCTCGTGTCCGGACGGGCCTGACTGGAGGGAAGACATGGGCTCGGCTTTCCTGGCCATACGGCAATTTCTGGGACGGGGACGCAGACAGCGAACCCGGGAACAGTTGGCCCGTTTGCGCGAGGAATACCGCGTGCGTTGCCGCAGCTTTCGTCTGCTGGTCAAGGCCAACCACGAGGCACTGGCCGCCCTGGCGGATCTGGAAGAACTACGTCGGGCCGGGCGTCCGTTCGGCATGGCCCGCATCCGGGCGCTTTCCGTGCGCGGGCTCATGGCCGGATTCCAGATGGTGCGCCAGCTCAACCGCATGGCTCCGGGCACCTATGAAGAATTATTCACATCCCTGGCCTCGGTGCAGACCTCGGTGGACGCGGTTTTGCGTCGGCCAGCGGCGGAATCCTGCCCCGACAATGTATTGCCCTTGGACAGGCTCACCAGGCAATGCAGCCGGGAAACCGGCGGCAAGCTGGCCCGCCTGGGCGAAGCCCGCCAACGCATGGGAATCCACATCCCCGAGGGGTTTGTGATCACGGCCTCGGCCTGCCGCCGTTTTTTGGACCATAACGACCTGCCCCAGGAAATCGACCGGCTGCTGCAAACCACGGAAAACAGCAGTATGGCCGGGCTGTATGAACTCAGCTCCACTTTGCGTTCCATGATTCTGCGGGCCGAAGTGCCTTCCGGTCTGCGGGTAGACATGCAGGACCAGCTCACCAGGATGCAGGCGCTTTCACCGGACCCTCTGCGCTTGGCGGTGCGCTCTTCGGCCCTGGGCGAGGACGTGGCCGGGGCGTCTTTTGCCGGGCAGTTTCATACGGAACTCAACGTGCCGTCCGAGCATGTGGAAGACGCCTTCAAGGCCGTGGTGGCCAGCAAGTATGGACCGGCCGCCCTGGCTTACCGTTTTCATCGCGGCATTCGCGACAGTGACGTGGATATGTCCGTGGGATGCATGGAAATGGTTTCGGCCCGGGTAGGGGGGGTATTGTACACCCGCGACCCCCTGCACCCGGAACAGGATTGCCTGCATATTTCCGCGGTGTTCGGACTGCCCCAGGCCATTGTGGACGGCAGCGCCGTGTGTGACCGTTTCGTGGTTTCACGTTGTGGGCGGCGCATCGTGGAGCGGCATGTGGCGCATAAGGAGTGGCGGACGGTCTGCCATCCAGGAGAAGGGACCGTGCTGGAGGAGGCCGTTGCGTCCGAGCAGGACGTCCCCTGCCTGACCGATGGGCAGATCGTAGCGCTGGTGGGCATGGGATTGCGGCTGGAGGAAATTTTCGGTGCGGCCCAGGACGTGGAATGGATCATCCGTGAGGACGGCGCCATTGCTTTGCTGCAATGCCGGGACCTGCATTTTCCGGCTCTTCCCGAGGAGAGCGACGCGGCGGAATCTGCCCCGGAGGAGCTGGAGCGTCATCCCCTGCGGGAACCGTTATTGCGCGGCGGCGTCACGGCTTCGGCAGGGGCGGCGGCCGGTGTTGCCGTGGCCGTGCGGAGCGATGCGGATGCGCTGCGTTTTCCCGAACAGGCCGTGCTGGTGGCCCGCAGTGCCCGTCCCCGTTGGGCCCCGTTGCTTTCCCGCGCTGCCGCGGTAATTACCGAGCATGGGGCCTCGGCCGGCCATCTGGCCAGCGTGGCCCGGGAATACGGCGTGCCTGCTCTGTTTTCCCTGCCTGGAGCTTTGGACGGCCTGGCGGAACAATTGGATCGCGGGGCTGTGATCACCGTGGATGCGGACCGCGGGGCGGTCTATGCCGGAAAAGTGGAGCCGTTGCTGCGGCGTCCTCCGGTGCGGGGACTCATGTTCGGCAGTCCGGTGCACCACTGCCTGGAGGGGGTGCTGGAGCATCTGGCCCCGCTGAATCTGGATAACCCCGATGCCCGGTCCTTTGCGCCGGAAAATTGTCGCACCCTGCACGACGTGCTCCGGTATTGCCATGAGATGGGCGTGCGCGAAATGTTCTGCATGGAGCCCCGTTCAGGGCTGGAAAAGGGCGTCAGTCGGCGTCTGGTGGACGGTGTGCCTCTCCAATACTGGGTGGTGGACCTGGAAGATGGCCTGGAGGCGCCGGAAGATTCCGACCTGCGGACCGTGGATATCGCCGATGTGCGCTGCCGGCCCATGCTGGCTTTATGGGAGGGGATGCAGGCCGTGGTCTGGCGGGGGCCGCCCGCTGTCAACGCCGGAGGATTGGTGTCGGTCATGGTCCGGTCCGTTTCCGATCCCGGACTGGCCGAGGGGGCGGCCTCTCCCTATGCGGTGCGCAACTATTTTTTGATTTCCCGCGAGTATTGCTCGCTCCAATCCCGGTTTGGGTACCACTTCTGCACGGTGGAAGCCGTGCTCGGCCAGGATCCGGAGGAAAATTACGTCATTTTTCAGTTCAAGGGCGGTGCCGCGGACTGGGAGCGGCGTATTCGCCGGGCCCGGCTCGTGGGGGACGTGCTTGAGGATTACGGTTTTCTGGTGGAACTGAAGGAGGATGCCCTCTATGCGCGCCGGGAAGGGGCCGATGCCCGCACCATGGACGCGTTGTTGCGGGTGGTGGGCTACCTGGTGGTCCACACTCGCCAGCTGGACATGATCATGGGGGACAGTGCGGAAGTGGCCCGCGTGGACGAGCAGATCCGCACGGACCTGGCCGAGATCGGAGCCCGGGCCGCCGGGATTCCGCCCCCAGCCGGAGACGGAACCTCACGCCGGATCAAAGGAGACTGACCGATGGATGCCAAGGGATACGGAGTGCTGCGCTGGAAGTTCATCGGCGTGATCTTTTTTTTCTCCCTGATTCCCGTGCTGGCGCTCGGATCCTTCATCCATGCCCAGTTCAGTCACACCTACGAGGAAAAGGTCACGTCCAACCTGCGGATTATGATTGAAAACAAGCGGGCCGCCGTGGACATGTTCCTCCAGGAGCGCATTGCCCAGGTGCGCAACCTCGCCTATACGCACACCCTGTCCGAAATGGGCGACCAGGCGTTTCTTTCCAGCCTGTTCGGAACCATACGGCATGGCTCGGCTTCGTTCATCGATCTGGGCGTCATCGGCAGCAACGGGCGGCACGTGGCCTATGCCGGGCCCTATGAACTGGGCGGGGCCAACTATTCCGACGAAGACTGGTTCCATCAGGTTATGCTCAAGGGCGTGTACGTCTCGGACGTGTTCATGGGTTTTCGCAACTATCCGCACTTCATCATTGCAGTGCTTCGGCGCGAAGGGGACACCAACTGGATTTTGCGGGCCACCATCGATTCCGAAGTGTTTCACTCCCTGGTGCAGAGCGTCCAGCTCGGCAGGCGGGGCGACGCCTTTCTCGTCAACGGGGAAGGGTTGTTGCAAACGCCGTCGCGTTTCGGGCGGCCCACTTTGGAACGCTGTACCCTGCCGGTCCAGGGCATCAACGAACTGACCATCATGCATCTGCCGGGCGGGGAGCGCCAGGAATTGGCCGGAGTGGTCCCCCTGCGGACTTTGGACTGGAAGCTGGTCATTTCCGAGGATCCCAGCGAGGAAATGTCGCCCCTGCTCACGGTGCAGTCCATTGCCCTGAGCCTGGTGCTGGGCGGAGTAGTGGTCATTTTTGTGGGCGCGTTTCTGACGACGCGGGCCATCGTGGCCAAGGTGGAGCGAGCGGATCGGGAAAAGGCCGCCGCCGACATGAACTTGATGCAGTCCAGCAAGCTGGCGGCCTTGGGGAAAATGGCTGCCGGGATTGCCCATGAGGTGAACAACCCCCTGACGCTGATCCGGGAGGCGGCAGGCTGGATCACGGACCTGCTCACGGACGAAGAGCCCGAGTCCATGAAGCACTTTGAGGAAATCGAGGAAGCGGCCCGGGACATTGATCGGCATGTGGAACGGGCCAAGACCGTGACGCACCGCATGCTCGGGTTTGCCCGGCGCATGGAACCCGTGCAGGAGAATGTGGACGTGGGGGCCTTGGTGGAGGGCACCATTTCCTTCCTCGCCAACGAGGCCATGCACCGTAATATCATCATCCAGCGGGAATATGCGCCGGATCTGCCCCTGATCAACACGGACGCCACCCAGGTCCAGCAGGTGGTGCTCAATTTGCTGGAGAACGCCATCGACGCCGTGAACCGGGACGGCAACATAACGGTGCGTACCGGTGCGGACCAGCAGGGTGTTTTTTTCAGCGTTCAAGACAATGGTCCCGGCATTGAGCCTGGGCTGTTGAGCAAGATTTTCGATCCGTTTTTCTCCACCAAAAAGGTGGGCGAGGGCACGGGCCTGGGGCTGTCCATCACCTACGGCATTGTGGAGCGGCTGGGCGGCCGGATTTTGGCGGAAAGCGAGCCCGGGCAGGGGGCCACGTTCACCGTGCACCTGCCTGCGGCGTAACCAAGCGGGAAACAAGGCGGGAAGGCATGAGTAAGATTAAGGTGCTGATCGTTGATGATGAACAGGATTTCGTGAAGCTGTTCGTCAAGCGGTTCGTGATGCGCAACCTGGACGTGGAGGGCGTTACCAGCGGCCAGCAGGCATTGGAATACCTGCGGGAAAATGCAGTGGACGTGGTGGTCCTGGACGTGAAAATGCCCGGCATGGACGGCCTGGAGACACTCCAGGAAATCAAGAAACGCCACCCCGTGGTGGAGGTCATCATGCTTACGGGGCACGGATCGGTAAAATCCGGCATCCAGGGCATCAGCCTGGGCGCGTACGACTACGTGCTCAAACCCTTTAAGATCGAAGACCTGTTGGAACGGATTCTCAAGGCCTATGAACGGTCCAGACTCAACCGGGGCAGATAGTTGCATGCAAACAACAAGGATTTGCTGCGGGCGTAAAAGTAACTGCCTGCATAAGCTGTTGATCGTGGAGCGTTACGTGGCGCCCGTGGTTACCTTGCTGGTGGCCTTGGCCGCGTTGCAGGTGGGCGGGCGCAACGGGCTGTTCATTGCGGTGAGTTGCGCCGTGATTCTGGTCCTGCTCGGTTTTCGCCTCTGGTGGGATCTTACGGGCAGTCAGAAAGAAATCCAGGTGCTCAATGCCCAGCTGATCCAGTCTCAGAAGCTTTCGGCGTTGGGTGAGCTTTCCGCTGGCGTGGCCCATGAGATCAACAACCCTCTGGCCGTGATCACCCAGGAGGTGGAGCTCATGGAGATGCTGCTTCCGCGGGCCCGGTTCGAGCAGCAGGAGGACAGGAACGACTTCGTGGAATGCCTTACGGAGATTGACCGGCAGGTGGAGCGCTGTTGTCGCATTACCCGCGGCATGCTGGACTTTGCGCGTAAGCGCGAAGCCGTGATCCAGGAAACGGACATGAACCAGCTCATCGACGACATGGTCCGCTTGGTGGAGTTGGAAATTCGCAACAAGGATATCTTCATCGAGCGGCGTTACGCCGAGCCCGCCCCCTGCGTAAACACGGACCCGCCGTTGCTCCGGCAGGTGATTCTCAATCTGCTGAACAACGCTTCCCAGGCCATGGGCGGGGACGGGCGCATCATCATCACGACCTGCCGCACCGAGGACGGCGGAGCCGAGCTGCGCTTCAAGGATACCGGGCCGGGCATTGCCAAGGAGCATCTGGACAAGATTTTCAATCCGTTCTTCACCACCAAGGAGCCGGGCAAGGGTACGGGGCTCGGGTTATCCATCTGCATGCGCATCGTCAATGAGCTGGGCGGAACCCTGGCCGTGGAGAGCGAACGGGGCAAGGGCGCGGAGTTTATCGTGTGCCTACCTTCACTCACGCAATCGGAGGACTGATCATGGAAACCGCAATCCGTGTGTTGGTTGTGGATGACGAGGATCGTTTTCGGGAAAACATGGTCCGGCTGCTTAACGGCCAGGAAGGCATGCGAGCCCAGGGGGCGGAAGACGGTCCCCAGGCGCTCCAGGCCCTGGAGAAAGAGGAATTCGACGTGGTGCTGCTGGATATGAAGATGCCGGACATGGACGGCCGCGCCACCTTTGCGGAAATGCAGAACATGGAGGCCGACGCGCAGGTGGTGGTGCTCTCGGGCCATGCCTCGGTGAACGACGCCATGGAAATGATGGCGCAAGGAGTCTTCGATTACCTCATCAAGCCTTGCCCGCTGGATACGCTGGTGAAAAAGGTACGCCAGGCCCACCTGGAGAAGCGCATGCTCCGGGGCGAGGCGGGCATGGACGACCTGACCCGGGCGGACATCTGAATTCCGTGGCAGGAACCGGCCGTTCATATGCCGCGGCTTTCCCGCGAGGTTGAAGCAACCGCCTGGAACGCGTATGCTCTTCTTTCGCGGGGCATTCTCCCGCGCAGGAGGCAAACGATTATGACGCAACGACGTGGCGTTGGCATATTGGGCGGAAGTTTCAACCCGGTGCACACCGGACATGTACGCATGGCCGTGGAGGTGCTGGAGCGCCTGCAATTGGAACGTGTGGACCTGGTTCCGGCTTCCGTTCCGCCGCACAAGCCGTCTCTGGGCCTGTTGCCCTTTGACGTGCGGCTCGGACTTTGTGAACTGGCCGTGGAAGGGATTCACGGGCTGCACGCCAACCCCATTGAGGGGGAGCGCGCCGGACCGTCGTACACCTGTGACACATTGCAGTGTTATGCCACGCCCCCGCCGGAACTTTTTTTCATCCTCGGCACCGGCACTCTGTTGGAAATTCCCACCTGGCGCAATGGGTTGGAAATTCCGGCCCTGGCCAACCTCGTCTGCGTGAACCGGGGCGGGGATGAGTGCCGGGGCTTTGAGCCAGTGGCCGGGCTTGTGGCCGAACGCTGGCCCCAGGCCGAGCAACTCGCCTCAGGCCGCGAACCGTCCTGGCGTTTCCCTTCCGGGGCGCGTCTGCTTTGTCTTCAGATTCCACGGCTGGACATTAAGGCACGCGACATCCGCGAACGTTGGCTCCAGGGGCGGGATCTCTCCTTGCTGGTGCCTCCGGCCGTGCAGCGCGCCCTGCTCGAGGGCTGCCCCGAATGCGAAGAAGCCTGGGGCACCCGCGCCGGGCCTGCGGCGGACAAGGAGAATTGAGCCCATGCGGCAACGATTGCCTTTATGGGTCCTGGGCAGTTCCATTCTGATCTTTTTCGGGGCCGGAGTCGGCCTTTCGTTGGGCCTGGAACCGTTCACTACCTGGTATTATTGTTTTGTCTGGTGGCCGTACATTTTTGCTGTGGAATCTCTGCTGGCACTGCGCGGCGGGGAGTCCGACCTGTACGACGCGCCCCGCGACTGGCTTCTGCTCTTGCCCGTGTCCGTGACGCTTTGGTTGTTTTTCGAACTGCTCAACTTCCGCCTGGGCAATTGGCAGTATGTGAACCTGCCCGCCCACGCGGCTGAGCGATGGGCCGGGTATGTGCTGTCCTATGCAACGGTCTTGCCGGCGTTGTTCGCCACCTCCCGGCTATTGGATTTTTTTGGCCTGTTCCGCTCGGCCGGGATTGCGCCGCTCAAGGACGCCCGTCCTTTGCATCTGCCCCTGGCCTTTACCGGGGCTGTGTTTTTGATCCTGCCCATGGCCATGCCGCGTTTCTTCTTCCCCCTGGTCTGGGGGGCGGTGTTTCTGCTGCTGGAGCCTTGGGTGCACGGAAACGGCGGCCGTTCCCTTTTGGGCGACTGGGAACGCGGTGATGCCCGGCGGCTTTTGCTGCTGCTCTTGTCGGGATTGATCTGCGGAGGGCTGTGGGAGGTTTGGAATTTCCAGGCCGGGGCCAAGTGGGTGTACCATGTGCCGTTTGTCGGGGACTGGAAGCTGTTTGAAATGCCGGTGCTCGGCTTTTTGGGATTTCCGCCCTTTGCCCTGGAATGTTACGTGGGCGCCAATGCCTTTTTGCTGCTGCGGGAGCGAGTGGCCCAATGGGAAGCGTCAAGGCGGCGGATGTTCTGGTTCGCTGTTACGGCGGCGGCCGTGGTGTTCGACGCACTGGTGCTGGCCGGGGTGGATCGCTTTACCGTGGTCAGCTTTCAATGATCTTTGCCGTTGATTGGTGTTGCCATTGGCGGAGCGGAACCGTCCGAAAAATCAAAACGCCCGGCTCAACAGCCGGGCGTTTTGATTTTCAACGTGGAAAGCGTGCGGCATTACGCGCCCGACTGATCTTGAAGAACCCGTCCCAGCCGTTCCACCAGTTCGAGCACATCGTTGCGGGTGGTTCCAAGGCCCCAGGAAAACCGTATGGAACCGGCCGCATAGTCCCGGGGAGCGTGCATGGCCTCGAGTACGTGGGAGATGACCGGTCCGTTGGCGGGGCTGTTTGAGGTTCCTGGGCCGTGGCAGGCGGCTCCGGCGGAAACCGCCACGTCGCGCAGGGCCAGTCCTTCCACGAGCCGGCCTGCATCCATATTCCAGAATCCGGCCAGCAGAGTGTTGGGCAGCCGGGGCGCATTGTGCCCAAAGATGCGAAAATCTGCGCCCAACCGGTTCAGGCCGTCCAGCAGCACGTCGCCGAGCCTGCGGCGACGGGCCATCTCTTCTTCCAAGTGTTGGCGGGCCAGTCCGCAGGCCGCGCCAAGCCCCACGCAGAGCAGGGTGTTTTCCGTGCCTGGCCGCCGTCCACGTTCCTGGCCTCCGCCATGGAGCAAAAGAGGGAGCTGCACGCCGCGGCGGATGTATAACGCCCCCACGCCCTTGGGCCCGTTGAGCTTGTGCCCGGCCAGGGTGAGCAGGTCAACGCCGAGCCGCTGGACGTCCACCGGGATTTTCCCGGCGGCCTGGGAGGCGTCCGTGTGCAGAAGAATGCCTTGCTGGCGGCAAATATCCGCCAGTTCCCAGACGGGTTGAATCGCGCCGGTTTCATTGTTGGCCAGCATCACGGACACCAGCTTAGTATCCGGAGTGAGCGCATTGAACGCGTCCGAGGGGTGGAAGAGCCCGTCCTGGCTGACCGGCAAGAGGCTCAGTCGAGCACCCAGCCGGGCCATGGCCTGGGCCGGAGCGAGAACAGAAGGGTGTTCCACCGCACTGGTGACCAGGTGCGGCGCCGGGATGGAGGAGGTGGGCCGCAGCAGGCCCTGGATCACCATGTTGTTGGCTTCGGTGGCGCAGGAGGTGAAAACGATTTCGTCGGGTTCGGCGTGAATCAATTCAGCCACCTGACGCCGGGCTGCTTCCAGGGCCTCCTTGGCGTCCAGGCCCCAGGCGTGGCCGCTGGAAGGGTTGCCAAAGACCTCGTCCAACAAAGGCAACATAGCCTGCCGTACCTGGGGGGCGATGGGAGTGGTGGCATTGTGGTCGAAATACAGTGGGCGCATGCGTACCTCGTTTAGTTTGGGCGCTTCAGGACGCGCAGCACCGCCTGGAGGGTTTCCTCCGGCGTGATGTCGCGCAGGCAGGCGTGGTCGCCGGTGCAGCGGTTTTTCCCGTGCAGGGAGCAGGGACGGCAGTCCATGGCGCGTTCAAGCACCACGTCCGACGGACCGGCAGGATAAAAGCCCCAAGCCCTGGATGTGGGACCGAACAGGGCCACTACAGGCGTTCGCACTCCGGCGGCCAGGTGCATGGGGCCGGAGTCGTTGGTCACCAGTACGTCGGACCGGGAAAGCAGGGCGCAGGCATCCTCCAGGGACGATGTGTTGGTCAGATCCCGGCCGGGACGGCCGGACTCGGCATCCGGGCCGCGGTCCGCAAAAAGCGGTTTGCTGTTGCGGCCGAGCACGTACCAGTCCAGCCCGGCTTCGGTGAGCAGCCGAGCCAGGGTGTGCCAATGTTCGCGGGGCCAAGCTTTGTCCGGGTGGGTGGCGTAAGGGTGCAGGGCCACCAGGGGCCGGGCGCAGCCGTGCAGCAGGGTGGTGGCCCGGGCTTGGGCTTTGTTTCCTGGCCGCAGCAGGGGCAGCAGTTCCCCGGCTTCGGGGGGAATGTTTTCCAGAGCCAGGGAGTAGCGCTGGGGCACGTTGGTGTGTTCCAGGTGGCGGCGTAGGATGTCCCAGCGCAGGGCGCGGAACAAGCGGCGGCAGGTCCCGAATTTGGGATAGCGCTCCACCGGGCCGCGCCAGAAGGCACCGAGAATGCGCGAACGCAGGGTGCCGTGCAGGTCCAGCAGGGGCAGACCGGCGTATTGGCGGCTGAGCTGGAAGGCGGTTTGCGCCCAGGCCATGCCGTGCAGCCGGTCCTCGGGCACGGCCACCACGCGTTCGATGGCGGGGTGTCCGCGCAGGATCGGGGCGGAGCCGGAGCGGGTGATAAAAATAAAGGAAAGGCCGCGATGGCGTCGCCACCATTCGAGAACGCCGGTGGTCAGTACAACGTCGCCCAGGGCTCCGAGCCGGAAGGCAACGCAGGTTTGGCTTGCGCGGGATGAGGTCACGTCGTATATCCTTTGGGGTTCCTGGGGGCAATCACACTTCCCCAAGCGGGCGCGCAAGTCAAGGGGCTGGTGTTGCGCGTCTGCGGGCGCTCTGTTACAACCGCGCAGGCCCCCGCAGGGACCGGAAAAAAATAATGATAGAACTCATTCTTGCCGTGGCGTTGGCCACCATTGTGTCGGCCTTTTGTTCCGTCGCCGAAGCCGTGCTCTACTCCTTTCCGTGGAGCCTCGTCGAATCGTTGAAAAAAAGCGACAATCGCCGCACCGGCTTGATGCTGGAGCGCCTGCGCAACAACGTGGAAGAACCGATCACGGCGATCCTCACTCTGAACACCGTGGCGCACACTGTGGGGGCGGCCATTGCCGGAGCGGCCTGGGCCTCGGTGTATGGTGAGGACAGCCTGGGCATGTTCGCCCTGGCCTTTACCGTGGTGATTCTGCTTTTGTCGGAAATTTTGCCCAAGACCATGGGCGTGGTGTATTCTCGGACCCTGGCTCCGCCGTTGGCCCGGCCCATGCTCTGGATGGTGGTCTTCTTCAAACCTGTGGCGCGTCTGGCTACGCTCATGGGCCGCCTGATTCGGCGCAACAACACCGCGCCCGACGCCAGCGAAGAAGATATCCTGGCCCTGGTGAGCATGACCCGCCGTGCCGGGGTGATCAAGCCTTACGAGGCCCGGTCGATCCATAACATCCTTTCCCTGGATGATAAGACCGTGGCCGAGATCATGACGCCGCGTACCGTGGTTTTCTCCCTACCGGAAGGCATGACCGTGGCCCAGGCGCGGGACTCGCGTTCCAATTGGCCGCACAGTCGGTTTCCGGTTTATGAGGGTGACGACCCCGAAGATGTGGTGGGCGTGGTATACCGTCGACAGGTCTTTGAGGCCCTGGCCGATGACGAGGATGACAAGCGGTTGTCCGACCTCATGAGGCCTGTGCGTTTCGTGCCCGAGAGCATGACCCTGGACAAAGTGCTGGTCCGCTTTCTGGAGAGCCGCATGCACCTTTTTGTGGTGCTGGACGAATACGGCGGCATCGCCGGGGTGGTGACCCTGGAGGATGTGCTGGAAGAAATTCTCGGTAGCGAAATCGTGGACGAAACCGACCAGGTGGTGGACATGCGCGACCTGGCCCGCCGACGCCGGGACGCCGTGGCCTCGCGCCGTGCCAAGGAAAGCCGCGCCGGATAGTTTTCTGCGGGTCCCCGCAGGATCATGAATACGACACATCAATGACCCGCCGTCCGCGGGACGGCTGGCAAACGCAAGAGGACGACAGGTATCACCCCATGAGCGCAAAAGGTTCCAAAGGCGTGTACATTGCCGCCTTCGTACTGCTGTTGGGCGGTCTTGGCTATCTCATTGCCTCCGGCCTGAGCCAGGGGTCCACGCCGACCCTGAGCGTGGCGCAGGCCGCGGCTATGGACGTGGACGAATTGCAGCATGTTCGCTTGTTCGGCAAGGTGCTGCCGCAAGAGATCGAACAGCGCAGCGACAATCTGGGCGTGGCCTTTCACGTGGTGGATGAGGATGACCCTGCCGTATCCATGCGAGTGGACTTTCGCGGGGCCGTGCCGGATACGTTTGATGCCGGGTCCGAAGTGATTCTCAAAGGGGACTGGGACGCCGGGGCTGGCCTGTTTCGCGCCACGCAGCTGACGACCAAATGCCCTTCGAAATATGAGGAAAAACGGGCGGAAGGATAGGGAGGGAGAAAAAAAGAGCTCCATTCCCCCTTGTTTTTCAACGCATCCCGGACTATGGGAGTCATTCCCACTTCAACGGCGACACCTGCGCGGTCTTCGCGCTGACATCCAAGGAGCATCTATGCATTTTGCCGCCTACGTGGGGCTGTTGTTTGCCTTGCTTGCCTCGCTCTTTCTGGCCGGACTCGCCGCCTACGCCTCCTGGCAGAATCGGGAAGGGGCCTTGCCGATCCTCGAACGAGGCCAACTGCTCAACGCCGGTCTGGTCGTCTTTTCCAGCTACTTGCTGCTCATCGCCCTGGTGGGCCGCGACTACTCCTTTCTGTATGTTTTTGAGAACGTGGACAACACGCTTTCGCTCACGTACCGCATTACCGCATTTTGGGCCGGCCGTGCTGGTTCCTTGCTTTTCTGGCATCTGATCATGGCCGTTGCCGGCGGGGTGTTTTTGTTCACCCGGGGGTATAAAAGCCTTTCCGGCCAGACCCGCACGTTGTACTGGCTGCTGTTTTATCTTGTGCAGGCCTTTTTCCTGCTCCTGCTGACCTGCCACAGCAACCCGTTCATTGAGGCCGCGCCTGCACCCGCGGACGGCCTGGGACTGAACCCGTTGTTGCAAAACCCGGGCATGGCTTTTCATCCGCCGCTGCTGTTCCTGGGCTATGGTCTTTTCGCTCTGCCTGCCTGCTGCGCCCTGGCCGCCATGCTTTCGGGCGAAGCCAGATCCTGGCTGCGCATCTGCCGCAGCTGGAACCTGCTGGCCTGGGCTTTTTTGACTTCCGGAATCATCCTGGGCTGTTGGTGGTCCTATATGGAATTGGGCTGGGGCGGTTACTGGGCCTGGGACCCGGTGGAAAACGCCTCCCTGATTCCCTGGTTCTCGGCCACGGCGTTCCTCCATACCTCGCTCATCGAGGTCCGGCGCGGAGCATTGCAACGCACCAACGTGTTTCTCATGGCCGGCACTTTCCTGCTTTGCGTGTTCGGTACCTACCTGGTGCGCAGCGGCGTGGACGTGCAGAGCCTGCACACCTTTGGTTCCGGGGTGGTGGCCATGCCCCTGACCTTGTTCATGCTCGGCGGCCTGGGGGTGGT
>JAQVYA010000022.1:0-1687 GCA_028708865.1 Desulfovibrio sp. | reverse complement strand
GGAAAAGCCCGTGTATCGCGCCCTGTCCGGCTTCACCAGCCGCCAGGGCATGCTGGTGATCACGGCCTGGGTCTTTCTGGCTTTGGGCGTGGTCGTGGGCCTGGGCACCATGTGGCCGGTGATCAGCAAGCTTTGGAGCCCCACGGCCATTGGTCTGGATCCGGCTTTTTACAACCGGGTCTGCCTGCCGCTGTTTACGCTCTTGATGCTGATCTTCTGCATCTGTCCCTGGTTCGGCTGGAAAGATGGCCTGCGCGACATGCGCGGCGCGGCCGGTACTGCGGGCGTGTTCGCGGGGGCGCTGATCGTATTCTGGCTGGCCGGAGTGCGCATTCCCCTGGCGCTTATCTCGGCGGCGGGCGCAGTGGCGGGCATGGCCAGCATTGCCCTGCTGTTCATCTTTGTGCCGGGTACGCGGCGTTCGCGCCTCTCCTGGGGGCCGCATCTGGTGCACCTGGGCCTGGCACTTATCGTATTGGGCGTGGCGTTTTCCGGTCCGTACAAGCAGGAGGCTCAGGCCACGTTGCATCCGGGGGAGAGTATGCAAGTGGGCGAATACCTGCTGACGCATCAAAGTCTTGGTCAGAAGCGTTCCCGGGCCGTGCTTTCCTACAAGGCTGAACTGGTGGTGACCAAGAACGGTAAGGAACTTGGAATCGTACGTCCAGAGCGACGCTGGTACCCCAACTCCCGCAATTCGTTTGCCGAAGTTTCGGTCATCCCGGGGCTGGGCGATGAGATCTATACCACTTTGCTGGGATATGATGGCAAGGACAACAGCGTGACCATCAGCGCGAGCGTGAACCCGCTGGTAAACTGGCTTTGGATCGGCGGCACGCTCATGAGCGTGGCTCCTTTGCTGCTGTTGCGGAGGAATCCGGAACCGGCATGAAGAACACCCCGATGCTGCAACTTGAGGGCGCGGCCAAGTTCTTCGGGGCCAAGCTCATCTTCCGCGATGTGACCTGTTCGGTGACGTCCGGGGAGGTGCTGCTCGTGGCTGGGCCCAACGGCGCGGGGAAAACCACCTTGTTGAAGATCATGGCCGGGCTTTCCCGGCCTTCGGCCGGGGTCGCCCGATTGCTGGCTCCGCCTGAGCGCACCGCGTATCTCGGCCACGCCACCTTCATTTACCCCGGCCTGACCGCATTGCAGAATCTGGCGTTCTGGGCCCGCATGTACGGGCTTCCCGTCGGACGGGAACGGCTCATGGTCATGCTGGAGCGCGTTGGGCTGGCCCGTGTGGCCGAGGAACGTGCTGGTTCCTTTTCCCGGGGCATGTCCCAGCGGCTCAATCTGGCGCGGGTCTTTATGGTGGAGCCGCAGCTTTTGTTCCTGGACGAGCCCGGCACCGGGCTCGACGTGGCCTCCCTGGCCTTGCTGCGCCGAGAAATAACGGCTCTGCGTGAATCAAACACCGCCGTGGTCTGGATCAGTCACCATGTGCACGAGGACCGGCTGCTGGCCGACACGGTGTTGGCCCTGGGCAATGGCCGAGCGCAGTATTACGGCCCGGCGCGGGAGTACGCTCCGGAGGCGGTATGCTGAAGCGATCCATGGCCGTGGCTTCCAAGGATCTGCGTTTGTCCCTTTCCGGAGGGCAGGGGCTGGTCCAGGCCGTGCTGCTCGGTCTGCTGCTCATCTTCCTGTTCAGCCTGGCTTACCCCGAAGATCGGAAGAGCACACG
>JAQVYA010000155.1 GCA_028708865.1 Desulfovibrio sp. | reverse complement strand
AAGGCCCTGACGTCTTTGCCAGTTCCGTGGAATTGGTGCGTGAACTCAAGCGCCGCGGGGTACGCGTGGGGGTGGCGTCCTCCAGCCGCAATTGCCGGTTGAGTTTGGAACTGGCCGGTCTGGACGACTTGTTTGAAACCCGTGTGGACGGGGATGTGTCCCTGGACTTGGGACTCAAGGGCAAGCCCGACTCGGATATTTTCACCACGGCGGCGGCCAATCTGGGGCTCTTGCCTGGTCAGTGCGTGGTGGTGGAAGACGCCATTTCCGGGGTTCAGGCCGGATGCGCCGGAAATTTCGGCCTGACGCTGGGCGTTGCCCGTGAAACGCCGGGGGATGTATTGCTGGCGCACGGCGCGGATTTGGTGGTGCGTGACCTGGGCGAAATCACAGTGGATGACATGGAAGAGTGGTTCGGGCAGGGTCTTGAGCGCGATGGTTGGACCTTCGGCTACCACGGTCTGGACCCGGAGAACGAAAAACTTCGTGAAACACTGACCACCGTGGGCAATGGATACCTGGGGGTGCGCGGCGCGCTGGAAACCGAGCGGGCCTCGGAGCACCACTATCCCGGAACCTACATGGCCGGGATATTCAACAAGATTCCCACACCGCTGCACGGCCGGGACATCTACAACAATGATCTGGTGAACTGCCCCAACTGGCTGCTCATGGAATTCCGAGTGGACCGGGGCGAATATGTCAGCCCCATGGATATGGAGGTGCTTTCTTATTCGCATCGGCTGCACATGCGCGAAGCCGTGTTGGAGCGGCGCATGGTGGTCCGGGACAAGCTTGGCCGCGTGACCCGGTTCGTATCCCGCCGTTTGGCCAGCATGGCGGATCCGCACCTGCTTTGCCAGCGCCTGGAACTCACTCCTGTGAATTGGTCCGGCCGGATTACGGTGCGCTCGAGCCTGGACGGGAACTTGATCAACGATGGGGTGGCCCGGTATCGCCAGCTCAATCAGCAACATTTGGAATTCGTCAAGAGCGGGAAGGCGGCCGGCGGAGTGTACCTGGAGGTGCGCACTACGGCGTCCGGCTACCGCGTGGCCATGTGCGCCAAGCATGCCCTGCTGGATGAGGGGCGACGGATTCACGGCACACGGACGGTGCATACGGACCGAGCCCTTATTGGCGAGGAAATCACGTTCCCGGCCGGGGAAGGGCGGCAATATGTGGTGGAAAAGATGGTCAGCGCGTTCACGTCCAGGGATCTGGACGATCCGCGCCAGGCTGCCGCGGCCCGATTGAATAAGGCCCGCAGTTTCCGCCAGTTGCACTCCGCCCATGCCAAGGCCTGGGCCCGGCTTTGGGACAAGGCCGATATGGTGGTGGAGGGGGACCGGCTGGTGCAGCGCACTCTCCGGCTGCACGCCTACCACCTGCTGGTCACGGCGTCGCCCCACAACAGCAGGTTGGACGCAGGCATGCCCGCTCGAGGACTTTCCGGCGAGGCATACCGCGGCCATATTTTCTGGGACGAGCTGTATATCCTGCCGTTTTACGATTTGCGTTTTCCTGAGATTTCCAAGGCGCTGCTCAAGTATCGCTATGAGCGGCTGGACGGGGCCCGGGAATATGCCTCGGAAAATGGGTACGATGGTGCCATGTTCCCCTGGCAGACCGCGGACGGCGGGGAAGAAGAAACCCAGGAAGTGCATTACAACCCCAAGAGCGGGGACTGGGGGCCGGACCTCTCGCGGCGGCAGCGGCACGTGTCCATTGCCGTGTTTTTTAATACCTGGCGCTATGTGCACTGCACTGGCGATTGGAACTTCATGCGCCGCTACGGGGCGGAACTGATGATTTCCATTGCCCGGTTCTGGGGAAGCATTGCCCGGCGCGACCAAACCACCGGCCAATGGCACATCGACGGCGTCATGGGACCGGATGAATTCCATGAGGCCCTGCCCGGGTCGGATCGGGAAGGCCTGCGGGACAACGCCTATACCAATGTGATGACCTCCTGGTTGCTGGAGCGCGCCGTGGACTTGCTGGACCGACTCTCCCCGGCGGACCGCAAGCGCGTGGCTCGGAGTTCGGGGCTGCTCCCCGAGGAGCCGGAACGCTGGAGGGAAATCTCCCGGGGGCTGCATGTGAATTTGAACGCCCAGGGCGTTATAGAGCAGTTTGAAGGGTATTTTGGATTGGATGAACTGGACTGGGACGCGTATCGCGCCAAGTACGGGGATATCCACCGCATGGACCGAATCCTCAAGGCCGAGGGCGATTCGCCGGACCATTATAAGGTTGCCAAACAGGCGGATACGTTGATGATGTTTTATGCCCTGCCCCCCGAAACCATTGTGGACATTCTCGGCCGTCTGGGGCATGAGGTGGACGGCGCGGCACCACTTTTGCGGCGCAACTATGAATATTACGAGGGCCGCACAAGCCACGGTTCGACCCTCTCCAAGGTGGTTCATGCACTCATATCCAGTTATTTCGGGGATGACGCCACAGCTTGGCAGTGGTTCCTGGAGGCGCTGGTAAGCGACATCCACGACACCCAGGGCGGGACCACGCTGGAGGGAATCCACACGGGAGTCATGGCTGGGACGCTGGACATCGTAACCCGGTATTTTGCCGGAGTGGATGTCACGGGCGAACACCTGGTGATCCAGCCGCATCTGCCGGAGCACTGGACCAAACTTTCGTTCAGGATATGCTTCCGGGGTGACTGGTACGGGTTGCGGTTTACGCCCGGCAAGGTCCGGGTGGAGCTTTTGGAGTCCTTCAAGGACGCCGTGCACCTGATCGTGGCGGGACGGCGCGTGGAACTGACTCCAGGCCGTTCGCGGAGCGTGGCCCTGGATTCCTGATCCTTTGGCAACGGAACAATTCGGAGCGTGTATGGCGGAAAAAAAGATGCGCGTTGAACTGCTGAGCATGACGCCCAATGCCCTGGAGCTGCTTTATGCCGCGTTTCGGCAATGCTACCATGCGGGCTTTGTGGCCGACATGTGGCCGCGACTGCTCAGCGGTGAAATCGCGCGGGAAAAGCAGGCTGAATTCGTGCGCAACGTGCTCGAATCCGGGCATGACAGCCCGGTGGAGCACGTTGCCTTCAGTTTTGCTGTGGAAGGCATTTCGCGGGCCTGCTCGCACCAATTGGTGCGCCACCGGCTGGCTTCCTATTCCCAGCAGAGCCAGCGGTACGTTGCAGAGTCGGACCTGGAATACATCCTGCCGCCCGCCATTGCCCGTATTCCCGAAGCTCGGGAACGGTTCGAGGCTTTTATGGCCGAGGTGAACTCCGCCTATGCGGATCTGCGTGACATGCTGGTGGCCCATGGCCGGGAGTCCAAAGCCAATGAAGACGCCCGCTTTGTATTGCCCCAGGCCGCTGAAACAAAAATCATGGTCACCATGAATTGCCGGGCGTTGCGGCATTTCTTCCATTTGCGTTGCTGCAATCGTGCCCAGTGGGAGATTCGTGCCCTGGCCGATGCCATGCTGGCCATCTGCAAAGAGAAATTGCCTGCCGTGTTTGCAACAGGGGGCGCACGTTGCGAAGAATTGGGTTTTTGTCCGGAATCGGAACGGTTCGCTTGCGGAAAATACCCAACCCGCAAGGAATTGGAGCAGGCCTGACGCCCAACAGTCCGGGACTATCCCCTATGTGACAACTCTACGACATTCTTTCGGTTTTGTTACGACGGCCCGAAGTCCTCATGATTTCGGGCCAAACCAATGTTCCAAACTTGTGTGAACGGTAATCAGCCGTTGGTGCCCTTGAGTTTCCCGCGGCGATTGTACTTTTTGGAACATAGTTCACCGCGGTATCTCGTTACCGGGGTTATTCAACGTATTACAATTTATTTAAGTTGGTTAGCCTGGGAAGGCCGAATCATACGCTCGGCGTATTCTAGAAAATTCGGTTATAACTTTTTATCTATGAGAAAAAAAATAGAGAAAATGTAAGGAAACAGATGAAAATCAGAATTGAGCCTGTGGAAAACTTTTTTCACTGGTGTTGAAAGCTTACAGGCGAAGGCAGGAAACCCTTGCTCCCCGGCCGTTGCCGCAGGTTGAGTAAAAGGGGCGCGGATCCGCGCTGTGGTGGTTTTTCAACTTTTACGAAGAGATGCGCTGTAGATAAGAGTCCTGCCCTTCCACGGGGCTTTTGAGATGACCCTCGTTGAGCAGATCGCATCCGTACGGTAGTTAGCCCTTCATGATCAAAGACGTCTGGAACGACATCCTCAAGACACTCGAAAAGAGCCTCAATCCGGGGCTCTTCACCATATGGATACGGCCCCTGGCCGCCCGCTACGACGGCGGCACCCTGACCCTGCTGGCTCCCAACGACTTCGTGGCCGCCTGGGTGCGCGACCGCCTGTTGAACGTCATTGCCGAAGCCGCCCTGCAAACCCTGGGCTCCAAACCGCGCATCGCAGTGGAAGTGGACGCCTCCATGGCCGCCGCGATTAAGGCTCCGACCATTCACGTCCCGGCGGAGAAGCCGCAGCCCCTTATTACCTCCGCAGCCCATGCCGAACCAACCCAGGCTGCCCCCAAGACAACCCAGCCCCGGCAAAAGGCCGTGCAAGTGGGCCTGCCCCTGGTGCAGGCTCCCAAAACCACCCGCCAGATGCGTTGGCGCTTCAGCTTTGATGATTTTGTGGCCGGTCCCAGCAACGAGCTGGCCCTGGCCGCCAGTAAGAGCATGTGCAGCAGCAGCTTGCTTTCGGATCATCTTTTTCTTTGCTCCAGTCCCGGACTGGGGAAAACCCACCTGCTGCATTCCATTGGCCGCAGCTTGTCCGCCGTGTCCAACCGCTCCAATCCCCGGGTGGCCTGTCTCAGCTCCGAGGAGTTCGCCACTCGCTTTGTGCTGGCCATGCGCGCCAATGAGTTGACGCGCTTTAAGGCCGAATTCCGCGAGGCAGTGGACGTGTTGCTCCTTGAGGACGTGCACTTTTTTCAGGGAAAGGAAAAGATGCAGGACGAGCTGCTCGGCACGCTCAAGGCCATGCAGGAGCGCGGCTGTAAAGTGGTGCTGACCAGCTCCTTCCGTCCCAAGGAATTGTCCAACGTGGACTCCCAGCTTGTTTCCAGGATTTGTTCCGGTTTCATGGCCGTAATCGGCAACCCGGATTTCGAAACCCGCCGCCGGATCGTGCTCAGCAAGGCCGAGGCCATGGGGGCAAGAGTCTCCGACGATGTTTCCAACCTGCTTGCGGAACGCATCACCAAGGACATTCGCCAACTGGAAAGCTGCCTCAACAATCTGGTGCTCAAGGCGCGGTTGCTGAAGCAGAATTTGTCCTTGGATTTGGCTTGGGAGGTGCTGGATAACTACACCCAGACCGATCCGAAACCGGATTTCGATCAAATTATTGACTTCGTGTGCCGCACCTACGGCCTGACCCGGGAGCAACTCCGCTCCAAAAGCCGTAAGCAGCAGGTGGTGCTGGCCCGCAATACCGCGTTTTTTCTGGCCCGCACCCATACGGAGCTTTCTCTGGCTGCCATCGGAGAGCGCCTTGGGCGGCGTCATTCTACGGTGATCAAAGGCATTACCAAGGTGGAGCGGGAAATTTCCCAGCAGACTCCTTTGGGACGGCAGCTCAAGCAGACCGTGGAGCGGATCACGCCTTAAGCTCGCGTCTCGCAGCTTCCTGGAGCCCATGGGCAAAAGGAGATTCTGCGTGATATTGAAAAAGCGTCCTGACCAGGTGGTCGGGACGCTTTTTTGTGGATGCCGGAGGGCATCTCTTACGGTTTTTTTTGGGAGCCGGAAATTATCCCTGACGGGACCGCCGCAACATTTCCCGGGCTTGGGCCGGTTCCAGGCCGCGTTGCCGGGCAATGGCGTCCAGATTTTCTTCAGCATCCGAGGGGCGCATGTAGAGGGGGGCCACCGGATTGGTTGAGTATTCCAGGTCCGGGGCGCAGGCCGCGTCCAGAAGATCCTGAGGGGAGGGGGCGTCCCATTGGGGGCCTAGGTCCCGTAAAGGAAGCCGGGCGGCGAGATCCTCAAAGAACGCTTGGTTGCGTCGCAAGCCGCTGCCCAGAAGGAAGATCACATTTTGTTGTCGGGCCAGGGGTTGCAACTGCCCGGCCGCATCCTCCAGGGTGCCGGATGTGGGCGGTCCCAAGGGGGTGGACTGGTTGTCAAAGCATTGCACGTAAACCTGCCGTCTCCTGGAATGGGTGATCACGGCCAGGGGGCCCGCCAGCAGGGGGGCGGCGCGGCGCGCCAGTAGGGGGAGATGATCCATACCGGCCTGGAGCTGGCCGTGGACCGCGCTCAGCCCGGCAGCCAGAGCCAGAGAAAGGCGCAGCCCGGTAAAGCTGCCTGGCCCGCGTACGCAGGCAATGCGCGCCACATCCCGGGGCTCATGCCCCAGAGCGCGGAGCATGGCTTGTAGGGAGGGAGCGAGAAACCGAACGGATTGTCCTGGTACCGTCCATTCCTGGGCAGCCAAAAGCCGGGCTTCGGGGGCATCGGCTGTGCCGGGGGTCCCCAGGGCCAACTGAAGACGCTCTTCCGCGCCATTGATGGCCAGGGTCAGGCCGTCAGGAAAAGAGGATGCGATGGATGTCATTGTAAAATGTCAGGGCCATGAGGGCCAGGAGAAAGGTGAGTCCCACATACGTGGCAAAGCGCCGCACCATATCGTTGACGGGCCGTCCTGTCAGAGCTTCAAAGCCGAAGAACAAGATGTGCCCGCCGTCCAGCACGGGAATGGGCAAGAGGTTGAGAATGCCCAGGT
>JAQVYA010000154.1 GCA_028708865.1 Desulfovibrio sp. | reverse complement strand
CCGTAGTTACGGGGAATTCTCAGAACAAGCCACGCTGCGGGGCCGCTGATGACGGAGAAGAACGACACATCCCGGAACGCGGGCCGGAAAAATCCGGACGCTGCGGTTCGTTTCTGCATGTCCACGGACGGCATGAAGCTGGGCGTGAGCCGCTACATGCCGCCGGAGCCGGGCGGGCGTCCGCTCACGCCCGGGGCCATCCGCAAACAACTGGCCGCTGCCGGAGTCTCCCTGGAGCCCGAAGAAGGGGCTCCGGAAAAAATTCTGGAACGATTGCAAAGCGGCCAGGACTATCGCAAAGTGGTGCTGGTACGCGGTCAACCCGCCCAAAATCCCTCGCACGGCCGAGTGGAGCCTGCCGGAGACCTGCGCGTGCCTGCGTTTACCGGGCAAATTGTGGCCCGCAAAATCCCCCCCAATCCCGGCCGTTCCGGCCGCACCATCGACGGTCGGGTGCTCGAACCCACCGAGCACATCGAGGGCAAGCTCAAAGACGTGAAGGCCAAAGCCGGGCCTAACGTTGCCTACGATGCCATGGAGCGGACCTTCACGGCCCAGACCTACGGCATGGTCGTCATCCGCGACGGCGAAGTTTCCATCCAGCCTGCCCTTGCTCTTGACGAAGACGAAATTTACGTCACAGGCACGGTCTTCCATAAAGATATCCATGGCAACGACGTCAGCGTAGATATGTTCGCCCCCGAGCTGGAACGCCTGGGCGTGGCCGTGCCCCCTTCCGAGGAAACCCTGGCCGAAGCCCTGGACAATGCACGCTCCTCCCGGCGCATCCAGCGCAATGTGGTGGTGGCCCAGGGCAAGGAACCCGTGCCCGGAAAAGACGGCTGGCTGGAGATTCTCGTGGATCGCGAGGTGGACGAGGCAGGCGAGGACGAACACGGCCGCATCGACTACCGCCACCGGGCCAGCCTGCCCATGGTCCGGGCGGGCGATTTCGTGGCCCGAGCGCATGATCCCGAGCCAGGGCAGGGCGGCATCGACCTCTACAACAAGACCATTCCCGCACGGGGCGGAAAGCGCCTTTCCGTATCGCCCGGACAAGGCATCAAGCGCAAAGGGCGCGACGGATTCGAAGCCACGGAACAGGGCGTGCTGCTTTACGAAAAAGGCGTGCTCTCCGTGAGTCCCGTGCTGGTCATCAATCGCGATGTGGGACTTGCCACCGGGCACGTGCAGGCCGAATTCGGCTCCGTACACGTTCGCGGCAGCGTGGCCGCCGGTATGCGCGTGCAGGCACCGGAAAACCTGCTCGTGGAGGATGCCGTGGAAAGCGCTCAGGTTCAGGCCGGGGCAGACATCGAGGTGCGCGGCGGCATTCTCATGCCCGACGGCGGATATGTCCGCGCCGGCGGCAAGGTCATGGCCCAGTTCGCCACCAATGCGCGCATCGAAGCCGGGGACGATGTGATCATCGGGAACAACGTGACCAACTGTGAAATCGAAACCACAGGATCGTTCCAGGCCACCAAAGGACGGGGAGTGGTGCAAGGCGGCACCATCACCAGCCACCAGACCGTGGAGGTCAACGAACTGGGCACGGAAATGGGCGTGGCCACCACCGTGGTCATCAGCCAGAAGCGGCGTGACCATTATCCCGCTCTCAAGGCACGCGGTAAAATCAAACGAGAACTCGAACGCATTGCCGAACGCATCGGAGCAGGAGACCCCCGGGCCATTCTCGAAGCCACGCCCGAACCACGGCGCCAAGCCATGGTGGAAGTACTCAAGTATCGACTGCGGCTGGAAAAGAAATTTCGAAAGATCAACGAATTCATGAAAAAAGATGTCAAAAGGCGGCAACAGGCCCTTTCCCGCTGCCGCATCAAAGTGCGACGCCGCCTGCATCCCGGGGTGACCATCAAAATCGGCGGGCGCGTAATGCAGGTGGACCGCGTTATTGAGCGCAGCCAGATTTATTGGGACCCTGAATCACGAGCCATCTTGATTACTAATCTTTAATATTTTTTATTATAACTTATTTAGTTTTATAGTTTTTTCGGGAAATAAAAGCAACCGGGGGAAAACCTTTCTGAAGAAAGGTTCTTCCCCCGGACCCCCTTTCCAAAGACTTTTATCGCTCGCGGCTGTCGCCGCTCGGGTTTCTCATCATGCCCCCGGGCGCGCGTGAGCGCGTCCGGTAAATGGGGTTCCAAGGGGCCGCGGGCCCTTTGGCCGCCGGAGGCGTTGCTTTTTCTTTTTTATTTGCGGCTGTGTAAAATGAAGAAGCCCCTGCTGTTTGGGCAGGGGCTTTGCTTGATGCCTTATAACGAGTCGTTACACATCAATAGCTTTGCGGGCGTGGACGCTGCGGGCGCGGGGCGCGTTCCCGCGCTTCGTTGATCCGCAGGGCGCGGCCTCCCAGTTCTTTACCGTCCAGGGCCTCGATGGCCTCCAGGGCGGCAGCGTCATCCATGCGCACGAATCCAAATCCGCGGAAGCGGCCGGTTTCGCGATCCATCACAAACTTGACCTCGTGCACGTCGCCGAACGAATCGAACATTTCGCGCACCTCGTCCTCCGTGGCGCGGAACGGGATGTTCCCCACGTAAATGGACTTCATCATCGCCTCCTGAAACAGAAAAAGGGACAAAACGCTTGCTTCCGGGAGACACTCCTGCTTCGCCAAACGCCGCCCGTAGACAAGTGACACTACTAATTTCCGCAATATCCCAAAGTATTTCCCGCCGCAAGCAGATTGTGCATATTTTCTCGAAGATTCTCATGCAATATCCCGTTGGCTGGGTATGTGAAAAGCTGTTTGGGGGAGGCTGGTTGCGGCGGTCCGTGCTGGATTTCAGCCGGAACGGTCGAGAATTCCCTTGCCGGGTAGGGAAAGGATTCCCTCGGTGTCTAACTCGTCCAGGAGATCCGTCAAGATGCTGTGTTGTTCCAGTTCGGTTTCGGTGCGCGGCGTGAGATCTGGTTGAAACGGGTCGGGCAGGGTGCTGTTGGTTGTCAGGGCGGCTCCTGTGCTGTGGGGGCGTTGCGGGGCAAGGCCGTGCGCCAGGGCCGTGGAAGGATTCGTGCTTTGGGCCAGGGCGGTCCAGCGGGGGAGCAATCCTTGTTCCGGGTCCAGGAGCAGGTCACGCATTTGTTCGGGCTGGGCCCCGAGTCCGGCGAAGAATGCGTCGTGGTCGAACCAGAGACGCTGCTCGGCGCCGTATTCCTGGATTCCGAGAAGTTCCATGCTGTGCCGGGGGCGGTTATGCAGATGCGGCTCAGGGTCGCGGGGGCGGACCAGGGCGGAGTTGCCGGAGGTGGCGGCCAGAGCCTTAAGGGGCGCACGCCAGGATTCGGCCAGCCCCGGGGCAAAGAGGTCCGGGTCGGCCAGGAGGAAGCTTCGCAGGTCGTTGTAGGCCAGGGTTACGTCCTGGAGTTGTTCCACCATGGTTTCGTAGGCCTGTTGTACGCGCAGCTCGCCGCTTCCGGGGTCGTGCTGTTGTTCCAGGAGAACGCGCCCTTGGTCTGGGGCAAATACGCCGGGCGCGCGGGTGTATTCCTGACCTTGGAGCCGCAGAGTCGCGTCTGTGCCGGGCTGGGCCGAGGCGTTGAGCCCCAGGGTTTGGAGAAAGGTTTGGGCTGCGTCGGCATCGCTGCCGGACTCGTCCGCGCCGAGTTGCAGCCGCTGGCCGAGCTTGGGCGAGCTGGCGGTGATGTCCAGGGCCAGTCCGCGAGTGCGCAGGTCGCCCCATTCTCCGGCCGGGAGCGCGGTGGAGGTGCGGTCCTGATCCCGCAGCGCCACGGTGAATCCGCCCTGGCTGGAATTGGCGGTGTTGGCAAAGCGTTGCAATACGTCTTTCCAGGTATCGCTGCGTTGAATGTCTATGCTGAAGGTGCCGGAATCATTGCCGTGAGTGTAGGCAAAGTCATAGCTACCCGGTTCCAGGGGCGGCGTCGCGCCTGGGTCGACGGCTGTGGAGCGCAGAGTGGTGGGCCGGTGCAGGGCCGTGAGTTCCAGGCTGTATGCGGCGTTTGTGACGGGCTTGCTGCCGGAGGGTGTTTGCGGATTTTCCCGCAGGTCCAGGGCGGCGAGCAGGTGTCCCGAGGTGTCGCGCAGGGCGGGCGGTGGTGCGCCGTAGGCAGGGTTTACGGACAGGGCCAGGGAGCGGCCCGTGGCCACCTGGCCGGGCGCGTGCTGGTGCGGGCTGCCTTGGTTGATTTGCCGGGCCTGTACGTTGAGTTCGCTGTTGTTCACGGCCTGGGCTACCACATCCAGGAGGGCGGGCATGGTCATGTCCTGGTCCAGGGTCACGGTGAGTTTTTGGGTTTCTCCCTGGTGCGTTATTTCAAAGGAATAGTCGCCCGGGGTCAGTTGCAGGGCATGGGCTGCATTGGCTGCCCGGTCAAATCCCTTGGAAAAGAAACGGTCATAGGGGGCGGGTTCGGCGGGGAATGTTGCGGAAAGGGAATCGTGCAGGCCGGTGGAGAAGCGGGCCAGCCGGGCATTATCCGGGGATGGGGTGTTGTCGGGAAAGGCATCGGGCCAGGTAAAGGCGTTCACGGCCCGGGCCAAGCGTTGGATGCGTTCCTCCAGGGAGTGGGCCAGGGTCGGGGCTTCCCGGGAGAGGGTCAGCTGTTGTCGGGCGCAGGTGAAATCCTGTTCTGTGTTCTGGAGTCCAGGCACGGCGCTGCCGCTGCGCTTCGGACGCAGGGTCGTGTCCCGGGAATCAGTGCGGGGCAGGGGATCGGTCGGGTCCCATTTGATGCTCGTCACCGTGGCCGCCTTGGGCAGGAGCTTCCGGATACTCCACCCATTCCAGGCAAAGGCCCTGTGCCGGAGCCGTGGCCGGGGCGGCGCTCCTGTCTCCTTCCTCAAGGTAGGATCGGATGTTTTCCGGTCCGGCTTTACCCCGGCCCACGGCCACGAGGCAGCCGGTCAGGTTGCGGACCATCTGTTTGAGGAATCCCGAGGCGCAAAACCGCAGCACGCATTCGGCCGGATGGAGGCCGGTGGAGCGATCAATACGGTACAGAGTGCGTATCGTGGATTCGGTATTCGTGCCTGTATTGCGAAAGGCGGCAAAATCGTGTTCCCCCAGAAGCAGGGCTGCGGCCCGGTCCATGGCGTCCAGATCCAGGGGGCCGCACTGCCAGACGTACCGCGCCCGTTGGGGCAGGACATAGGCAGGGTCGATCCAGAGGGTGTAGGCGTAGGTTTTGGAGCGGGCCGAGAACCGGGCGTGAAAGTCGTTCCCGACCTCGGCCGCCGCCACCACACGCACATCGGGCGGCAGGGTGGCGTTGAGGGCTTTTTGCCAGGGGAATCCACGGCGGTGTTCAGGGACGTCCACATGCGCCACCTGGCCGACAGCGTGCACGCCGCTGTCCGTGCGTCCCGAGCCGTGAACCCGGGGCGGCGGTGCCGGAACCCCGCGCCGCATCAGCAGCGGGGCCAGGGCGCGTTCAAGCACGCCCTGCACGGTGCGCTGGCCGGGCTGGACCTGCCACCCGGCAAAATGGGTGCCGTCATAGGCCAGGGTCAGTCGAATCCGGGGCATCAGGGTTCAAAGGGCACGCGCAGGTTGGTCAAGGCTTCGGAAAGCTCGGCGGCCTTGCGCGTTTCGATGAAGCTGAGAATCTCACCGGCCTGCCGACCCTGAAGTCCTGCCAGGATTTTGACGGCCAGGTCGCGGTCCATGGTTTCCAGGACGGCGGCGGCCTGTTTGGCCTTCATGTTGGCGTAGGCTTTGATCAGCTTTTGCAGCCGTTCGTCCTCGACGTTTTTGACGTCCTTGAGCAGGGCTTCCAACTGATTTTTCAGGCCTTCCAGCTTTGCCACCTCGGCCTGGAGGTTGGCCTGGAGTTCACGCAGGGAGCGTTCCTTGGCGGCCAGTTCTTCTTCGCGGCGTTTGAGCACGGCCCAGTCCGCCGGGTCCATGCCGTCAGGCGCGGCCTGTTCGGCCTGGGGATCGGGCTGTTGGGCCATGGCCTCGGGCAGGGCCGTTGCGCGGAGGGCCTGCTGGGCAACGGATTCCACGGCCTCCTGGGCCTGATCCGCGCCTTGGCCCACTCTTTCTACGACCTGTTCCGCATGGCGGCTTAGTCCGGTGAGCCCCAGGGCCGCCAGCAGGGCGAGCTTGAACAGGGCTAAAACGGCCAGGCATTTGAGGACCCTAGAAATCTTCACGCCGGAAACGAAGCGCTGCCATTTCGTCGTTTTCTTTTTCCTCTTTGCGGTGTTCTTCATGGCGGTGTCTGGCTGCCTGTTGTTGCTTGAGTTTGTCCAGGAGTTTTCGATCTTTTGACGCTTTGAGGGCTTCCCGGCGGCATTTTTGCAAGTTGAGGGCCAACTTGGCCAGCCGCTGCCGGGCGGCGGCAAGGTCCTGCTCCAGGGCCTGCTTGTACTGCCGCCAAAGCCACATCTCGTTGGCGTCCGCGTCCGGTGCCAGCCCTTGGTGGACGTGGCGATCCAGCCGGTCCTGCATGTCGTCCACCAGCCGTTTGTGTTCGTCATGGGCGGTCTGGGCCTTGGCCAGGGCGAGCCGGGCCCGGTCTTCCAATTGTTCCCGGAATTCGAGGACCTTTTGCAGGGGGAAGTGAAACGGCGACGCCATGGAAGAGGGCTCAGTCCGCCGCGCTCAAGGGGCGTCCCGCCAGGCCGCACCAGCCCGCGGTTTTGGTGCTGTCCTGCCAGCGCCACATCATGCATTGGGGCCCCTGGCAGAACTTCATTTTGTCTTCCGACGTCTTGAGCAGGGGACAGAATTTGAATTTCGCCTCGTTTTCCGAAAGGGGCATGGCATCCTCGATGGCTTGCAGGGTCAACGCTCCGGCTGCCGAAGCGCCTGG
>JAQVYA010000021.1 GCA_028708865.1 Desulfovibrio sp. | reverse complement strand
CAGCGTCGACGCTGGACACTGGTCACCAGCTCCACCGATGGATACTCGTTAGCACTATGTCTGGTCATACCTCCAGTCCTACCTCCTAAGTAGGCCGAGGTGTCCGGTCGAAATGGGGGCTACTTCATGTGCATCGATTTGGTCTCAAGAGAGACGTTACATGTTCGGACCGTTTGATTTATGTTCAAATTGGCCTCGAATCGATTGTCTTATCGAAACTAAAAAGTGTTGCCATGTGGGTACAGAGACAGAATTCATCTGCAACTCGCCGCCCTTGGCGGGGGACTTCCAGGCGCCCTCTCCGCCCCCCAACGTGCGACCGCCCCGAGTTCGAGGGGCGAATCCGGGGCGGTGCAAGGTGACGTGCCGCTTCATGAATACGGTACGCGGAAGGGAGACGGTTTCATCAGGGCATGGCTTCGGCCAGGATCTGAATGACGTGTTTTACGGATACGTTCCCGGCGTTCGCCCGGCGCAGGCCATCGCGCAGTTGGAGGATGCAAGCCGGGCAGGCTGTGGCGATGGTCTCGACGCGCGTGGCGGCCGCGTCCGTTATCTTCTTGGCCTGGATGCGCTTGGAACGCTCCATGTTCGCGAGGCAGTAGGTGCCGCCGAGTCCGCAACAGGCCTCAGGGTGTTCCATTTCATGCACCTCCGTGGCTGTGGCCGCTTTGAGCACGGCCCGCGGCTGTTCGGTGATCTTTTGGGCCTTTCGAAGATGGCAGGGGTCGTGGTAGGTCGCCGCGATCCCTGTAGCCCGAGAGGCGAGCTGCGCGAGCTTGCCCGGCTTCGCGCAGGAACAAATATACTCGGTGACGTCCATAGTGCGCTCGGCCATGTTCCGCAGCTTGGGCCCCAGGACCGGGTCGTCGCCGAACAGATCCAGGTACCCGTGCTTGAGCATGTGCCCACCCGAGGCGCAGGCGATGACGATGGGCGTTTCCTGGTCGTCCAGGCAAAAAGCCCGGACATTTCTTTCGGCCTGCTTGCGCACGAGGTCCCGTTCGCCGCTGGTGAGCATGGGCATGGCACAGCAGCCCTGATCCCGCGGCACTTCCACCGCCACGCCCAGGGCGTTGAGCACCTTGACCACGCTGTGGCCGATCTCGGGCATGCAGTGGTTCACCATGCAGCCGGTGAAGAACAGGACCTTGGGCCAGCTCGAATCACCGGCAAAGCATACCTGGCTTCGGAAGGGCTTGGACGCGATCTTCGGCAGGTACTGATCTTTGTCCGCCAGGGGCATGGCGAAGCGACGGTAGAGCCCGCTCGTGCCGGACACGGCCTTGCAGGCCAAGGGTTGCAGCAGCGCCCCGATGCGGGCCTCCGCGTCCAGGACTTTTCCGGGCTGGGAAAGCAACGCGCCGATGAGCCTCTTAAGCGCAGGAACGCCCAGCTTGTCGGCAAAGACCGCCCGGGTGGCGATGACCACCTTGTCTGCGCGGGCCCCGCTGGAACATTGGCTCGCGCATCCAGTGCAGAGCAGACAGTTGTCAAAGACCTCGCGCACATGGTCGTTGAATTCCAGTTCTCCCCTGGCCAGGCTTTCGGCGATGGCGATCTTGCCGCGCGCGGTGTAGCGCTCGGCGGGGGTGTCCTCGAACACCGGGCACACGGTCCGGCATTCGCCGCACCGGATGCACTTGTCGGCCTCGTTCTTCACGAGCTGCAGTAGTTCGGCCATCTTCGGGTCGATTGTGGGTGACGACATGGCTTAATCCTCGCTGGGGATGACCTTGCCGGGATTGAGCAGTCCCTTGGGGTCGAACAAATTCTTGAAGCGCCGCATCATGGCCATGGTCGGGCCGTCGATGTTCCAGTGCAGGTTCTCCACCTTGACGCAGCCGATACCGTGCTCGGCAGCAATGCGTCCTTCCAGCTCCACCACGGCCTGGACCACCTCCTCCTTGGCGACCATGGGGAATGGACGGCCGGACTTGCCCGTGGTCATGCCGATGTGGATATTGCCGTCGCCGTAATGCCCGAAGTTGGCGATGATGATGTCATGGCGCTCCGCGATCTCGTCGAGCTTGCGGATCATCTGCGGAATGCGGGCGATGGGCACGGACACGTCGTCGTCCTCCCATTCCGTGGCAATTTCGGTCAGGGCAAAGGAGAGAGCGCGCCGCGCCGCCCAGAGGGCTTCGCGCTCCTCGTAGGTTTCGGCTTTGCGGAAGGTGATGACGCCACACTTTTTGCAAGCCCCTTCGATTTTTTCCACGTCCGGGGTCAAGGCGAGCTCGGCTCCGTCCACCTCGATTAGCAAGAGCGCCCCCTCTTCGGGCTTGGCCCCGAAGGAGATGGCTTTTTCCACAGCCTCCACGGAGATGCGGTCCAAAAATTCCATGGTGGCCGGGCGTACGCCCGTGGCGTAGATGGCCTTGACCGCCTCGGCCGCCTTTTCCAAGGAGGAGAAGGTGGCGGTCATGGTGCGCCGGGCCTCGGGCTTGGGCACGACCTTGACCACGGCCTTGGTGATGACGCCCAGGGTGCCCTCGGAGCCTACGAAAAGTTCCGTCAGGTTGTACCCGGCCACGTCCTTGATGCACTTGGAGCCGGTCTTCACAATGTCCCCGTTGGGCAGCACGACCTCCAGGCCCATGACGTAGTGCTTGGTCACGCCGTACTTGACCGCGCGGATGCCGCCCGCGTTTTCCGCGATGTTGCCGCCGATGGTGGAAAAGGCGGTGGACGCCGGGTCCGGCGGATACATGAGGCCGATCTTGTCCACGGCCGCCTGGAGGTCCTTGGTCACCACTCCGGGTTCCACGATGACCAGGTAGTTGTCTGCGTCGATTTCCAGAATTTTGTTGAAACGGTCCATGGCCATGACGATGCCGCCGCCCACCGGAACGCATCCACCGGTGTAGCCACTTCCGCCACCGCGCGGAGTCACGGGCACTTCGTACTCGTAGGCGAGCTTGAGGATTGCGGCGACCTCCTCCTTATCCTTCGGGGAGACCACCCCTTCTCCCTGGGCGCGCTTTTCCGGATTGGCGTCATAGGAATAGGCGACCAGATCCTCTGGGGAGAAGCTGCACCGGTCCTTGCCCAGAAGAGCCTCGATCTTGGCGACGAATTCTTGGTTCAGCATGCGATGCTCCATTATTCAATGTGGTTGCGGTTTGACCCTCGGCCGTCACGACTTGGCCGAGGCCAGGTTGAGGGAAATGACGCCGATCATGATAAGTGCGATGCTTAGGAATTTTTTCATGTCGACGGATTCATGGAAAAAGAAAAAACCGATGGCGGATGTGGCCACGATTCCCACGCCGGACCAGACCGCGTAGGCCGTCCCCAGGTCGATTTTGCGCACGGCCAGGCTCATGGCCCAAAACGAGGTGCAGTAGAAAACCAACACGAGAAGGGACGGGACCAGCCTGCTGAATCCGTCCGAAAGCTTGATGGCTACGGTCCCGCAGACCTCCAGGAATATGGCGAGGTACAAAAGGCCCCAACAGTTGCTAACGATGTTCATATTCTTATGCTTCTTTTTGCCACAGACGCGGGGTTGCCGGCGATGTGCACAGGCTGATGGGTACGAAGAGCAGCAGGGACGCAGCCAGCCCGGGCCAGACCGGGTCGATGGCGAACATGGCTGATTCGGGCAGCATGGCCTGGCCCAGGTACCAGATCGTCACCGTAATCAGGGAGAAGGTCATGCTCCAAAACGCGGCTGCAGGAGTGGCTCGCTTCCAGAAAAATACGCCCAAGGTCGGCAGGAAGAGTCCTGCTGAGTTGAATGTGAAGGCCATGATGAGCAGGTCCATGATACTTGTGGCGTACCAGCCCACCAGCGCGCCGATAGTGCCCACGAGGATCGAGCTGGCGATGCTCAGTTTGAGGAGCCTGGCCTGGGACACGCCCGGGTTGATGAACCGTTGGTAGATGTCGCGGGTCAGGTTGGCCGAGGCGCACAGGATGCAGGAGTCGGCCGTGGACATGATGGCCGAAAGAATGACCACGAGCATGAGCCCCTTCACGCCCACCGGAAATACCTGAATGATGAGCTGGATCAGGGAGGAGGTGCCGTTCGTGCCTGCGGGAACGATGAGCTTGGCGCCCATACCCAGGAAACAGATGGAGCCGGAGATGAAGAGCACGATGAACGCCGCCACCAGGGTGCCGTTTCGCGCGCTCTTGGGGCTCTGCGCCGCGTAGCAGCGGGTGTAGCTGTCCATGGACGTGAAAAACGTGAGCACCATGCTGATGAACATGGCCAGGATGGCTCCCCAGCCCCACGTGCCGAACTGGAAGTAGTCCGCGGGAAGTTCCGTGATCAGGCGCGACGTGTCGCCCAGGGCGTACCAGGTCAGGGGGACCGCCACCAGAGTGGTGCCGAAGATCACGAGCAGGGTTTGGAAGCTGTCGGTCTTTTGCACGGCGAAGAAACCGCCGAGGGAGGTGTAACCCACCGTAATCGTGGTGGCGATAATGAAGGCGAGCCCCAGGCTCATGCCCGTGATGGAGGTGATGATGTGCGCCGCGCCGAGCAACTGGCTGGCGATGTAGCCGATAAAGGCCAGGGTTGTGGTGGCCGTGCTCACGAGGCGGCTTTTAGTGTCGTAGCGTTCCTCAATGAGGTCCGGAAAGGTGATGTGCCTATGCTTGTCGCCCAGCTTCTTGATACGTCCGGCAAAGATCAGGGCAAAGAAGACGAAGCCGCAAAACATGCTCAGCGGATAGGACAGGGCGGAAATGCCGACTTCATAAGACTTTTCAGCCGCGCCCATGATGGATGCGCCACCGACCCAGGAAGACATCCACATGGCCGCCAAGGGCAGGGTGCCCACGCCGCGTCCTCCAACGTAATAGTCTTCCGTGTCCTTTTGCTTTCTGTTGGCGAACCAGGTGATGGCAAGAAGTGCACAGAAATAGAGGCCCAGCACCGTATAATCAATAAGTTCCATGGGAGCCCCCTCACATCTTCATTGGAACGGGCCGGGCGGCATAAGCCGCCCGGCCTAAATTGATGTTAAGCCGTTGTCGTGGATGCGTGTGCAGTAACGCTGTTGCGGCGGATGAGGTATGCACAACCGAGTCCCACGAGACCGGAGGCGGCCAGGAAGGAAAAGATGTACAGATATCCAGTGTTCGCATACTTGTCGAGCCAGATTCCGAACAATGGATTATATATCATGTCAGGTAGATACCCAATCATGGATGCAACCGCGACCGTGGTTCCCGTAAGCTTGCGCGGAATGCCCACCTCCTCGATGCAGGAGTAGAGGATCGAGTAGGCCGTGAAGGTGATGGCCGCGAGCAGGAGCTGTAGGCCGATGACCATGACGGAGTTCGCGCCCGCGGGCAGCAGTATGAAGACCACGAGCAGCAGGGTCATAAGCGAGAAGCAGATGATCAGGATCAGGCCCGGAGACTTGACCTTGTCCGCGAAGATACCGCCCAGGGGTCCGCAACAAAGCCGCAGCAGGTGGGTGCGCACGATGGCCAGCACACCGGAAAAGGCCATGGTCACGCCGATGACGTTGGTCATGTAGGGGTTGAAGTAGGACATGCTCGTGTAGATGCCGTGGCCGCAGAAGATGAGGATGGAGATAGCCCAGGTCATGGGGTTGGCCAGCACCTTAAGCACGTCACTGGTCTTGAACTTGTCGTCCTCGGACTCCTCGGCCGCGTCCTCGGCCTCTTCGAAAAAAAAGAACACGATGATCGAAGAGATGATGCAGGCCGCGCCTTGGACGTAGATCACCCCCTTGAGCCCGGCCACCGCGTCCATGGTGAACAGGCCGTAGACGTAGAGTCCGACGGCCGAGACCACGGCCGAGAAGGCGCCCACGCCGGAGCTGAAGAATCCGTAGAGCTTGCCCTGCTCCTTGGCGCTGCCCAGCAGGCGGATGGCCTTGATGACTCCGGACCAAAACGCGAACGCCGTACTGAATGCGAGCAGAACCCAGACCACGAGAGCGAACGAATAGTTCATATTCATGGCAAAGGCGATGTTGAGAAGCCCTGTGCCGAGTAGGGAGGCCACAATCACGTATTTTGCCTTGAATTTGTCCGCTACCCAACCGCCCGGGATGTACAGGGCGAGGTTCATCATGGTGTAGACCGTGAGCAGAAACCCGGCCTGTTCGTTGTTGCAGTTGATACCCGCCAGCAACTGGTCATAAAAGACGTACTTGATGTACGGCAGCATGTAGCTGGCCGCGTATCCAAGCGAAAGCGCAAAGAGAACAAAGTATTTCCGGAACAAGCTCATACCAATCTCCCACAGGCATTTGATTGAAGCGGTGCCTTCGAACAAACAAAGGCACCGCTGTTTTAGCTTTTCATGACCACGAGCGCGTCGGCTGCGCAGACTCCCTTTCCTTTTTCGTAAACAAACACTGGGTTTACATCCAATTCAACGATATCGTTGCGTTTGTCCGCCGCGAGCTTGGCCACGCCGGCCACGGCCTCGGCCAGGGCCTCGACGTCCAGCTCGGCCTGTCCACGGTATCCGTTGAAAAGCGGGAACGCCTTGAGCTTGGCCAGCATTTGCCGGGCCTCATCCGTGGTGAACGGCGCGGGGCGCAGGACGGTGTCGCGGAAGACCTCCACGAAGATGCCTCCGAGCCCCACGAGGACCGCGGGTCCGAACTGTGGGTCATTGTTGGCCCCGATGATCACTTCGAGCCCTGGATCAAGCATTTTCTGAACGAATACGCCGTCCACCTCGGCTTCCGGTGCGTGTTTGGCCGCATTTTTCATGATTCGTTCGAACGCGGTCTTCACGGCGTCGCCGTCCGCCAGTTTCAGAGCCACGCCTCCTATGTCGGACTTGTGCGCGATGTCCGCGGACGCGATCTTCATGACCGCGGGGTAGCCGAGAGAGTCCGCGATCTTGACCGCTTCCACGGCGCTGGAGGCGATGGCGCCCTCGGGCGTGCGTACGCCGTATTCGCGCAGAATGGCCGCGCTTTCGAATTCCGAAAGGGTGCGGTGCACCGGCGTGAGGGCATCGTTCTTCGGAACGGCCAGCTCCAGGGTGTTCGCGTCCGGTTCATAGCGGACAAAGTCCATCAGGTGGCGCAGGGCTGCGAAGCCGTAAGTCGGCGGCGGCAGGACCGGGACCCCGAGATTCGCCAGCTTGTCCAAGTATTCCGGGTTGCGGGAGTTCTCGAAAAAGGGCAGCATGACCAGTGGCTTGGACCGGTCACCAGCAACGACCTTCTCGATTCCCCTAGCCATGTAGTGGATGCACGGGTCCGCGATTTCGTGCAACAGGGTGTAGCCGACCACCACGAGCCCAATGTTCGGGTCGTCCATGACGGTCTGCAGGACGTCCGCGTAGACGTCCGCGTCGTAGGAAATGGTGGCCGTGGTATCCAGCGGGTTGGCCGGACTGGCGTAGGACGGCAAAAGCTCGCGGAGCTTTTCCAGGGTTGCATCCTGGAAATCCGGATACTCGATGCCCGCCATCTCGCCCATGTCCGCACAGATTCCGGTTTCGCCTCCGGAGAGGTTGATGGAGGCGAAGCCGGTCTGCTCCGGCAATTCGGGCAGGGTGGCGAATGTCTGGGTGGTGGCCAGCAACTCCTCGGCGTCGTTCACGCGGATCACGCCGAATTTTTCGAAGATCGCGTCGTACATGACGTCCGCTCCGGAGAGCGAACCCGTATGCGAGGCCGCGACCTTGCTTCCCTTTTCACTTCTTCCGGCCTTGAGCACGACCACGGGCTTGCGCTTGAGCGCGGCTGCACGCAGGGCGCGTTCAAACTTCTCAGGCTGGGTCACGCCTTCAAGGTAGAGCCCCACGACCTTGGTGTGCTCATCTTCGATGAGGTACTCCAGGTAATCTTCCATGCTGACCACCGAGCAGTTGCCAGCGGAGATGGCGTAGGAGAAGCGCATGGAGGGGTTGTCCATGAATGAGAGGCAAAGCTGGCCGCTTTGGGAGATGAAACCCACGGAGCCGGTGCGGTCCCGCTCCTCGGAGATGAAGGCGAAGCCCACCACCCGGTCTATGTAATTGATGAATCCCGCGCAGTTCGGTCCCATGAGGGCGATGTCCAGCTCCGCACAGAGAGCCTTGAGGTCTTTTTCGGCCTTGACGCCTTCGGCAGAGCCCACCTCGGAGTAGCCGCTGGCGTAGACCACGGCTCCGCCCGCGCCTTTTGATGCGGCCTCGCGCAGCAGCGGTTCTACGGTCTTTTGCGGCGTGCAGAGCACCGCGAGGTCGATGTCGCAGGGCAAAGCGCTCATGCTCGGGTAGCACTTCTTGCCGAAGACTTGATCGCGCTTGGGGTTGATAAAGTAGACGTTGTCCCGGTCAGCGTAGGCCAGGACGTTACGGCACGTGTCTCCGCCAAAGCCTTCCTTTTCACTGGCCCCGACAATGGCCACGGTTCGCGGTGCCAGGAGTTTTTGCAGTTTCATGGCGGACTCCTAGACCTCGGCCACCGCCGCGGCCCCCCGGAGGAAGCATTCGCGGTTCAGGGGATTGTTACGGCCTTTTTTGGCGAAGTAGGCGTCGATGCCGTCGGCAAAGGTCTCCACCGGGAAAAGCCTAGTGGCCGCGATGGTCGCGCCGAGCATGGTGATGTTCGCTCCCCGGGGGTTTTTCAACGAGGCCGCGATGTCCGTGGCTGGGACCTCCACCACGCGGATATCGCCGCGAAAGGCGTGGTCCTTCACCATGGTCGAGTTGGAGATGACGAGCCCGTTCTTGACTACGCTGTGCTCAAAACGGGTCACGGCGTCGTGGTTCATGGCCACAAGCGCGCCCATGGTGGTGAAAAACGGGTTGAGGATTTCGCTGTCGCCGATGCGAAGCCTGCAGCTCGCGGTGCCGCCGCGCATTTCCGAGCCGTAGGAGGGCACCCAGGTGATCCTTTTGCCCTCGATCATGGAGATGTGGGCCAGGATCAGGCCCGCGGTCAGCACCCCCTGTCCGCCGAATCCTGCGCAAGTAATACTAAGCATCTGTCTTTTCTCCCTTCTTGATGAATTCACCCAGGGGGTAGATGGGCTTCACATCGTTTTCGATGTGCTCAAGGCTCTTTTCCAGCGACATCTTCCAGTTGGTCGGGCACGGGGAGAGAACCTCGACCAAGGAGTAGCCCCCGCCGCTCATCTGGGTCTCAAAGGCGGCGCGGATGTACTTTTTCAGCTTGTTGATGTCCTTGGCCGAGGCCACCGAGCCGCGGGCCAGATAGCCGATGGGCAGTTGGCGACACTGATTCACGATGTTCAGAGGCTGGCCCGTGATGCTCACATCACGACCCTTGGGCGAGGTGGTGGTGCGCTGCCCGGACAGGGTTGTCGGGGCCATCTGGCCGCCGGTCATACCGAAGATGCCGTTGTTCACGATGATGGCGGTGATGTTCTCATTGCGGATGGCCGCATAGAGGGTCTCTGACAGGCCGATGGCCAGGGAATCGCCGTCGCCCTGATAGGTAAACACACAGCACTCGGGGCGTACGCGCTTGACGCCCACGCCCACGGCTGCGGCTCTGCCGTGCGGCGCCTGGATCCAATCCACGCCGAAGGTGTCCATCATCAGGCAGGCACACCCGACCGCGAGAGACCCCACGGTGGTGTCGGCCAGGCCCATTTCCTCCAGCACCTCGGCCACTACACGGTTGATATTTCCGTGGCCGCAGCCGGGACAGAACTTGTTGTCCTCCACAAGCAATTGGGGAATGCGTTTTTCAACCATGTAACTACCTTTGTTCCTTCAATATGGCGATCGCCGCCTCAGTGATGACGGAAGAATCGGGAATGCTGACGCCGCCGAGGAAGTGGCGCACAGGTACGCGCATTTCGCAGGCCAGCTTCACGTCCTCGTCGAGTCTCGGCAAGGCGCTCAGCTCCACGGTCATGAAGGCCTTGACGTGTTCAAGCCCGGAAAAGGCATTCACCGGGAAGGGCCAGAGGGTGATGGGGCGGATGAGACCCAGGCGGATTCCCTGGGCGCGGGCCTCGCTCACGGCCTCCTTGCAGATGCGCGAGCTGATTCCATAGGCCACGAGCACCACGTCGGCGTCCTCCGTATGCACGGATTCCCAACGCTGCTCGTTGTGAGCCATGGTGTCATATTTGTTCTTGATGTAGGCGTCGAAGTCCTCGATGTAGTACATGGTTGAGGTGACACGCTTGAATTCGCCGCCGTGCTTGCCGCGCACGGCCCACGCTTTGTCCGGGTCGATGCCCCGCTCCTCGGGCAGGAGGACCGGCTCCACCATTTGGGCGATGGACGCGTCCGAGAGGATGATGCAAGGGTTGCGATACTCCTCGGCCTTGTCAAAGGCCTCCACCACGAGGTCCGCGCTTTCCTGCACCGAGGCAGGAGCAAAGACGATGCACTTGTAATCGCCGTGACCGCCGCCCTTGGTGGCCTGGAAATAGTCACTCTGGGCCTGGGAGATGTCGCCGAGGCCCGAGCCGTAGCGCTGCACGTCCACAATGACCGCGGGCAACTCGGCCGAGGCGATGTAGGAGATGCCCTCCTGCAACAGGCTGAAGCCCGGGCCGGATGAGCTGGTCATGGCCCGGAAACCGGCCGCGGCCGCTCCGTAGACCATGTTGATCCCGGCAAGCTCGGACTCAGCTTGCAAGAAAATTCCGCCCGACTGGGGCAGGCGCGCGGACAAGTATTCCGGAATCTCGCTCTGGGGCGTGATCGGGTAGCCGCCGAAAAAGCGGCATCCGGCGCGAACCGCCGCCTCGGATAATGCGTGGTTTCCCTTCATCAGTTGGAGTGGCATATTAAGCTCCTTTAACCCGTTCAAAAACGTAGTCGGGACAAACCGTGTAACAGATAGCGCATTTGGTACATTTGCCTTCGTCTATCTTTGCGACGGGATAGCCCTTGGAATTAACGCTTTCTGAAAGATACAGCGCATCTGAAGGGCATTGACTGATGCAGAACCCACATCCCTTGCACCTTTCAAGATGCTGAATCATCTTGTATTCACTCAATTTTGACTTGCGCACGCAGAAAGCTCCTTCATCCGTGTTGAAAATGCGTTTTCTATAGTTTTCCAAACAAAGATTTGCCTCATTTCACTATGTCGAGGTCCCAATAATGTATTCTGTACTCGACAGAACTGTAGTCAATGGATTCATTCATTGTGAACTTTCGATACCCATAGGCTCGCTCGACAACCGTCGTCAACGGTTTTTTGGAAATGGGAATAATTTTTCGTATATACGAAAAATATTGTTGATTTTGCCCCCACGCTGGGGCAAAGAGAGAAGCATGCACAATGGTTTTGTTGAAACGATGTTCAGACTGGCGTACTTAGAGCTTCCCGATTTTGGGAGGGGATCACGGAGTTTTAAAATCGAGCCTGGACTCGTCGGGCCACGTCGTCTGGGGAAGAATGATCTTCAGTGGACTCCCACTGGGGGAGCGTCGGGTTTTCCGACCAGTGCGCATGATAAGTCCACGAAGTGCGCACCGCGCTGCTCCACTTTTCTTCAGGCGGCCGCAACTCTTCCAACATAGGATTTTTTATGGCGAACAATCGCACCGTTCATAGGGCTACCGAGATATTGAAGCTTCTAGCCTCCGCCCCCGGTGGCATGAGCCTTTCGGAAATCAGCTCGGCCCTCGACATTCCCATGACGAGCGCCTTCGATATCGTGCACACGCTGCGCCGCTCCCATTTTCTGCGTGAGGCAAACAAACGGTTCGCCATCGGGGTGGCGGCCCGAGAGGTTGGAGAAGCCTATGCCCAGGACAAAGATTTATATGGCATCGCAAAGGAATACCTCAAAACCATGGGCGACGAGCTTAATCTGGCCGCGTCCCTGGTGCTCTATGAAAACGAGGGCCTGAACTACGTGGTCCAGTACCGGCCCATCGGTTCCATCCTCGGGCCCAGCCTGAGCGGCAAGCACAGTTACATCCATGCGTCGGCTTCAGGAAAGATCCTGTTGGCATTCATGAAGGGGGTCCGGTTCCAAAAAGCCCTGGAGCAGCTCGAATATGTGGAGTTCACCAGGAACACCATCACCTCGCGCGAGCGCTTCCTTGAGGAGCTGGAAACGGTGAAAAGGCAGGGCTACGCCGTTGATGACCGTGAGTTCAACGATTTACTGACGTGCATCTCCGCCCCCTTGATCAACCGCGGCCAGGTGGTGGCCGCAGTGACGGTTTCCGGCCTGCAGGTGCGGAAGGAGCGCGTCCAGGAGCTGGCCGCGCACGTGATCGCGGTGTCACGAACCATTTCGGACCGCCTGCAGACCGTGCTCGGATAAGGACGGCTGAAACCCGACGGCACACCCGCCGCCGGGCCGCGTGGCGTATTTTCAGCGACCGGCGAAGGCGGGGCAAGGTACCTCGTTTCCGGTTTTGCGTCCGCCTTCCGCTTGCGCATGCCAACATGTCAAGATGACAATCATCATGCACGACGCGCTTCATGCGCCACCGTGAATGGGTAACTGGCGAATATTTTGTTTTTAAAGGCTTGGATGCTTTTTTGTCGGCTAAACTTTCGATTATCTAACCAGTCTGCAACCTAGATTATATTCGTCTGCCCTCTTTCTGTTGGCGGCTTATATCCCAACGAGCTGTGAGGTTTGTTTTGCCACGTCTTCCATGCCTCCCGGTGCAACATTTAGGAAGCAAAAAAGAGAAAGCCCCTGGACACTTACGTGAATCCAAGGGCTTAGTTGCTCTCTGGTACCGAGGGAGAGACTCGAACTCTCAAGGGGTTGCCCCCGGCGGATTTTGAGTCCGCTGCGTCTACCAATTCCGCCACCCCGGCATGTGGAAGTCGTTTATTTATGAGAATGAGGCCGGAGTGTCAATACGAAAGCCCGGGAGAAATCTCACATGGTCCTCTCGGCATCCGTATTTTCCCTGCGGGGCCTGCTGATTCTCCGGCCGAGCCCGCCATCCTCCCAAAAAGCAAAAGGCCCGCCGGAGCGGGCCTTGATCGCGGGCTTGCCGCACGTTCCAGCCGAGGAGGCTAGTAACGCGGACGCGGCTCGCGGGGCTTGGCTTCGTTGACCTTCAGGTCACGGCCCTGGAAGTTCTTGCCGTTGAGGGCTTCAATAGCCTCATTGGCACCGGCGTCTTCCATCTCCACGAAACCGAAACCACGGGGGCGGCCGGTCTCACGGTCTTCGATGAGCTTGACGGAAAGGACTTCACCATACTGCTCGAAAGCGCTGCGAACATCGCCTTCAGTGGAGCTCCAGGGCAGATTGCCGACATAAATGTTCTTGGACAAATCGAATTACCTCGAAAAAAGAAAGGATAGGAGGGCCGCACGCGACTAAAATTCCCTGCTCCGTGCAGGGCGCGCCGCGCCGTTCTCTCCCAAGACCCGTTACCTATATACGCCTCCTGAAAGGAGTCAAGTAAAAACTTTGCCACAATCGTAAATACGCCTTCTTTTTGGGTCTACGCTTGCGCGCCAAACCGCAACAGGCTATCTACCCGGCTTGAGATGAATGCCTTGCGAGCCGCGACTCCTGTCCCGGCGGCCGCGTCCCGCTTACCTGCACTCCCAAGCCCGGAGATTCCCATGATCATGCCCCTGGGTTCCCTGGTCAATGCCCTGGCCATCGTCCTCGGTTCCGTGTGCGGCCTGCTGCTGCACAACCGTTTCCCCGACCGTATCCGGATCATCGTCTTCCAGGGGCTGGGCCTATGCGTACTGGTCATCGGCTTCCAAATGGCCTTCAAGACCGAGGACATGCTCCTGGTGATTTTCGCCGTGCTCCTCGGCGGCATTGCCGGCGAGTTGATGCGCCTAGACCGTTGGCTGGATTCCCTGGGCGACAAGCTCAAGGTTCTGGTGCGATCCAAAAACGAACGGTTCACAGAAGGTTTGGTCACGGCCTCGCTCATTTTCTGCATCGGCGCCATGGCCATCATCGGTTCGTTTGACGAAGCCATCCGGGGCGACCGCACCCTGCTGTACACCAAGTCCGTGCTGGACGCCTTCGCCTCCATTGCCTTGGCCGCCTCCTACGGTCTGGGCGTGCTCTTTTCCTTTGTGGCCGTCCTGATCTACCAGGGCACCCTGACCATCTTCGCCGGATTCCTGCAACACTGGTTTTCGCCTGAGGTCATTGCCCAGCTAACGGGAACGGGCGGCGTGCTGATCATCGGCATCGGCATCAACTTGCTGGACCTCAAGGCCATCAAACTGGCCAACCTGCTGCCCGCCCTGGTCTTCATCGTTGTCTTGACCATGCTCAAAAACTGGGTTCCCACCCTGCTTCCCCTGCTCGGTTAGGCGGGCCGCGCCCCAAAAAAAAGAACGGCCCCGGAAGAACCGCAGTTCCTCCGGGGCCGGATCATTTCAACGGATTCGACGGGCTCAGCCCTTTTTTCGCTCCGCATAGGCCGCCAGATCATCATAGACCAGCTGTACCTCGGCCACGGGCAGGTATTCGGCGATGCGCACTCCCGCGATGTAGCCCCGTTCAAACCGCTCGGCCCAAGGCAATGCCTTGAGTTCATCCCAGGCGCCTTTGCCCGGCGTGTCGATGAACGGAGCATCGTCCTGGGACAACGTAACCTCAAAGGCTTCGTAGCCGAACGGATCGTCGAGAACTTCCTCGGGTTTGCTGGCGTGGGTGTCGCTGGCCTGTACCGAGAGGGTGAAGACCCCCCCGATTTTGAGTTCCTCATAGGTGCGGCCCCAGCCGTCCGGGGAGCGGTACGCTTCCTTCAACAAGGTTCTGAAGTCTTCAGCCATGGCGTTGCAGTTCCTCTCTGGTGATGGTGCGTGGGCTATTCAATGGTCCGCATGGCCGCGAAACGAGGTTCATGCAGCGGCAGCACGCGGTCGGCCATGTCCCGCGCACGCAGCAAAATATCATACGATTCCTTGACGTTCAGATGCGTTCCCGGAGGGATCACGTCCATTTCCATGCCGCGAATGGCGGGCGGCGGGTTCAGATTTTCGTCAATGGTGCAAAATCCGCAGATAAGCACCGGACCGCCGGGTGTTTCCACGAGCACGGACATGCCCCCTTCGGTGTGGGCCGGAGTGTGGATCATGCGGATGCCCGGCAGCACCTCGGTATCCCGGTCCAGAGGGACGATCTGCCCGGCCTCTTCCACGTCCTCCACAAAGTCCTCAAGATAACGGTAATCCAGTGGATGCGGATTGTGGATGTTTTCCAACTCCTTTTCATGCACGTAAATCTTGGCGTTGACGCATTTGTAGTCGTTTTCGCAATGATCGTTGTGCAGATGGGTGTGCAGCACCACGTCCACGTCCTCGGGCTGGAGCCCGAATTCACCTAACCCCTCCTCAAAGGTGCGGATGGGCGCACCAATGGCCTTTTCCCGGTCTTCCGAGCGGATGGGGTGCATCTCCCCGGTATCCACGAGCACGGTCTTGTCTCCGCCCTCCAGATACCAGACGTAGAGGGGAATCACGAATTCCTTCCCCTGGTTGTACTGATAGGTCATCATGCTCTTGTCGAACACTTTGGTGCCGACCACGATGGGATGAATTTTCCAGGTCATCTCCGTACCTCCGGTTTCCAGTATGCCCGCTTGCGGGAAAAACGTCCACGAGTCGATTGTCCCGGTAGGGAATTTCCCCGAGACGGCAACAGGCTCCCTTCATAAAAGATAATTCCTCCTGCGGCCCGGGCAAGTGGACCAAGGGGACAGGCGCGAAGGTCCCGATGCATCGCACTTTGCAGAACTTTCCGGATTTCGCGCCGCTCTGGACGCAACCCCGACAACCAACCTGCCCACTTGACCTTTCTATCCTCCGGAAGGTAGATGTTGCAGACTTGCTTTGTATCTGTTCCCTTGTCCCATGGGACATGCGGTGGGGGCCGCAGGGGGTCGATCCTGGATTTTCACGCGGAGGAGACGCTTCGAATGGATGTGGAACTGGCAAAACCCTTTATCAAGGCGGCGGTGGACGTGTTGTCCACCATGGCCATGATTACGCCCGAGGCGGGACGGCCCTACGTCAAAAAGAACAACGTGGCCCAAGGCGACGTGACCGGCCTTGTCGGCTTTACCGGCGAAAAAAGCGGCAGCGTGTCCATCACCTTTGACAAGGCCCTGGCCATCACCATCGTCAAAAACATGCTCGGCGAGGATGTGCAGAACATCGTGGAGGACGTGAAGGACGCCGTGGGGGAAATCGTAAACATGGTCTCCGGGCAGGCCCGCGCCGGTCTGTCCCAGCAGGGGTACTCCTTCCAGGGGTCCACCCCCACCGTGATCATGGGCGACAATCATACCATCTCCCACGTCAGCTCCGGGCCCATCATGGCCATTCCCTTCACGGCGGCTTTCGGCGCATTCACCATTGAATTCTGTATTGAATAATCCCACAAAGGATCAGATGAATCCATGAGCATCCTGGACGGGTTTCGCGATAAAGATTTTCTGGAGCAGATCACCCTGCTCAACGACCTGGCGGCCAACCGCCCGGCCGAGGCCCTGCCCGGCCTGCTCGAACTGTTTGAAAATCCCATTGGAGATTCCTCGGTGGATTCCATGGTGGTCATTGCGCTCAACGCCCTGCTGGCGGAAAACGAGCCCTACGCCGTGGAGTGCCTCGGGCAGCAGGATTGCAAGTTGCGCACCCTGTGCATCCGCACCGCGGGAGAGCACCGCTTTGCCTCAGCCGTGGAGCCGCTGACCCGCCTGGCCGAGGAAACCCAGGACCAGGATCTGGCCCTGGAATGCCTCACCGCCCTGGCGAGAATCAATGACCCGGCGGCCCTACCCGCCTTCCGCAAACACCTCGCTTCCACAGACCCCCTGGCCTCGGGCCTGAGCATCGAAATGTGCGGCCACTTCCGCGACGTTTCCGCCCTGCCCTGGCTCAAGGAGGTGGTCCGCCGCAGCCTCACGGGAGACCGCTACCAGACTTGCGACGTGCCCACCTGGAAGGCCATTCAGGCCCTGGGCGACTTGGCAACGGACGAGGCCGTCCAATTCCTGGCCTCGCACCTGCACCACAAGAACCCCATTGCCCGACGGCTGATCACGGACGTGATGGTGGAACTGGGCGAAAAAGCCATCCCCGCCCTCTTGGAATCCCTCTATTCCCCGGACGAGGATGTGCGCATCCTGGCCGCCAACGTCATCGGGTTCACCGAGTTGCGCAGCGGCGGCAACGGGCTGGTGGATGCCTTTGACCGCGGCCAGGCCGATACCGCCAACGTGCGGTACGCCTTTTACGAAGCCATGGGCCGCATCGGCACCATGAAAAATCTGGTCTGCCTCATGGACGGACTCAGCGAGCCGGACGAGCTGCTGCTCATGGCCGTGGTGGGCGGGCTGGAACGACATGTGAATCCCGGCATGATCCGGACCCTGCTGGACCGCCTGCACCGTGACGACGAACAGGCCCGGCGGCTGGCCGAGGCCGTGATCTCCTCCAAGGCGGTCAACCTATTCCAGACCCTGCATGACGACGAGCCCGCGGCCCGGCAGCTCATGGACGTGCTGGTACAGTCGCGGGACGATGAAATCCACGACGCGTTCCGCCAGACCCTGGAGCGCATCGGCTCGGACCGCTCCGCCGCAGATCTGCAACGCCTGGCCGAGGCCGAAGCCGCGCAAAGCACCGGTCGCCGCGCCCTGGCCGTGGACGATTCCCGGTCCATGCTCGCCCTGCACCGCGCCATTCTGGGCGACCTCGGCTTTGACGTGGCCCTGGCGGCCAACGGGCAGGAGGCCATGGACCACCTTCTTTCCCAGGGCAGTGTGGACCTCGTGGTCACGGACATGAACATGCCCGTCATGGACGGCATGCAGCTGGTGGAACAAATCCGCAATGATCCGGACCACGAATCCGTGACCATCGTCATGGTCACCACGGAAAAAGAAGCTTCCCAGCGTGGACTGGCGGAAAATGCCGGAGTGGACGCCTTCATCACCAAGCCCTTCCGCCCCGAAGAACTCAAAGAGATGCTCGGCAAACTGATCGGCAACTGATCGACTCTCCCCGCCGCAACAAGGGCCATGCAACAAAACGTTGCATGGCCCTTGTTGTTTTCTTTGGCAGCAGTATGGGAAACGCCGTGGACGCGGCTCTGCATACCTTTTTCCGGCCTTGCCGCCTGTGACAAAATGTCCAGGCACGGTACCAGCCGCAGCCTTTCAATCATTGCTGATGCGGCTCAGCTACCAGCAACAGAACGCGTTTTTCCGGAACCGCCTCAGCCCGCAACCAACCGTCCCAGTCCGCCTCAAGTACGCTCCGCCGATTCCGCCGTCTACGAAGGCTGAAATTGCCAAGCTGCCCCGGCCTCCACGGTCCGGAAAAACGCGGCCACTCGGAAGGCCAGGGGACGATGGTAAATCATGCCCACATGGCTCACCTTCAGGGGCAGCAAATCTTCCTTCCAGCCCGGCCGCCCCACGCGCAGGCACGACTCGGGCATGACCATATTGTCCAGGGGCGTGTAAAAGGACAGTCGGGGCACGTCCTCCAGTTCCGGCAACGCATCAAGCCGTTGCAGCATGGAGGAGCCTGGGCGCAGGCTGCGACCCAACCTGCCCAACGCCACAAAGCCCAACAAACTGCCGTGGTGCGGCGTCCCCAAGGTAGCCACGGCCGCCACCCGGCCCCGAAAGCGCTCGTCCGCCAGCAGGGCCCGAATCACCAAGCCGCCCAAGCTGTGGCCGCAAAGCAGCACCTTGCGGCCCGGATTCTCGGCCAAGGCCCGCTCCACCACGCGCCCCACCACCTGCACCGCCTCGGGAAACTCCCGCGTAAAACTGCCGTATGCCGCGGTATAAAGATTGCCGTACCCGAGACCGGCAAGCCAGCGGCCAAAAAGCCACCAGGCCGCATGATTGTGATACAATCCGTGCACCAGGACCACCGGGGCCGCGCTTCCGGTTTCAGGCTCTTTTGTTGTTGAACCCCGGCGGGCCAGAACGCGCTGCAACGGATACGTGGCCGCCATGAGTACAGTGGCCCAGGCCGCGTTGCACCAGCCCCGCACCAGCCCGAAACACAGCGGGCCCGAGCTGGAACGGATGCGTCCAAGATTGCCATGCAGCCCATTGGCCGCTATGCTGACCAAATAAAAAACCGCAGGCAAAACCAGTACGAAAAACAGCAAAATCCAGACGATGATTTCCATGTCCGGACTGTGCTTCATGCTGAAGGCCGCGTCAATATCGGACGCGGCATCCCTGAACGCCCACGCCCCATGCCGGGGCCGACGAACCCCTTACGGAGGAACCCATGGCCGCCACAGGATTTCATTCCGCCATCAGCCCTGAGATCAGCTTTGAAGACTTTTGCAAGGTGGACATGCGCGTCGGCATGATCCGCCGGGCCGAACCCTTTCCCAAAGCGCGCAAGCCCGCCTATAAGCTGTGGATCGATCTGGGAGAAGAACTGGGGGTGAAAAAATCCAGCGCCCAGATCACGGAACAATACCGCCCCGAAGATCTGGAAGGGCTGCTCGTGCTTTGCGTGGTCAACTTCCCGCCCCGACAGATTGCGGATTTCATGTCCGAAGTGCTCACCCTCGGGGTGGACAGCCATGACCGCGCCGGGGTGGTCCTGATCCAGCCCGAGCGGGACGCCCCTTTGGGCACGCGCGTCTACTAGCCGCCCTGGCGGCTGCCCGGGACTGCCCCGGCAACTTGTGATTTTGTCACGCTTTGGTTACGTAGGCGTGATCTTTTCATCACTTCTTGCCGTAGGTGTGTCTCATGTACCGCAATATCTGCACTGCTGTTCTCGTGCTCCTCGTGGCCCTGCTCACGTTGGACAATGCCCATTACTATGCCCGGGCCTCCTACCTGCACCTGGTGCCTTTGCTCGCCTTTTGCGGGCTGGCCTGGGCCCTGCTCGGCCGGGATCGCGGCCCGACTCTGGGCGTGACGCTCTGGTCCCTGGCAGGCATCGGCGCAGTCGGCGTAAGCCTGGAATTGATCTTTCAGGTCTACAAACATCACCCCTTTGATGAAAACGGCATTGTGACCATGCTTTCGGTCTGCCAGTTGGCCCTGATCAGCCTGGTTTGCTTCCGGCTCTGGCAGGTGCGCCGCGCACCGGGCCCCTGGCGGCTCAAAAATCACAGCACCATCTGGCTGCTCATCGCTTCGGGGTTCGCCTTCCTGGCCGTGGACGAAAAGGCCCTGATTCACGAAGGCCTGGACCGCTCCTTTCATAAGCTTTTCGCCATTCAGGTCACCGGCTGGACCAGCCGCCTGGACGACATGCTCATTGGACTGTACGGCCTTATCGGGCTGGCTGTGCTCTGGTTCTATTTTGCGGAAATCAAGCGCTTCCGCCGCTGCTTCCGGCTGCTGCAAATCGGATTCGTGGCCCTGTTCCTTTCCGTGGCCGCGGACATGGCCTCCAACCGCCCCGATTTCTTTCTCTGGCTGCTGGGCCCCGGTGCGGGCGACCTAGCCTACGCCATTGTGGGCGGGCTGGAAGAAGTCCTCAAAATCACCAGCGAGGCCCTCTTTTTGAGCGGGTTTTACAGCGCGGTGCTGGACGTACGCGCCCAGAGGCACGCTCCCGAAGCCTGATCCCGCGTTGATCATTTCTTTAAACCACGCACCCAAAACAGCGTTGACCCCTCCGGGCCAGGGCTGTTTTTTTTGTGCCCGCTCGGCACGGCCGCTGCTTTTTACTGACGCCCGGCCCAATGAACACGGCTCCATGTAAAGATTCCCACCCTAAAAAATCATTTTTCGCGGATGAATCCGGCGCGTGCGCCAAATTGGCGCGTTGCCCAGCCCTGCACGCGGAAAACCCACAGCCGGGTTGCGATTTTCCATGCCTGCTTGTAGGTTGGGGGCGCACAACGCCGCCCGGCACCATCTTTTTATCAGGAGGGACTTTCATGAAGCGACTGCTTCTGCTCGCGGCCCTGGCCGTCACGCTCTGCGCGGCCCCGGCCCTGGCCCGGACCACCGTCAAGGTGGCCCATGCCACCTGGGTGGGCTACGGCCCGCTGTATATCGCCAAGGAAAAGGGATTTTTTGACAAATATGACCTGGATGTAGAGCTGCTGATCATTGAGGATGAATCCCAGTACGCCGCTGCCCTGGCCTCAGGCAACATCGACGGCCTGGGCAACGTGCTGGACCGCGAAGTCATCCACTTTGCCAAGGGCACCGACGAAGTGGTGCTCTTCGCCATGGACGAATCCACGGGCGGGGACGGCATTGTGGCCGGTCCCGGCATCCAGACCCTGGCCGATCTCAAGGGCCGGACCATTGGTCTGGACAAATCCTCCACCTCCTATTTCTTCTTCCTCACCGCGCTCCACGCCGCCGGAGTGGAAGAGACCGGAGTGAACATCATGGAAATGGGCGCCTCGGATGCGGGAGCCGCCTTTGTGGCGGGCCGTCTGGACGCGGCCGTGACCTGGGAGCCCTGGCTCACCAACGCGGGCCAGCGCGAGGGCGGACACGTACTCGTGGATTCCAGCGACTACCCCCGCACCATCGTGGACGTTTTTGTGCTGCGCAAGGCCTTTGCCGAAGCCCATCCCGAAGCGCCCGTGGGCCTGACCAAGGCCTGGTTCGAGGCCGTGGAATGGTACGCCGCCCACCCGGACCAGGGCAACGCCATCATGGGCAAGGCCATGGGGCTGCCCGCGTCCGACATGGCGGCCATGGCCTCGGGCGTGACCTTCTTTGACAAAGCCGGCAACCTGGACTTCTTTGACCGCAACGCGGCCAACAATATCTTTGAGGTGGCCCAACGCGCCGGAAGCTTCTGGCAGGCCAAGGGCATCCTGAGCCGTCCGCTGGACGTGGACGCCCTGGTAACGGATCAGTACGTCCAGGCGGCTGCCCGCTGACATGCAACCCATGCACACCAGACGCAGGCCGATCCGCACTGTGGGACTCGGCCTGCTGACCTTTTTGTTCCTGGGCCTGATTTGGTACGGCCTGAGCTGGTCCGGCGTGGTCAAACCGTTGTTTCTGCCCCGTCCCGAAGCCGTGCTGGCTGCGTTCGGGGCCATGCATGAGGAAGGCATCCTCTGGCAATACACGTGGGACTCCACCTACCGCGTCATGGTGGGCTGGGCCCTGGCCGCTGTGGCGGGCGTCCCTCTGGGAGCGGCCATCGCCACCTCCCGCCGGGTAGCGGCCACGGCCGGACCACTCATGGAGTTCGCCCGGTACCTTCCTGTGGTGGCCCTTGTGCCCCTGACCCTGCTCTACTTCGGCATCGGGGACGCGCAAAAATTCGCGGTCATCTTCCTCGGCACCTTTTTCCAGCTCGTACTCATGGTGGCGGACACGGTCTCCCGCGTGCCCAAGGACCTGCTCCGCGCCGCCTACACCCTGGGGGCCAGCCGTTCCCAGGCATACCGACTCGTGCTCCTGCCCGGAGCCCTGCCCGGCATCCTGGACGACCTGCGCATCACCATCGGCTGGGCCTGGACCTACCTGGTGGTGGCCGAACTGGTGGCCGCCAACTCGGGGCTGGGCTACATGATTCTGCGCGCCCAGCGCTTTCTGGCCATTGACCGCATCTTTGCCGGACTGATCATCATCGGCCTGCTCGGACTGCTTACGGACTGGGGCTTCAAGCTGCTCACGCGGCTGGCCGTGCCCTGGAGCGACAAGGCGATCAAATAACCATGCTGCACATCGACAAGCTGACCAAAACCTTTGGACAGGGCGACAAGGCCGTCACCGCCCTGGACAGCACCGACCTGAACGTGGGCCGGGGGGAATTTGCCGTGGTGGTGGGTCCTTCCGGCTGCGGAAAATCCACCCTGCTGAACATCGTTGCCGGACTGGAACGCCCCACCTCGGGCAGCGTGACCCTGGAGGGCGAACACGTAACCGGCCCGGGAGCCGAGCGGGGCATGGTCTTCCAATCCTATACCCTGTTCCCCTGGCTCACGGTGCGCAAGAACGTGGAATTCGGACTGCGCATCAAAGGCGTTTCCCCGGCCGAACGCGCGGACACGGCCCGGCACTATATTGCCATGGTGGGCCTTGAGGAATTTGAAAACGCCCTGCCCAAGGAGCTTTCCGGCGGCATGCAGCAGCGGGTGGCCATTGCCCGCGTATTGGCCAACAAACCCCGCATGCTCCTCATGGACGAGCCCTTTGGTGCCCTGGACGCCCAAACCCGGCTCCAGCTCCAGGAGCAGCTCCTGCGCGTCTGGCGGCAGGAAAAGGCCACCGTGCTGTTCATTACTCACGATATTGACGAGGCCATCCTGCTCGGAGACCGCGTGCACGTCATGTCCAAACGGCCGGGCCGCCTTGTGGAGGAAGTGCCCGTGGACCTGCAACGCCCCCGGGACCACACCGTCACCGTGTCCCAAGACTTTGCCCGGCTCAAGAAGCGGGTCATGGACCGGCTCTTTCGCGAACTGGCCTGATTGTTCCCCGGGCCGGACCGTGCTACTCTCTGCGGAGTTTTTCGGCGCCGCCCCTGACGGCGCCGACACCGCAAGCACCACCCACCGCCAGCAACCACGGAGACGCCCCATGCATGGCCCCACCCTGATCCTCGATATCGGCTCCGGTACCCAGGATGTGCTTTACCATTTTCCCGGTCTGGAATTGGAGAACTGCCCCAAATTCGTGCTGCCCTCCACGGCCCGCATGGTGGCCCGGCGCATCAACGCGCTTCAGGGACGCCCCTTGTGGCTTCACGGCCGCAACATGGGCGGCGGCTTTTTCCGCGCCCTGCAAGCCCACCTGGACGCGGGCGGCCCTGTGGCGGCAACCCAGGCGGCCGCCTACTCCATCGGCGACGATCTCGAACAGGTCCGGGCCAAGGGCATTGAATTTGCGGAAGACTGCCCGCACGGCTACGAACCCGTGCTCCTAGCCGACTATGTGCCCGAATTCTGGCACACCCTGCTGGACCATGCCGGGTTGGAACGCCCCGCACAAATCATGGCTTGCGCCCAGGACCACGGATTTCACCCCGGGCGCTCCAACCGGCTCGGTCGGTTCACGCTCTGGAAGCGGCTGCTTCTGGAGTCTCACGGCAATCCGGCGGACCTGCTCTACTCCAACGTGCCCACGGAAATGACCCGGCTGGCCGACCTTCAGGCCTCCATTGGCGGCGGACTGGTTGCGGACACCGGAGCCGCCGCCGTGCTGGGAGCGCTGCACGAAGCCCCCATCGCTGCCCACAGCCACGCACAGGGCATCACCGTGGTCAACGTGGGCAACAGCCATTTGATTGCCTTCCTCATCTATCAGGAACGCATTTGGGGCGTGTACGAACACCATACCGGCCTTGTGGACGCGGCCCGGCTCCAGGCCCACCTGGAACGTTTTCGCACCGGAAGCCTGCCCATGGACGAAGTATTCGAGGACCGGGGTCATGGCTGCCTGACCCTGGACCTGCCCGAAGCGGCCCGGGGGTTCACCCCCACCTATGTACTCGGCCCCCGCCGACACCTGCTCCAGGGCGCGGAGGTAACGTTCCCCGCGCCCGGCGGAGACATGATGCTCGCCGGGTGCTTCGGGATGCTCAAGGGACGGGAGCTACGCCACGGGTAAAAATCGGCGGCCCCTTCCGCCCTGCGGAAAGTGGAATTATAACAGCAACGGACCGCAAGATGCCGTACCGTTGCGTGTGACCGGGCAGGTAGCCGACCTTCGTCGCCAACCTTCCGCCACCGGGAAAAACCACGTCACAATGCAGGAGCCCGCATGTTTCGTACCTTGTCCATGAAGTGGAAAATTCTGGTCATTGCCCTGGCCGGCCCCTTGGTGGTGGCCCTTATCCTGGCGGTACAAAATTCCCACCTAGTTTCTACCAATGCCGAAGAAGCCATCCTGGAAAAAAGCCAGGGTATTCTACTCATGGCCGAGGCCGGACGAAACGAAATGGCCCACAAGCTGGAGCTGGGCATTATCCGTCCCTTTGACGAACTGCCCGAGGACCAGCTGCTCCAGGCCGTCCCCATCATCACGGCCATCAATATGGCCCGGGTCAACGCCGAAGAGGGCGGGTACGAATTCCGCGTCCCCAAGATCGCACCGCGCAACGCCCAGAACACCCCCACGGAAACGGAGCGGGGCGTGCTTGAACACATGCGCGACAACGACCTCAAGGAGTACGTACTGCGGGAGCCGGACAGCATCAGCTATTTCCGCGCCATCCACCTGACTCCGGACTGCCTTTCCTGCCATGGCGACCCCAAAGGCGAAAAAGACCCCCTGGGCGGCATCAAGGAAGGCTGGCGTAGCGGGGAAATGCACGGTGCTTTCGTCATCACCACCTCGCTCCAACAGCTCCAGGCGGATCTGCAACGCGCCAACCTCTTCCTTGCCGCCGAAACCCTGACCATTCTCCTGCTGGTGGCCATGGCCCTCTGGGTCCTGCTCTCGCGACTGGTGTTCCGGCCGCTCCAGCGGATCATGTCGCTGGCCCGGCGCATGCGTGAGGGCGACTTCACCCACCGTCTGCACATGGGGCGCGGTGATGAAATGGGCATAGTGGCCGATGCCCTGGACGCCATGACCGAACGCATCGCCGAAGTGGTGGGCGACGTGGACCAGGCCGCGGAACGCCTTTCCTCGGGCAGTGCCGAGCTGACCTCTGCGGCCCAGAGCCTGGCCGATGGAGCCGTGAAGCAGGCTTCCAGTGTGGAAGAGGTTTCCTCATCCATGGAGGAAATGGCAGGGAGCATCAGCCAGAACGCCAATAATGCCCAGGAAACCGAAGAGATTTCGGAAAAGGCCGCAACCGACGCGCAAAAAAGCGGTGAGGCCGTGGCCGAGGCGGTCCAGGCCCTCAAAAATATTGCCGAGCGCACCAAGATTATCGAAGATATTGCCCGGCAGACCAACCTGCTGGCCCTGAATGCGGCTATTGAGGCAGCCCGGGCAGGCGAGCATGGCAAAGGCTTTGCCGTGGTGGCCTCGGAGGTGCGCAAGCTGGCCGAGCGCAGTGGACAGGCCGCCGCTGAAATCAGCGACCTTTCCTCTTCCAGCGTGGACGTGGCTGACAGGGCAGGACAAATGCTGGCCCAACTGGTGCCCGGCATCCAGCGCACCGCGGAACTGATTCAGGACATTTCCGCAGCCTGCGCCGAGCAATCCACAGGAGCCACACAGGTCAACAACGCACTTCAGGAACTGGACGGCGTGATCCAGCAAAACGCTTCAGCCTCGGAGCAGACCGCTTCCACGTCCGCCACCATCAGCCATCAAGCCCGCCAGCTGCGTGATTCCGTGGCCTTCTTCCAGGTCGAGGTCTCCCAGGGGACCTCGGGGAAGCTTCGCGTCACCCGCGAAAAGCCCAAGGCGATTCAAGACAAGGCCAACACCGACGCCCTGGAATCCGACGATTTCGAACACTTTTGATACTCACCCGCCCAATATAAAAGGAATCCGGTCGCCATAACGGCCGGATTCCTTTCAATTCCTTCGCAGGGCAAGACCTTGCGTACCGCCCCAAAGACATTACGCCGGTGAAACCGACTTCACCCCCAGGCGCGCCCGTTCATCCGGCACCACCTTGGCCCGGGGCAGCTCCAGATAAAACACCGTGCCTATCCCTTGCTCGGACTCAAAATCCACCACACCGCCAAGGTATTGTTCGCCTAAAAGCTTCATGCTGTGTGTGCCGAGGCCGCGCCCCTTGCCTTTGGTGCTGAAGCTGTTGCGGAAAATCTGACGCCGCACCGAGCGGGGCAATACATCCTCATTCTGAATCCAAAACCGCACAGCCCGTTCCGTGAGCGTGCAGCCCACGGTCACGCCCTGGCTCCGGGCGGAAGCCTCAGCCGCATTCTTGATCATATTGCCCAGCACCCGCTCCAAAAGCGCCCTGTCCGATTCCAAAACCAGATCCTCAAAGCCGTCATCCAAAGCAATGCGCGGACCATTGGGCCAGTGCCCCTGGTAAAGCCAAAGCAGATCCTCGGCCATGCGCCGGGTGCGGAGAGGCTCCTCCTGCACAGCCAACTCACTGTCCTTGCCCTGAGACAATTTCTTCTGCACCACGATCTCGTCCACAAGCCGCCCCGTGGCGCGGCGTAAGGTCTGGGTCACGCCAGGGTTTATCTTCGTAAGTTGCGGCTCCAATATTTCCAGCATATTACGCACGCCGCCCGCCAAATTGAGCACATCATGAAAGAAAAACCGTTCCAGCGCCTTAAGTTCGCGGGCCTCGGTCTGATCCTGCACGGAAAACACGCAATAGCACTCCCGGCAAGAAGCAACCTTCACCGCCAAAACATCCAGGCAAAGCGTCTCGGTTCGCTCCCCCACCGTTCGGATCAAATGGCATTCTTCACGCCCTTCACCATCGCGATCGCTGCCGTCCATGGCCTTGATAGCCCCGCAGTAAGCGCAAAATTTGCTGGTCTGGCAACCGTCCCTTTCCAACCGGGAGTTGACACAGCCCAGGGCCTCGCCAATGCGCATGCCAAGGCAGTCGTCAATGCTCCGGCCGCCGAGCAGTGCTTCACTCCGCGGGTGCATATACACGATTTGCCTGTTTTCGTTCAAAATAAATACACCACCGGGCAAAGCGCGGATGAATGAAAAGCATTCATGCTCTTCAAACATGCGAGTCTGCCTCAAAATTTCCTCGGGAGTGCTGCGGCGGTACGGATCAAAGCCGCGCGATTGAGTCATGATTTCTATCCTTTGTGGAAAAGTTGAGAGCCAGCGTGAGGCATGGGGGCTCGCAACAGATCCTTTGGTTTCAGTGCAACTTTACGCATACCTGGAACCGCTTTCAATTCCAACCACAATAAAAGATTATGTTTTTCCCGATAAAATCAAAATTATTTTGATTTTAAGGACCATCCGGCACTTTTCAACACATTCACCGCCTACTAACAAAGGAAGTGAAATAGATTTTTCCCCTGAACATTAGAAAGGAAGTTCCCGACCTGTCAAATCGTCAGAATAGCGCACATGATTGTTGATCAAGCCATGAGCCAGGACAATTGCCTGTAAACCAAAGACAAAAGGCAATGCCTCCGGCGGCCAAAGGGCCCGTGGCCCTTTGGAATCCCGTTTACCGGACGCGCTCTCGCGCGCCCGGGGACATGCTTCCAGGAGAGATTGAGCAGTAAAGCCCGAGCGGCGGCAG